>NZ_CBVY010000010.1:73652-74544 GCF_000513435.1 Halorubrum sp. AJ67 | reverse complement strand
GCCGTCGTGTACCGCGCCGAGCCGGACGGCTCGGTTGAGGGGTATCGGAAGGGGTCGATCCCGCTCGACCTCTCCGAGGTCGTCGATCCGGTGTCGTAGCCGCGTCGCTCCTCGGTCGGATCTCGAAAGAGAGGGTACGGACTCCGTGCGGTTCGCCGCGTCAGAACGAGACCGGCGAGGGCCCGTCCTCCGCGTCGGTGGTCGGGTCCCGGTCCGAGTAGAACCGGCGACCGACGCCGCGGTGACAGACGCCGGCTCGGATCGCGGTGAACACCTCGCCGGCGTCCTCGAACGTCTGGTCGCCGAACCGTTCCAAGACGTCGCCGAGCCGCTCGGACCCGTTCGCGAGCTCTACGGTCGCGTTTCCGTGAGCCGCGATGATCTCCTCGGAGGTGGTCGGGTACTGGTGCCGTTCGAGTCGGTCGTCGACGCCGTTCAAGCGCATCAACAGCTGAAAGCCGCCGATAGTTCTTAATGATTGTCCATGTACAACCTTAGTCGGAGGGGATACCTTATACCGCCTTATATCCGTCCAATCCCGACGCCGTCCAGAACCGCCGTCGATTAGTGACAGGCCCCGCTATCCGCGTTTATGCCCGCCGACTCCGCTGACCCCGTCGTCGCCGACCTCCACGCGCACACGACCGTTTCGGACGGGACGCTCACCCTAGACGAGGTGCCGGCGGCCGCCCGCGACGCCGGCGTCGACTGGGTCGCAGTCACCGACCACGACCGGATCCACCCGGGTCTCGACGCGCCGGTCGTCGAGCGCGACGGCGTCCGGATCGTGCGCGGGATCGAACTCCGCGTCGACGCCGGCTTCGAGCGGCTCGACCTCCTCGGGTACGGCGTGGAACACACCGACGCCCTCGACGCGGAGATCGACCGCCTC
>NZ_CBVY010000010.1:71331-72472 GCF_000513435.1 Halorubrum sp. AJ67 | reverse complement strand
GCGAGCGGGACGCGGTCGACGCCGTCGAGCGGTTCTACCCGTACGGCCGCGCGGTCGACGACGCGCGGATCGACCGCGTCGCCGCCGAGGCCGACCTGCTCAAGACCGGCGGTACCGACGCGCACGAACGGACGCTCGGCGTCGCGGGGCTGACGGGATCGGCGTTCGCCCCGGTCCGCAAGCGCCTCCCCGAGCCGGTCCCGATCGAGGAGGGCTCCGCCGGAGCGACGACCGACGAACAGGATTAAGCCCGCGCCGAACGGAGTGGCGCGTATGCGGTGTCACTACTGCGACCGGGAGGCCACGTACGAGGCCGAGCAGCGCGGCGTGGTCGTCGGGCTCTGCGAGTCGCACTTCAAACAGCGCGTCGAGGAGCTCGCGGAGTCGGACGAGCTGGCGGAGCTCCGAGACCGAATCGACATCGAGTCCTCCGAGTAGTCGCACTGTTTCGCCCTCCTCCGCGTCGGACCTCCGGCCCCACCGGTGGCACTCGGCCACCGAACGCCCCGCTTCGAGACGAACGCTAAAAGACCGCGCGGGGCCAACGCCCCCACATGGACCTCACGGACCGGCCACGCCGACTCCGGACCGACGGCGTTCGCCCGCTGGTCGCCGAGACCGACCTCTCGGCGTCCGACCTGGTCGCACCCGTCTTCGTCGACGCGACGACCGACGAGCGCGTGCCGATCGAGACGATGCCGGGCCACGAGCGCGTCCCGGTCGAACAGGCGGTCGACCGCGTCGAGGAGATCACCGAGACCGGCGTCGAGACCGTGATCCTCTTCGGCGTCCCCGAGTCGAAAGACCCCGAGGGGAGCCGGGCGTACGCCGACGACGGCGTCGTCCAGCGGGCAATCCGGCGGATCGACGCGGAGACGGACGCGACGGTGATCGGCGACGTCTGCCTCTGTGAGTACACCGATCACGGCCACTGCGGCGTGATCGAGGAGTCCGCCGAGACGGACCCGACGCTCACCGTCAAAAACGACGAGACGCTCGACCTCCTCGCGAAGACCGCCGTCTCGCAGGCCGACGCGGGCGCGGACGTGGTCGCCCCTCCGCGATGACCGACGGCGAGTCGGGCGCGATCGGCGAGGCGNTCGACGAAGTCGTGGAGGCAAGGNACACAGGGGATAGGNGA
>NZ_CBVY010000010.1:53922-70196 GCF_000513435.1 Halorubrum sp. AJ67 | reverse complement strand
GAGGGAGTCGTTCGCCGGAGCAACGCGGAGGCGACCGACGAGGCTGGGGAGGCGCGAGGTGCGGGGCGGTGCGGGGCGGGACTCGAAGGGGCAGCCGCGAGGGCGAAGGCGCGCGACGTAAGCACCGCAGGAGCGAACGCAGTGAGCGACGAGGAGCGTGGTTCGAGAGAGCGAAGCTCTCTCGTCATCACGAAAGGCGCTTCGCGCCTTTCGAACGACAGCGAGCGCACCGAGTCCTCGCGGCTGGGGCTTCGGTGGTCTCCGCATCGAAAGTGGCTCGACCGTACCGCACAACGGGAATCCCGAAGCGTTCCGCTCACCCGTCTCCGATCGATTATACCACCTGCTCGCCGTCGTCGTCGTACACTTCGATCGCGTCGACGGGGCAGCTTCGGGCCGCGAACTTCGCGTCCAGTTCTTCGCCGTCTGGGACTTCGACGACGAACAGATCCGGCTCAGCCTCGGTACTGTCGGCGAGGTCCGCCTTCCCGTCGTTCAGGTTCTTCTCGAAGGCGTCCCACTCGGCGACGCACTGGAACATTCCGACGCAGGTGTCGCGGTCGAACTCGACGCGCATACTGTGGGTACGAACAGCGAGTACAAAGCCGTGGCGGGGTTCCCGCGCCCCGGTCGGAACCCCCGTTCCGTGACGGTTCCCGTACGTCGGGAGATCTCCCGGACGATGAGGGTATGTCACCTCCCGACCGTAGTGAAACCGCCCGCTGACGCCGACGCCCTCCGCCGTTCTCCGCCGGGCCGTTTTTAATCCGGACGCGCGTTTCCCCCGCATGGAACCGGACGGACACGCGCTCCGATCGGCGCTCTACAAGCGCGCGGACGTGTTTCGGAGCCTCGCCGACGCGCCCGCGAGCAAGCCGGAACTCGTCGATCGGCTGTCGAGTTCGCGGTCGACGGTCGACCGCGCAATCGCCGATCTGGAAGACGTCGACTGCGTCGAGTCGTGCGGCGGGACGTACTCTCTCACCGCGACGGGTCGGTTCGCACTCGCCGAACACGACCGCTACGCGGCCGCAACGCGGACGGTCGAGCGGGCGGCCCCGCTGTTGAACGAGCTCCCGGACGACGCGTCGCTTCCGTCGGCGTTCCTCACCGGGGCGACCGTGACCGTCGCGGACCCGCACGCGCCGTCCGAGGCGGCGACGGCGAGCAGCGAACTCCTCGAACGGGCGACGGCGATGCGGGGCTGCTCGACCGTGCTCAAGTCGGACGTGTTCATCCTGAACCGGGGCGCTCGATCGCGAAGGACTCAACGTGGAGGTGATCGCCGANCCGGAGGTGGTCGAGGCGCTCTCCGCGCTCTCTGACACGCCGGTCGCGTCGCTCGTCTCCCGCGACTCCTTCTCTCTGTACCGCAGCGCGGGTCCGCTCCCGTACGCGCTGTGGCTGATCGAGACCCCGGAGGGGGACCACGCGGGGATCACGTTCCGACAGACCGGAGACGCCACCGGGATGGTGGTGAACGACTCGCCGGCCGCGGTCGAATGGGCGGACGCGGAGCTGACGTCGCGCCGCGAGGCGGCCACTCCCATCGATCGCCCGGTTTAATTCGCTCGCGGTCGATACCACCGACGATGACCACCGTCTGGCTCGTCGACCGACAGTTCGACTCGAAGGGGCTTGTCCGGCTCACCTACGCCACCGAGGACGGCGAACGGATGCACACGAAGGAGTTGGCCGAACAGCGGCTCGTCACCGGCGACGGGATCACCGCCGGTCGCGAGGTCGAGGAGACCGCGCTCGGCGAGAGCCCGGCCGACGAGGTCGAACGGTTCACGACGGAGGCGTCGAAGATGGCCGCTGAACACGACCTCGACGACCGGGTCTGAACGCCTAAATCTGCCCGAATCCCCCACTCGGCCGCGCTACCGTCTCCGCGTAACCGAGTCCGTTAAGGGGGAACCGGCGGAACGTGTGGCTGAAATGCCCAGTGGAGAGTACGACCCCGACGCCGTCGAGCCGCGGTGGCAGCGGCGATGGGTCGACGAGGAGACGTACGCCTACCCCGACGAGGATCCGGTCGATCCGAACACGGTCTTCTCCATCGACACCCCGCCGCCGACGGTATCGGGGAGCCTCCACATGGGCCACCTGTACGGGTTTACCCTCCAGGACTTCGTCGCCCGCTTCGAGCGGATGAACGGCGGCGCGACCTTCTTCCCGTTCGGCTACGACGACAACGGGATCGCCTCCGAGCGCCTGACGGAGGACGAGCTCGACATCCGCCATCAGGAGTTCGAGCGCCGCGAGTTCCAGGCGAAGTGCCGCGAGGTGTGCGCCGACTACGAGGAGCAGTTCACCGAGAACGTCCAGTCGCTCGGCGTCTCCGTCGACTGGGACCACACCTACCAGACGATCGAGCCGCGCGTCCAGCGCGTCTCCCAGCTGTCGTTCGTCGACCTGTACGACCAGGGCCGCGAGTACCGCGAGAAGGCCCCGGCGATCTGGTGTCCCGAGTGCGAGACCGCCATCTCGCAGGTCGAGACCGAGGACGACGAGCAGGCCAGCCACTTCAACGACATCGCGTTCTCCGTCGCCGGAAGCGACGCGAGCGACGACCTCCCGGACGAGTTCGTCATCTCGACGACGCGCCCCGAACTCCTCCCGGCCTGCGTCGCCGTCTTCGTCCACCCGGACGACGACGAGAACCAGGACCTCGTCGGCGAGTCCGCCGAGGTCCCGCTGTTCGGCCACGAGGTGCCGATCATCGCCGACGAGCGCGTCGACACCGAGACCGGCTCCGGCATCGTGATGTGCTGTACGTTCGGCGACCAGAACGACATCGAATGGTATCAGGTCCACGACCTCGACCTCCGGGTCGCCATCGACGAGTCCGGCCACATGACGGAGGTCGCCGAGGAGTACGAGGGCCTCCACTCCTCGGAGGCCGGCGAGGCCATCGTCGAGGACCTCGACGAGGCGGGCGCGCTGTTGGACCGCCGCGACATCACCCACACGGTCAACGTCCACGAGCGCTGCGGGACGAGCGTCGAGTTCCTCGTCACCGAGCAGTGGTACGTCGAGATGCTCGACAAGACCGACGAGTACCTCGACGTCGGCCGGGAGATGGAGTGGTCGCCCGAGAAGATGTTCACCCGGTACGAACACTGGGTCGAGGGGCTCCAGTGGGACTGGCTCATCTCCCGCCAGCGCTCCTCCGGCATCCCGTTCCCGGTGTGGTACTGCGAGGACTGCGGCGAGGAGATCATCGCCGAGAAGACGGACCTCCCCGTCGACCCGCTCTCCGACGACCCGCCCGTCGACGCCTGTCCCGAGTGCGGGCACGACGGGTTCGAGCCCGAAGACGACGTGCTCGACACGTGGGCCACCTCCAGTCTCACGCCGCTCATCAACGCCGGCTGGGACTGGGACGAGGAGGCCGGGGAGTTCACGATGGAGCGCCCGGAGCTGTATCGGTTCGACCTCCGGCCGCAGGGTCACGACATCATCAGTTTCTGGCTGTTCCACACGCTCGTCAAGTGCTACGAGCACACCGGCGAGGTGCCGTTCGAGGAGACGATGATCAACGGGCACGTCTTGGACGAGAACCGCGAGAAGATGTCCAAGTCCGTCGGCAACGTCGTCGAACCCGAGACGGTCTTGGAGGAGTTCCCGGTCGACGCCACGCGCTACTGGGCGGCCGGGACCGCGGTCGGCGACGACTTCCCGTTCAAGGAGAAGGACCTCCGCGCGGGCGAGAAGCTGATCCGGAAGCTGTGGAACGCCTCGAAGCTCGTCGAGTCGCTCGCGCCGGAGCCGTTCCCGGCCGAGCCGGACGACGGCCTGCGCGAACTCGACCGCTGGCTGCTGGCCGAGCTCGACGCCGAGGTCGAGCGGCTCACCGACCTGCTCGAAGAGCGCGCGTTCTCGAAGGCCCGGGACGAACTCCGGAGCTTCTTCTGGAACACGTTCTGTGACGACTACCTCGAGATCGCGAAACAGCGCGACGACGACGCGGCGGCGTACACGCTCCGGACCGCACACCGCCGGTTCCTGAAGCTGTTCGCGCCGCTGCTCGCGCACGTCACGGAAGAACTGTGGCACGACATGTACGCCGATGCCGTGCCGGACGCCGCCGATGTCGACGGGATCCGCCTCGCGGACGGCGCGAGCGAGTCGGTCCACCTCGCCGACTGGCCCGAGCCGCTTAGTGTCGAGGCCGACCGCGACGCCGGAACCGCGGCGACCGCAGTCGTCGGCGCGCTCCGGAAGTACAAAAGCGAGAACCAGCTCCCGCTCACCGCCCCGCTCGACGCCGTCGAGGTGTACGCCGACGTCCGCGGGTTCGAGGACGACATCACCGGCGTCATGCACGTCGACGACCTCGCGGTCCACCCCGACGGCGACGCACCCGTCGAGACGGTCATCACCGGTATCGACCTCGATTACGCCACCGTCGGTCCGAAGTACGGCGATCAGGTCGGCGACATCGAGGCCGCGCTGGCGCAGGGTGACTACGAGATCGACGGCGACAAACTCCGCGTCGCGGGCGTCACGCTGGTCGACGACGAGTTCGCGGTCGAAGAAGAGCGACAGTATCAGGGCGAGGGCGAACTGCTTCAGGCGGACGACGTCGTCGTCATCGTCCGAAACGAGGCGTAGGTTTCCGCCGCCGACCCGTTTCTCTCACAGGTCCGTACCGACCGCGTCCTCGACCGACTCGAACCCGTCACGGTCGAGCAGCTCCAGAAGGTCCTCGTTGATGTCGCGCGCGAGTCCCGGCCCCTCGTAGACGAGTCCGGTGTACAGTTGGACCATCGAAGCGCCCGCTCGTATCTTCTCGTACGCGCCCGCGGCGTCGGAGACGCCGCCGACCCCGATCACCGGAACGTCGGTCCGCTCCGCGACGAACCGCACCCGCTCCGTCGCCAGCGACTCGATCGGCTTCCCCGAGAGCCCGCCCCGCTCGGCCCGGTTGTGGCTCCGGAGCGAGTCCGGGCGCGACGTCGTCGTGTTGGTCGCGATGACGCCGTCGAGGTCGAGGTCGTCGACGACCGCGAGCGCGTCCGCGACGGCCGGGTCAGGGAGATCGGGTGAGAGCTTCACGAGGAGCGGGTCGGCACCGGCGTCGTCGAGCGTTCCGAGGATGCGCTCTAAGGCGGCCCGGTTCTGGAGTTCACGGAGCCCCGGCGTGTTGGGGCTGGAGACGTTGACGACGAAGTAGTCGCCCGCGTCCGCGACGCGCTCGTACGTGTACAGGTAGTCGTCGGGGGCGTCGGCGAGGGGCGTCGACTTGGACTTCCCGATGTTGATCCCGACCGGCACGTCCGGGAGGGGGTTGCGGTCGAGACGCTCTCCGACCCTGTCCGCGCCCTCGTTGTTGAACCCCATCCGGTTGACGAGCGCTTCGTCCTCCGGGAGTCGAAACAGTCGCGGGCGTGGGTTCCCCGGCTGCCGTTCGGCGGTGACCCCACCGATCTCGACGTGTCCGAACCCGAGCGAGGCCAACGCCCGCGGCACCTCCGCGTTCTTGTCGAACCCGGCGGCGACGCCCACCGGATTCGAGAACGTCGACCCGAACGCGTCGACCGCGAGTCGCTCGTCGTCGACCGTGTACCGCTCGGCGAGCGCCGACCCGACCGGCGTCCCCTGAACGCCGCCGAGCAGTCGATGAATCAGTCCGTGTGCGGTCTCCGGTGGAAGCCGGAACAGTGCCGGTTTCAACAGGTCGTACGCGCCCATCGTCTGAGTCTCGTCACGAGCGACAATCAATCCGCCGACCGCAACCGACGCCGCCGCTGGGACGGATCTTCGAGACGTAGTACCGCGCTCGGCGTCAGAAGTCGTGTTCGAGCTGGTCCGGATTCGCGTCCGCCTTCTGGATGATTATCTTGCCGTCTCGGACTCGGACGAACACCTCGTCACCGATATCCATGCCGGCGACGGCGAGCTCGTCCTCGTGGAGGTTCACGTGGACGTTGTGGTACTCCCCCTCGTCGTCTTTCGCGCCACTGGGGCTGAGCTTCTTTTTACGGACCATCGCGGGTGTGCTTGTCGCACTTCGCAATAGCAGACACATAAGTGTTGTTTACCCGATTTTCCCTCGCTCGCGTCTCCGCGCGCCGCAGCGTTCGAGGGAACTTGGACGGGATCCGAACGCCGTCGCGCCCGTCTCCGTCCGGAAACCGCAACCAGTGCCCGGTATAATATATAAATGTTGTGCCGCACAGCTTTCATTTTCCCGATATATTTATTACACACTGTGTGCTGGTGTCTCATGGAGGCAAAACCATGGTACGTGAAGACGGTAAGCGAAACTTTGCCCTTCGAGAGGAAGACGGATCGGAACCGAGCGAGTTCTCGGGAAACATGCCGCGTCAGGCGGCACTCAAGGCCGCTCGAACGCTGGACCCGGCACCCTCTGAGGATGAGGCGGAGCGAACGACGCTTCGCCTCCGCGAGAAGGGGACCCGAAAGGTCCACGAGTACGAGGGATGGGCCTGGAAGGACAGCGCCCCGGAGGTCGACGAGGCGGAGGAGGACTTCTGGCTCAACGACCTCGACGACATCACCAAGGCCAACGTCTCGAAGCAAGGCATCGAGTACCTCGACGAGGAGTAGTCCTCTCCGGGCGCGTTGATTCCGATCTCTCCTTTTAGCCGTGGGTCGGACGGACCCGGATCGACGCGGAGACGCTATCTCGGACCGTGGCCCCCGCGTCGATCCGAGCCGGTCAGTCGTCTCTCCCGTCTCGGCATGAAACCGCATGACGTGGCGCAGATGGTTCGACGGGGTTAAGTACAACCCCGGCATTTGAAGAAATGCGAAGAACGCATCGCGGACTCGGGCCGTTCAACTCGGCCCGGTTTCGCTTGGACCTGATGTGGTTCGATGGGTTTATGACCTGTCGGACGATACGTTCAGGTCCGCGAGAGATGAGGATCGCGCCCCCTGCGCTCCGGCGTAAGCGGCGATCTGATGTGAGCCGTGGTCGTTCGGTGCCATCCAAGCCGCTGGCTGGAACCGGACACCACACAGACCAATGCAATGGTGTGTCAACTCTCGTCTCCAACGAGATTGACACCCGCCAACACCCCCTTCGAGCCGGGAATCAGGCTCGAAGGATACTCATTCCGGTTGATCCTGCCGGAGGCCATTGCTATTGGGATCCGATTTAGCCATGCTAGTCGTACGAGTTCATACTCGTGGCGAATAGCTCAGTAACACGTGGCCAAACTACCCTTCGGAGTACAATACCCTCGGGAAACTGAGGCTAATAGTACATACCATACCACCACTGGAATGAGTGGTATGCCAAACGCTCCGGCGCCGAAGGATGTGGCTGCGGCCGATTAGGTAGACGGTGGGGTAACGGCCCACCGTGCCAATAATCGGTATGGGTCATGAGAGTGAGAACCCAGAGACGGAATCTGAGACAAGATTCCGGGCCCTACGGGGCGCAGCAGGCGCGAAACCTTTACACTGCACGACAGTGCGATAGGGGGATCCCAAGTGCACAGGCATAGCGCCTGTGCTTTTCGGTACCCTAAGGCGGTACCAGAATAAGGGCTGGGCAAGACCGGTGCCAGCCGCCGCGGTAATACCGGCAGCCCAAGTGATGGCCGATCTTATTGGGCCTAAAGCGTCCGTAGCTGGCCACGCAAGTCCATCGGGAAATCCACCTGCCCAACAGGTGGACGCCCGGTAGAAACTGCGTGGCTTGGGACCGGAAGGCGCGACGGGTACGTCCGGGGTAGGAGTGAAATCCCGTAATCCTGGACGGACCGCCGATGGCGAAAGCACGTCGCGAGAACGGATCCGACAGTGAGGGACGAAAGCCAGGGTCTCGAACCGGATTAGATACCCGGGTAGTCCTGGCCGTAAACAATGTCTGCTAGGTGTGGCTCCCACTACGAGTGGGTGCTGTGCCGCAGGGAAGCCGCTAAGCAGACCGCCTGGGAAGTACGTCCGCAAGGATGAAACTTAAAGGAATTGGCGGGGGAGCACTACAACCGGAGGAGCCTGCGGTTTAATTGGACTCAACGCCGGACATCTCACCAGCATCGACTGTACTAATGACGACCAGGTTGATGACCTTATCCGAGGTTCAGAGAGGAGGTGCATGGCCGCCGTCAGCTCGTACCGTGAGGCGTCCTGTTAAGTCAGGCAACGAGCGAGACCCGCATCCTTACTTGCCAGCAGTACCGCGAGGTAGCTGGGGACAGTAGGAGGACCGCCGTGGCTAACACGGAGGAAGGAACGGGCAACGGTAGGTCAGTATGCCCCGAATGTGCTGGGCAACACGCGGGCTACAATGGTCGAGACAAAGGGTTCCAACTCCGAAAGGAGACGGTAATCTCAGAAACTCGATCGTAGTTCGGATTGTGGGCTGCAACTCGCCCACATGAAGCTGGATTCGGTAGTAATCGCGTGTCACAAGCGCGCGGTGAATACGTCCCTGCTCCTTGCCAACACACCGCCCGTCAAAGCACCCGAGTGAGGTCCGGATGAGGCGTGCCACGCACGTCGAATCTGGGCTTCGCAAGGGGGCTTAAGTCGTAACAAGGTAGCCGTAGGGGAATCTGCGGCTGGATCACCTCCACCGACCCGAGACCTCCCACACGGGAGGCTCACCTTACGACCGTTCACCAGAACGGTCACTACTCATTCGCACTAGTCTGTGTACGTCCGTCCACCCACCGGCTTGGACACCCTAGAACGACCACGGCCCACACAACACGCGAGACAGACCTTCCCCACAGGGAAGGTGGGCTCATAGCTCAGCGGTAGAGTGCCTCCCTTGCAAGGAGGATGCCCTGGGTTCGAATCCCAGTGAGTCCATGTCCGTTCAGTCCAAATCCGTCCCCTTAAGTGGGAGACGCGACTCGGATTGAACACGACGACCGATGCACCATCCCGGGAAACCGCGGATGGGAAGGGTTCGACGAACGCCCCGCACACACCCGGGGCGATTCGATGACAACCGTGTATACGTGCGATCCAGACGTCCACTGAACTCATCCGAGTTCGTGGAACGTCAGTGAACCATATACAGTCGGAATACTCTGACGAGTATTTCTGACACCGTCAGCACTCTCTTCTGAGAGTTGGCTGACACACTACTGGCTACTGTGCCAGCTGGTGAATGGCTCGGCTCGAGAGCCGACGACGGACGTGCCAAGCTGCGAAAAGCTCGTGGGACCCGCATGGAGGGAAAGAACACGAGATCTCCCAATCGGAATCCGTTCAACAATTGCCACGCGCAATAGGGAACGCCCTGAATTGAAACATCTCAGTAAGGGCAGGAAAAGAACGCAAACGCGATGTCGTCAGTAACCGCGAGTAAACGCGACACAGCCCAAACCGAAGGTCCTTCGGACCAATGTGGTGTTCGGGTTGACAACCAAATCTCGACAACTCATCTGAAGTCTCCTGGAACGGAGCGTGAAACAGGGTGACAACCCCGTAAGATGAGTCAGTACGGATGGCGTCAAATCCAGAGTAGCAGGGGTCGGATATCCTCTGTGAACACCTCAGGCATCCCCTGAGAAGGCTAAACACTCCTCGAGACCGATAGCGAACAAGTAGCGTGAGCGAACGCTGAAAAGCACCCCGAAAAGGGCGGTGCAATAGGGCCTGAAATCAGCTGGCGATCGAGCGATAGGGCGTACAAGGCGTCTCTCAAAACGACCGAGAAGCGATTCTCTAGTAGGAAGAGAGACGAGCCGGCGTCGTGTCGTGCGTTTTGAAAAACGACCCAGGGAGTGCACTTGATTGGCGAGTCTAACCCGTGAACCGGGGAAGGCGCAGGGAAACCGATACGGCCGCAGCACATTCGTGCGAGGGCCACCGTGTTCAAGCGCGGGGAGTCAATTGGGTGCGACCCGAAACCAGGCGATCTACGCGCGAGCAAGGTGAAGCGTGGCGAAAGCCACGTGGAGGCCTGTTAGAGTTGGTGTTCTACAATACCCTCTCGTGACTCGTGTGTAGGGGTGAAAGGCCCATCGAGCCTGGCAACAGCTGGTTCCAACCGAAACATGTCGAAGCATGACCTCTTCCGAGGTAGCCCGCGGGGTAGAGCTACCGATTGGATGACCCGCCTCCGAGAGGAGTCGGCCATCCTGTCGAACTCCAAACCCGCAGGCGCTGTAGACGAAGGGAGTCCGGTGCGCGGGGTAAGCCTGTGTACCGTGAGGGGAACAACCCAGAGCCGGGTTAAGGTCCCAAAGTGTAGATTAAGTGCGATTCGAAGGTGGTCTCAAGCCCTAAACAGCCGGGAGGTGAGCTTAGAAGCAGCTACCCGCTAAGAAAAGCGTAACAGCTTACCGGCCGAGGTTTGAGGCGCCCAAAATGATCGGGGCTCAAATCTACCACCGAGACCTGGCCGTGCCTGTCACAAGGCAACCGTGTAGGTTGGCGTACTGGTCGGACGGAAGCCCGGGCGAGAGCTCGTGTGGACCGTCCAGTAACGACAATCCTGGTCACAGTAGCAGCGATAGTCGGGTGAGACCCTCGACGGCCTGAAGAGCAAGGGTTCCTCGGCACTGCCGTTCAGCCGAGGGTTAGCCGGTCCTAAGGTGTACCACAACTTGACTACACCGACGGGAAGCTGGTTAATATTCCAGCGCCGCTATGCAGTAAACGCCGACGCCGTGTGGAACGCTGAGCCGGGCACTCGCCCGGTCGAATCGTGGAAACTCGTGGAAACCGTCACGGTACGAAGCGAGCGAAACGCGAAACAGCGAAAGTCAGCCGTACATAGGGCCCGTGAAAAGGCAAGCATAGTGTCCGTACCGAGATCCGACACAGGTGCTCTGCCAGCGCAAGGCAAGGCCTGTCGGGAGAACCGACGTTAGGGAATTCGGCAAGTTAGTCCCGTACCTTCGGAAGAAGGGATGCCTGCCTCCGACGAGGCAGGTCGCAGTGACTCGGGCGCTCCGACTGTCTAGTAACAACACAGGTGACCGCAAATCCGTAAGGACTCGTACGGTCACTGAATCCTGCCCAGTGCGGGTATCTGAACACCTCGTACAAGAGGACGAAGGACCCGTCAACGGCGGGGGTAACTATGACCCTCTTAAGGTAGCGTAGTACCTTGCCGCTTCAGTAGCGGCTTGCATGAATGGATAAACGAGAGCGCCACTGTCCCAACGTTGGACCCGGTGAACTGTACGTTCCAGTGCGGAGTCTGGAGACCCCCAAGGGGAAGCGAAGACCCTATAGAGCTTTACTGCAGGCTGTCGCTGAGACGTGGTCGCCGATGTGCAGCATAGGTAGGAGACGCTACACAGGTACGTGCGCTAGCACGCCACCGAGTCAACATTGAAATACTACCCGTCGGTGACTGCGACTCTCACTCCGGGAGGAGTACACCGGTAGCCGGGCAGTTTGACTGGGGCGGTACGCGCTCGAAAAGATATCGAGCGCGCCCGAAGATCATCTCAGCCGGGTCGGGAATCCGGCGAAGAGCGCAAGAGCACAAGATGGTCTGACAGTGTTCTTCCCAACGAGGAACGCTGACGCGAAAGCGTGGTCTAGCGAACCTACGAGGTTCCGGAATGGGACCCGTAGATGACAGAAAAGCTACCTTAGGGATAACAGAGTCGTCACTCGCAAGAGCACATATCGACCGAGTGGCTTGCTACCTCGATGTCGGTTCCCTCCATCCTGCCCGTGCAGAAGCGGGCAAGGGTGAGGTTGTTCGCCTATTAAAGGAGGTCGTGAGCTGGGTTTAGACCGTCGTGAGACAGGTCGGCTGCTATCTATTGGGGGTGTGAGGTACCTGACGTGAACGAACGTATAGTACGAGAGGAACTACGTTTGGTCGCCACTGGTGTAATCGGTTGTCCGGAAGGGCAGCTGCCGAGTAGCCACGCGACACGGGGTAAGAGCTGAACGCATCTAAGCTCGAAACCCACATGGAAAAGAGGTACCACAGAGGTCACTCGTAGAAGACGAGTTCGATAGACTCGGGGTGTACGCACCGAGGCAACGAGGTGTTAAGCCCACGAGAACTAACAGACCGAGCCACATTCATTGGCGCTGACGCGCCACGACTCGCATGAGTTCAGGCGGTACCTGGATCGCACGATATACACGGTTGATACCGAACCACGACCGACACAGGCGTCTCTTAACGTCTCGACGGACAGAGAGAGTCTCGGTTCGAATCCGAGAGTCGGCATGAAGGCGGCCAGAGCGGTGGGGAGACACCCGTACCCATTCCGAACACGGAAGTTAAGCCCACCAGCGTATCGTGAAGTACTGGAGTGAGCGATCCTCTGGAAACCACGAGTCGCCGCCTCCCCATTCATACGAGAGCATTCTGCTCTCACCTACCAGCCCACGGGCACACTGCCCGTGGGCTGTTTTCATGTGTTGCGAGCCCGCGCCTCGCGGTTTCGCACGCGACCGCTAAGCTTAAACGCTCGACAGCGGTACGTCCGACTGGTGCCAAGGTGGCAGAGTTCGGTCAGACGCAGCGGCCTGCAGAGCCGCCCAACGCCGGTTCAAATCCGGCCCTTGGCTTTTTCTTATCGTTCGAGGCGGGACGCCGGATCCTGCTCGCGAACTGACCCGCTTAGTAACCGTTAAACACCGGGTGACCCATGCGTGAACTATGCAACGACGCGCTGTGGCCGTGTTCGTCGCGCTCTTCCTCGCCGTTGCGGGCGTGGCGGGCGCGCTGACCGCGACGGCCGATAGTCCGGAAATAGCGTTTGAGAGCCCGGAGGTAGACGCCGCTAACGGTGACACCGTCCAGATCGGTGGCGAGTCGTACACCGTGGGTATTTCCGAGAGCGAGGAGGGCGGTGGTGGCCACGGCGGTGCGGCGACGACGGTGGTCACGGGCACGCTCGAACGCGAATTCACGGCGGAGACGTCGGAGACGTGGACGAACGGCTCGACGGTGTCGATCGACGACCGCGAGTGGCGGGTCGAGATAACCGGGGAGAGCCCCTCCGAGTTCACGCTCGTCGAGGTGCTCGACCGGCAGGCGATCCTCGAAGCCGACGATTCGGCCGACAACCAGACGGTCACCTCCGACGCCGGTGAGGAGTTCGTCTTGGTGACCGACGAGTCCGGTGAGACCACGTCGGTCCCGGCCGACGAGTACTTCCCCGAGCCCGAGGAGCGATCGTATGCGTCTGGAGACACGCTCCAGTACAACGGGAACACGGTCACCGTCGACGACGTGACGGCCGATGGGGCCGTCGTCGTGTGGGAGACCACCCAGACGGAGACGATCGAGATCGAACAGCACTCGACGGTGACCGTCGGTGACACGGAGTACGTCGCTCACTTCCCCGACGCGTCGACGCTTCAGATGACGACGGATATCGAGGCGTACGAGTCACAGGCGTCCGAGATCGAACAGTTCAACCAGTACAACAGCGGTCTATCGCGCGTGCTCATCCTCTCGATTCTGTCGTCGATCATGCTCGCCGGGATGGCGTTCATCCCCTCGCGGTACTGATCGCCGACCCGGTGCGCTCGGATTTCCGCCGGCGGTCGCAACTCTCCGGGACGGTACCCGGACGCAATGCCTCGGTATTGGCGGGAACGGCGGCCGCACTGCGTCCGTTACGCCGGTCCCGTCACTACCGCGGTCATCGGGTCTTGTGGCGTCGACGGTACCGTCTCGGATGTCGCGCTCGGCCGTTCGTTCGTCGACCGGACGCTCGGCGCTTCGCTGCCCGCCTCGCGTGGTGATCGCGTTCGTTCACACATGACTACACAGATCAAAGATCCCGTTCACGGGTACATCGAACTCGCCGACCCGCTCGTCGATCGCGTGATCGACACGTCGGCGTTCCAGCGGCTTCGGCACGTCAAACAGCTCTCGGCGACGCATCTCGTCTATCCGGCCGCCAATCACACGCGGTTCGAACACAGCCTCGGGGTCTATCACCTCGGCCGTCGCGTCTTCGAGAACCTCCGCGAGGAGCCGTACTTCACCCGGGAGACCTCGCCGGAGACGGTAGACGAGATACAGTCGACGTTGGAGTGTGCGTGTCTGCTTCACGATGTCGGCCATCCGCCCTTCTCGCACGTCTGCGAGCGCTTCTTTGACCCGGCGGAGCTGCGGGACCGGCTCGCCGAAGAGGGGTTCGTCGCGTCGCTTCGGGAGGCCGGACTCGGCGACGCCCCGGTTCGGGAGGCGAGCCCGCACGAACTCGTGAGCTGTCTGTTGATACTCGATCGCTTCGCGGACGCGCTGCGGTCGCTGTCGGTCGATCCGGAGGAGGTGTGTGCGTACGTCTTGGGGTACAGCCTGGTGTACGAACGCGGGGGACCGTGGCAGCACGGGCTGGGCGCACAACTGCTCCACTCTCCGGTTGATGTCGATCGGCTCGATTACATTTCCCGGGACAACTGGATGACCGGCGCGAACGTGTTGAACTTCGACACCGACCGCATGGTCGACGCTTACACCGCACACCCCGACGAGGGGCTGGCGCTCTCCGAGAAGGCGCTCTCGACGCTCGGCAACTACCTCGAAGGCCGGATCGCGCTGTACATGTGGGTGACCCAACACCACAAGTCGGTGTACGCGAACGCGCTCCTCCGCGACCTTACGGAACGGGCGGCCGCGCTGACGGGCGACCCGCCGGTGACGATAGACGGGGTGATCGAAGACGAGATCGACGACAACACCGTCGCCGAGCGGCTGCGCCGACTCGCGCGCGACCGGCCCGAGACCACGTTCGCGACGCTGTACGACCGGTATCGCGCCCGGCGGTTCCCGACGACCTGCTGGAAACACCGGATCGCCTACGCGGACCGGGTCGATGTCGACCGCGAGGCGTTCGGCGAGTGGCTCGTCTCCGGCGACGACCGCCTCGAACGTGCGCTCGCCGACGAGCTGGGCGTCCCGGCTCACGACGTGTGGATCGAACGCTCGTACGTTCCCGAGTACGAGCCCTCGGAGCTGGCCGACATCCCGATAGCCTACGGCGGGACGACGCGCTCGGCCGGCGACTGGGGACTGTACGGCGAGCGCACGTTCGATAGCCCCATTCCGTTCGTCTACGTACCGGACGGGGAGCGCAAGCGCGCGACGCGGTGGCTCGTCGATCGGTTCCGGGCGGAGTACGGGGGCTGACCCGCATCCCTCGGTCCGTGACGATCCCGGTCTGACCGTTCCGCTCTGACGCCTATTCGCCGTCGCTGCCCCCGACGGAGGGACCGACAGGGAGCGACACCGATCGGCCGCAGCGGCCGACGGCGACGCCGAGCGCGAACGCGACGACACCGGTGAGCGCGATCCACAGCGTGTCCGGGTGTTCCGTGCCGGAGTGTAACAACAGGCCGGCGATCGATATGAGTTCCATGCTTTCGGTCGACTCCTGTCCCGCTAAACCCCGTCGGTACGGAGGCCGCCAACCCTTGACCGCTGCCCGACTCGGGGACCGATAACACCGGTGTTAGCCGGTCACGGTCCCGTCCCTCTCGTTTTTATACGGCTCGGCCGCCTTCGGATCGGTATGAGCGACGAGAACCCGGCTCCGGTCACGTCGGAGCGTCCGGACGCACCGTTCCACACCAGCGGCACCGACCACATCACGGTCTGGGGGAGCAACGAGGAGGACACCCTCGCCTTCTACCGCGACCTGCTCGGGATGCCGCTCGTGTTGCGGCAGCCGAACCTCGACGACCCCTCGCAGACGCACCTCTTCTTCGACACCGGCGACGACCGGATCCTCACCGTGTTCGTGAGCGACGAGCGCGCGTCCGCCCGTGGGCAGCGTGTCAACACCGGCGCGGTCCACCACCTGTGTTTCAGCGTCGAACCCGACGAGTACGAGGAGATCATGGCGTCCCTCGAAGAGGCGGGCAAGGGGTACAACGTGTTCGACCGCGGCATCTTCCACTCCATTTACACGCAGGACAACAACGGCCTCGTCATCGAGCTGTCGGCGGACAAATACGAGATTCCCGACGGGCGCAAAGGCGAGGTGCTCGCGACCGCCCAGCGCCTCCGCGAGGAGGACGGGGCCGACTTCGCGCAGGACCGACACATGGAGGGGGCCCTCGAAGAGCTGGGTATCCCGGTGAACAAACACGACCTGCCCGACGCCGACGCCGGCGTCGGGGTCTGAGATGGCCGGCCGCTCTCCCGGGCACGACGGCGACGACCCGCACGGCGACGAGCCGCTGGTCACCGCCGGGACAACCCTCGACGACGCCGACGCCGCGCTCGTGCTCGTCCACGGTCGCGGCGCGACCGCCCGTAGCGTCGTCGATCTGGGCTGAACAGCTGGCCGACGACCGCGACCTCGCAATTCTCGCGCCCGCGGCCGCCGGGAACACCT
>NZ_CBVY010000010.1:45323-48812 GCF_000513435.1 Halorubrum sp. AJ67 | reverse complement strand
CGGTCTTCGAGAAGGCGCGGAGCCCGTTGACCAGACACCGCTTGAACTCCGATTTGCCCGTCGCGGTGGGGCCGTCGATCCAGACTATCGTCTCGTCGTTCCCCCGCCCGGCGGCGGCCGCGCGGAGGTCGTCGACGAACGCGTTGAGCGCGCGGGTGTTGCCCAACACCGCGTGTTCGCCGTCGTTCGCCGGGTCGTCGAAGAAGCGGTAGCGGTCGAGCGTCTCGCCGCGCTCGCGGACCTCCCGCGTGCCGTACGCTTCGACGGCCGCGAGGAGATACCCCGCGCCGGAGGCGGCCGCGGTCGGGCGTTCCAACACGCGGTCGACGTACGATTCGAGGCTCATCGGCGGGTCGTACGCCCCGCGGAGGGTCTCGTCGGCCGCGGCGACGAACGCCTCTCCGTCGGATCGGATGCGGTCGCTCATCTCAGTCCCCGCCGTCCTCGATCTCCGAGCGCGCGACCGCCGCGCCCGCGTACTCCAACACCTCCGCCGCGCCGTCCTCGGAGTAACCGCGGTCGACTAAGGCCGAAACCCACGCGCTCCGGTCCTCGTCGTCGAGGTCGGTCGCGGACACCAGCGCGGAGAAGTTGATGTTGTGTTTCTTGTCCTCCCAGAGCTTCCGTTCGAGGGCGCGGCGGAGCCGGTCGTTCTCCTGCGGGTCGAAGCCGCGCCCCTCGCGGGCGCGCCGGGAGACCCAGTTCGACACCTCCTGTCTGAAGTCGTCCTTGCGGTCGGAGGGGACGTCGAGCTGTTCCTCCACCGCGCGCAGGAACGTCTCGTCCGGCTCGCTCTCCCGCCCCGTCAGCTCGTCGTCGACGGTGTCGTCGTCGATGTACGCCATCACGTGGTCCATGTACTTCTCGCCCTGTCGGCGAAGCTCGTCGACGTCGTACGCCAGCGCGTGGCGCACGTCCTCGATGGCGCGCTCGCGGTACTCCTCGCGGACCCGGTCGAGCAGGCGCTCGTACCGGTCGAGGTCGTCGGCCGCGATCGAGCCGTGGCCGCCGAGGTTCGCCTCGAAGTGGTCGAAGACGGACAGCGGCGAGAGGTACCCCCGGTCGCGGTGGGTGGCGTCCATGATCGCCTCGGCGATCTCGTCGCCGACGAACCGCGCCGAGATCCCGTCCATCCCCTCGCCGATGTCGGCGGACTCGGCGGCGTCCTCCCGGAGCTTCCGCCGGTCGATCTCCTCGTCTTCCAGCTCGCCGTTGTACGCCTTCGCCTTCTCTAAGAGCGTCACCGTCTCGTCGGTCGGTTCTTCGAGGCGGGTGAGAACGCCGAAGAGGCCGGCCATCTCTAGGGCGTGCGGCTCGACGTGGACGTTGGGCACGTCGGCGTTGGCGAGCATCTTCTCGTAGATCTTCGCCTCCGACTCGTACTCCAACACGTACGGGTAGTCGATCCGCTTCGTGCGGTCGTTGAACGCCTCCATCTTCTCGTCGCCGGTCTTCTCGCGGTACTCCGGCATGTTCGTCCGCCCGACGATCACCTGGTCGATGTCGATCCGGGGGTTGTTCTTCGGCTTGATCGTCGACTCCTGTGAGGCGTGGAGGAAGTCGTAGAGGAACTCCCGCTGGAGCTTGAGAAGCTCCTCGCCGGAGAACAGCCCGCGGTTAGCGTTACAGAACGCGCCGGCGTAATCGAACGCGCGCGGGTCGGACTCGCCGTAGACGGCGAGTTTCGCGTAGTTGACGTCGCCGGTCAGCTCCGTCTCGTCTTGGTTCTTCTTGTCCTTCGGTTCGAACGTCTCGATACACTCCCGGCGGTTCTCGTCGGCGACGAGCCGGACGACCTCGACGTGTTCGTCGAGCACGCGTTCGAGGTCGTCGTCGTACTGTGCGAGCAGTTCGTTCAGGTAGAACTCCGAGGCCGGGTCGGGGTGCTGGTCGTTCCGCAGCGTGTACGGCGCGTCGAGCCGCTCGTTGAGGTCGTCGACGACGGCCTGTCGCTGCGCCTTCGGGAGGAGCACGAGCGGATCTTGGCTCATCGGCGAGCGGACCGTGTCGTCGTCCGGGTCCTGGTCGTCGATCACCGAACAGAGGTCGACCCAGCGGAAGGTGTACATCCGGCCGTCGTCCTCGCGGGTGTACGCCTCGAAGTAGCGGCGCACGAGGTAATCGAAGTGCGACTTCCCGGAGCCGACCGGCCCGAGCAGGAGCTTGATCCGCTTTTCGGGACCGAGCCCGCGCGCGCCGGACTTCACCTTGTTGACGAACTCGTGGATCGCTTCGTGGACCTCGCGGCCGTAGAAGACGTTCTCGCCGTCGTGGAGCGGGTCCTCGGCGGCGAGGGCGTACTCGACGACGCCGCGTTCCTCGTCGTAGTGGGTCCCGTAGTAGTCGAACATGTCCGCGACGCGCTGGTGGGCGTTCCGGGCGATCCGCGGGTCGTCGTACAGCGCGTCGAGGTACCAGTCGAACGATCGCGCCGCTCTGAGGTCGTCCGGGACCTCCGTCCGGTACTCCTCGCTGAGCCGTTCGAGCGTGTGTCGTTCCGCGGTGGTGTCTGCCATCGTATCACGTTCGCTCGGAGTGGGCGGCGTTGCCGGCGTTCGACGCGGCCGACGGAGCCGTCGCTCTCCGTGCGCGTGTCAACGTCTCGTCGAGCCGCGAGCAGCGCGTCGTCGGCGTGCGTTTCGGTGCCGGTTGTCGCTTCGCCCGTATCCGAGGCTATATATGTGAGAGGGATTGGCACGGATAAGTATGTCGGCAGTTGACATCCAACATGACCCGATCGCCGCCGTCGCCGTCGCCGAATCCGCCCCGGTCGGTGACGGTCCGTCGGCCGGGTTTATCGGAGGTTCGTGAGATCGACGGCGGGGGTGACCGCGAGACC
The DNA here is from genome assembly GCF_000513435.1 of Halorubrum sp. AJ67. Lineage (NCBI taxonomy): Archaea > Methanobacteriati > Methanobacteriota > Halobacteria > Halobacteriales > Haloferacaceae > Halorubrum > Halorubrum sp. AJ67. The sequence goes on along the minus strand of NZ_CBVY010000010.1, from coordinate 45,973 downwards.
GACCCGAACGGCTCGCGCGCGTCGCCCGGAAGATACGGCTCGCGCGCGCCGCTCTGCGACGCGTCCTCTGACCGGGCGGCAGTTCGCGAGAGGGATCGACCGGGAGGGCCGTCGCTCGGACGGACAGCCGTTCTGGAACCGGAATCATCGGCCCCGGGGCCCACCCTTTTGCGGCCCGCCGACGCAGTACGCGTGTGACGTTCAGCATCTGCGTTCGCGAGCGGTACACCGACGAGGACGGCGACGACCAGACCCGGTTCGGCGTGGCGGTGACCACCCGACTGCCGGGCGTGGGCACGCTCTGCCCGTTCGCGTCGTCCGACGGGGCGGTGGCGACCCAGTCGCTCGTCAACGTCGAACTGGGGCGGAAGGGGATCGAGTATCTGGATGACGGGCTCGCGGTCGACGACGCCTTACGGGCCCTCCTGAACGCCGACGAGGGGAGCGCCGAGCGCCAGCTCCACGGCGTCGACGCCGACGGGACGTTCGCGTTCTCCGGCGACGAGTGTAACGACTGGTACGGCCATCTGGAGGGGCAAAACTACACCGTTGCGGGCAACCTCCTCACCGGCGAAGACGTGATCGAGGACGTCGCGGCCGCCTACGAGTCCGACGCGCACGGCGACGCGCCGCTCGCCGAGTGGCTGATC
>NZ_CBVY010000010.1:37402-41016 GCF_000513435.1 Halorubrum sp. AJ67 | reverse complement strand
GACGAGCCGGACCGATAGCGGCCTCGCGCCCGCTACGACCGCCGCGCCCGCTCGCCGCGCCCGTTCGCGGCCTGTCCGGGCGCGTTCCCGCCTCATCGACGGTGACACAGTTCCTTTCTCGCTTGCTCGCGGTTCCTAAACCGCAACTTTCCATATCGTCGGGAGCGAAGGGAAGGTAATGAGCGACGAGAGCGACGAGAGCCTCGCGGACCGGGTCGAGCGGTGGATGGTCGGGCAGATGCCGATCATCCAGATGCACGGCGGCACGAGCGTCGTGCGCGAGGCGGACCCCGACACCGGCGAGGTCGTCGTCGAACTCGGTGGCACCTGCTCCGGCTGCGGCATCTCTAACATCACCGCCGACAACATCCGTCGCGACCTAATCTTAGACTTCGACGAGGTCGACGACGTGACGGTGCGGACGGCCTCCTCCGGTGACAACGGCGCGTCCACCGTCGAGGGCGGCCGCGGCGGCGAACTCAAACACGAGACCGAGTCCGCGAACCACTTCTGAGCGCGGCGGGCCGACCCCGTCCCGCCCCACTCGCTTTTGCCTCCTCTTTTTCCCCCTACAGCGGCGTGAACGGCAGCGACGCCGGCGAGTCCGGGCCGTAATCGAGCGCGTCCGCCTGCGAGACGCCCTCGGGCGTGATCAGGTCTATGATCTGCGGCGCGTTGTCGGCCGCACCCTCACGGGCACCGCCGAAGACGTAATCCCGTGCGTCGACCTCGACCGCCCGCAGGCTGCCGCGGTCCTCCGAGCCGACGACCGGCAGCACCTCCCAGCCGGAGAGGTCGTCGCCGACCGCCGACTTCGGTATCGAGACGACCGCCGTGTTCGCGTCGAAGCTGACGAACACCTCCGGCGTGCCGAGGGTCGCTCCGTCGCCGTCCGTGACCCCGCTTCCGAAGCCGCTCGCGTCGACCCGACACTGCCACGGGTCGGCGAACTCGGCGGTGAGTCCGATGTCGTCGAGCGACGCCGTCCGCCCGCCGTCGGCCTCGGGATCGCGCAGGTACACGAGGAAGTAGTGCGGCGAGAACTGGCCGTCGAACGTGTCGTACAGGTTCTCCACCTCGAAGGCGAACCGATACTCGTCGTCGGTCTCGTACGTGCGGAACGCGCGCAGGTCGAACGCGCCCGCTTCGAACGCGTCGGCGCTCGGATACACGTACTCGCCGGGGCCGTCGTCGTCGCCGGCGGGATCGGTCAGTTCGGCGACGAGGTCGCCGGGAACGACGGTGACGGTGTTGGCGGCGAGTTCGGCTCCGCTCTCAGCCTCGCGAACGACGACATCGAAGGTACCGAACCCGGGGTTTCGGAACCCGAGTTCGACGGTCTCGTTCGTCGCGTCCGGGGAGAGTCGGACGATGTCGCGCGAGGCGACCTCACCGTCGATCGACACCTCCACGGCCGTGCCGCCGACGAACGGGGCGTCGTTCGACCCGGTCGCGGTGAGGAGGGGGTCACCGAGGACCACCTCGTCGGCGATCTCGATCTCCAGTTCCTGCTCCGGCCGTTCGTACTCGGGGAGCCGGTTGATCTCGCGGCCCTGAGCCGGGCGCAGTCTGACCGCGGTCCCCCCGCTCGGGGCCAGCGACGCCAACAGGGTCGAACTCGGCGTGACGACCGCCTCGTCGATGCGGACCCCGGTCGGGTCGACGTCGACGCCGGTACCGACGGCGTCCGAGTGGATCTCGGCGACGTACTTGGGACCGTTTCGGCCGTTGCCGTTTCCGTTCCCGTTCCCGTTTCCACGTCCGTTGCCGCGGCTGTTTCCATTTCTGCTGCCGCGTCCGTTCCCGTTTCCGCGTCCGTTGCCGTTCCCGTTACCCCGACCCGGCGTGCCGCCGGAGTTGCCGGGAGCGTCGCCGGAGTTGCCGGGGGCGTCGCCGGAGTTGCCGGGAGCGTCGCCGGAGTTGCCGGGAGCGAGGAAGTCGAGCGGCACGTCGACCGTCCGCCCGTCGCCGTCGGTCATGACGCCGAGGTACCACTCGTCGCCGTGGCGGCGGGCGATCGCGAGGTACTCGCCGATCGCGGAGCCGACGACGCGGGTCTCGTCCCAGCCGGCGGCCGGGACCGACTCGATGAAGCCGAACTCCGGCTCGGCGTCGAAGTTCTCGTTTTCGGGTTCGTACCCCTCGTACTCGGCCGGTATCGGCGACGGCTCGCCGGACTCGGTGACCGCGACCGCGTTGAGGTTGAACCCGCCGACGTCGCCGGTGAAGTTGCCGTCGCCGTCGTCGTAGTCCAGTTCGATCGCGACCTCGTTGTCGCCGGCCGCCAGTTCGACCTCCGTCGTGAACACCTGCCAGTCGTCCCAGTAGTCGGTGAAGGGCGGCTCGATCGTCCGCGCCTCGTCGTTGACGCGCAGGGTCGCGCGCGGCCCGCCGGCGTCGATCACGCGGCCGGCGTTCTCCTCGGCGTCGCTCGCGTACCGGAGGTGGAGGTCGTAGGTCCCGGCGCTCGGCACGTCCTCGACCGTGAAGGCGACCGACGATCCGCTCGGGGCGCGGTTGGGGTCGACGGCGACGAAGTTGGTCCCGAACGCGTTCCGCCACGAGTCGTCGGTGACCAGTCCGTCGCGGTCGCCGGCGGCGGCGTGGAGGCCCTCGCCGGCCGCGAACGTCTCGTCGACGTACCCCTCGATCCGGTCGGCCGCCATCTGGAGGCCGCTGAGGTACGTCGGGTACATCGCGAGCTGTTTCGCCCGCGTCGTCTGGATCTGGTCGCCGCGGTCGTCGCCGAAGGTGATGTCGAAGATCCCCGGCTGGAAGCTCACGGGACCGGCGAGGTTCCGTGTGAACGGGAGCGTGACGTGGTGATCGCGGCCGACGTTCGACCCGAGCTGGCCGAACCCGTCGTACTCCTGCGCCTTGACGACCTCGCGGTTCGCCACGTTCGGGTAGGTGCGGATCTCGCCGGTCGGCTTGATCCCCTCGTGGATCTCCAGCAGCTGGCGGTTCGCGGCGGCCTCCCGGATCACCAGCCGGTGGTGGTTCACCGCGAGCTGGTTGTGCTGGTTGTGGGTCGGCTCCGCGCCGTCGCCGTCGATGCCGAGGCCCGGGTCCGAGACGTAGCCGTTCTTGATCGAGTTGATCCCCGTCTCGTCGTAGCCCGTGAACACGTCCTCGTCGAGGATCGCCGACTCGTACCCCGGGAGGTTCCCGGCGGTCTCGTTGTGGATCGTCATCTCGACCGGATTCGGGAGCCCGGCACCGAAGTCGGTCACCTCGCGCACGTCGAAGTCCGGGTAGGAGTCGTCGACGCCGAAGCCGAACCCGGAGCCGTCGCCGGGATAGGTGGCCCACCCCTCGTTCCACCCCTCGACGAGGACCCCGTCGATCCCGTTCTCGCTCGCGAAGCGCATGTACCGCTTCATCCGCTCGGTGCGGGCCCCGTGAACGTAGGCGGCCGGATTTCCGCCCCCGCCCGCGACCGCGTCGTCGGTCTTGTACTCCCAGTTCGCCTGCCCCGCGATCATCGTCCACCAGATCCCGACGTACTTGCGCGGCTCGATCCAGTCGGTGTCGGGTTCGCCCCCCGCTCCCGCCGGTAGCGCCTCCTCGTCGAGCGGGTCGGAGAGCAGCGGGACCAGCTGCGACTCGATCAG
>NZ_CBVY010000010.1:29184-34727 GCF_000513435.1 Halorubrum sp. AJ67 | reverse complement strand
GAGCAGGCGCGCGGTGAGCGCCGTCGAGTAGATGCCGCGGACCCGGACCCGCGACATCGTCACAGCGCCTCGCGATCGCGCGCGAACCGCACTCGGTCGTTCACCGTGTCGCCGAGCGCGAGTTCGACGAGAACGGGCTCGGCGTTATCGTCTTCGCGGAGTACTCGCCCACCCTCCACCGGGACGCCCCAGCCGTCGAGCGAGAGGTAGCCCCGGAGGTCGCTCCCATGGGTGAACAGGTCGACGTCGGCGGTCGGGTGTTCCTGGATGTCGGTCGCGCTGTGGGCCATCTCCATGTCCGAGTACACCGGTCCGTCGCCCGCGAAGAAGTCGGTCAGCGCCTCGGCGTCCGCCGCGACCAACTCCGCGACGCGGTCCGAGACCGCCGCGATCTCGTCGGTCTCCAGCCCGGCCTCGCGGAGCGCGCGCTGGGTCCGCTGGTCGAAGTGCATACTCCGGCGTTCGGGTGCCGCGGTTTCAACTCTGTCGGCTCCGCTGAAATCCGGTTTTCGGATATACCCGTCTGTGAAACGGCCGGTCGCTGGAAACTGCCAACTATACGGAACGTACAATATATTTGGATTTCCTAGATGTCAGACTCACGTAATTCCGAATGTCAATGGCAATGAGACGTGGTTGAACGCTTATCATTGAGGGGAAAGTTACTCCGGTAGATGACAGTGGTTCCAACGGAGTGGAGTGAGCCGGATTCTCGGCTAGGCGTCTACTATGAACTCCTCTGGATAGGGCTGGCAATTCTCGGTTTCGGTGCGGTCGCGTACTGGGAACCGTTCTCAATCACTGTCTCGATCACGCCACAACGACTTGCCGGCGCGACAACCCTCGGAGTGGCTCTCGGAATCGCTGTGACGTACGGCTCATTTGTGAGCGAGCGGTCCCAACGACTCTGGGAAAATTCCCGCATTCGGTTCGCTGGCCTGTTCATATTCGTCATGGGTGTCCAACTTGGACTCAATGTTGCCCCCACGTGGACGGTACTTACGATGCTAGCGCTACTTTTCACACTCATACCGCTTCGCGTCGCCATCTACTTTCGTATGCGGTAAGCCCTACAGCTAATCGCAAGTGGCTCGCCCGTAGTTAGCAGTTGATCGCCGCATCGAGGAGGGGTCGGAACGTCTCCGGCTCGATGGAGTACAACTGTCGATAAGTAGGGTTGCGAACACACCGTTACAGATCATGTTTTGAGGGATCACAAAGTGCGATACGCGCCTCTTCGGCGGAGACGGTGAATATCACGACGTCCAAGCCGTGTTCAGTGGCGATATTGCGTATCCTTTCGGGGGCGTTTTCTGGAGCAGCATCCACGGTACCACCGTTCCACGATAACGCGTCGAGAATTCGTATCCAAAGTGTCTGATTCTCGTGTTTCAATCCTCCCTCGCGTGGGATTTTACCGGATACCCACTCACCGGACAGCCCCGACACAGCCGTATCGCCGCTATCGAACTTGAATCCAGAATAGCCCGCCTCTTCGAGTTCCTGTATCACGCGCTCCCAGTCCGTCATTAACCGTCCAATCGAACAATACGGGGTTAAATATGTAGTCCATACTGAACGAGACGTACTTTACCGGTATTCCCCGCCAGCGAGTCAACCCTTATCACCGGGACCACTCTGCCGTCGCTGGAGGTCCGCGGATCCGGCCGCTCGCCTCGCGTTCCCCGAGTCCGACCCTCCCGTCGGCAATCGATTAAGTCACCGGGGGATCTAACGGGACCCATGCCAGCAGACGAGGACCCGATCGCGTCCCGGGCCGACGACGACCGCGACCTCTACGACGTCGCCACGTGGGAGGAGCGGACCTCTCTCGACGGGCTGTCGGTCGCGCTGTACTGGCTGCTCACCCGCTCGGCGAAGGCCGGGATCGTCCTCGTCGCGCTCGTCGGCCTGCTCGCGATCCTCGGCTCGTTCGGGATCGGCCTGCTCTTCGACCCCGCGATCGCGGTCCTCCTCGGGCTCTCCGTGATCCCCGCATTCGGGCTGGCGGCGTACGTCTACGTCTCGGATGTCACCACTGGTGAGCCGCTGTCGCTGCTCGTGGCCACCTTCTTCCTATCGATCCTGACGGCCACGTTCGCCGCGGTCCTCAACGGCAGGCTCCAGCCGTTCTTCCGGCCGCTCGGCTTCCCCGGGCTCGTGCTCTTCTTCTTCCTGATCGTCGGGCCGGTCGAGGAGTCCGTGAAGCTGCTCGCGGTCCGGCTGTACGCGTACACCGACGCCCGGTTCGACGCCGTCATCGACGGGGCCGTCTACGGTGCCATCGCCGGCCTCGGCTTCGTCGTCATCGAGAACCTCGTGTACATCGCCCAGAACGTCGACCTCGGGGAGCTGACGGTCGGGATCGCGGCGCTCGGCGCGGGCGACGGCATCGCCGCGCTCCGGGCGCTCGCCGGACCGGGCCACGTGATCTACTCGGCGTTCGCGGGCTACTACCTCGGGCTGGCGAAGTTCAACCCCGGGAACCGCGGCCCAATCGTCGTGAAGGGGCTCGTGCTTGCGGCCGCGATCCACGGGCTGTACAATACCCTCGTCGGCCCGGTGACGGGGATCGCCTCGGGGCTGTTCGGCGTCCCGCAGGTGCTCGCGCTGTTCGGGTTCGTCCTCGTCTTCCAGGGCGCGTTCGGCTACGTCCTCCTCCGGAAGATCCGGCGCTACCGCGACGCGTACCTCGACACGCGCGACGCGGTCGACCCCGACGTCGAGCCGGAGCTGGACGAGTTCGAGCAGTAGCCGAGCCACCGCACCCTCCGCCCCTCCCGTCAGGGCGGACTCTCGACCCGCGAGCGGTCGCCGGTCCCGCCCGTCAGCGCGCTCGCGAGCGCTCCCTTCACCACCACCTCGTCGCCGAGGTCGGTGAGCCGCACCTCCGGGACGTTGATGAACACCATCTCCGGGAGCTTCTCGCGGATCGGATCGAGGACGCGCTCGGGGTTGTTGAGCGCGACCGCGCCGCCGATCGTCACGACCAGCGGGGCGTACGCGTGGATGACGTTGGCGATGCCCATGGCGTTCCAGTGGGCGACCTGATCGATCACGTGGTCGGCGAAGGTGTCCTCGCCCGCCGCCTCGAACACGTCGACCGCGGAGAAGTCGGGGTCCTCGACCGGGAGGCTCGTCTCGATCGGGTCCTCCTCGTACAGCTCGCGGGCGTAGTGCGGGATGTTGTTGCCCGAGCAGTACCCCTCCCAGTGGCCGTCGAGCCCGCAGCCGCAGGTCATGAACCCGTGCGGATCGACGGTCATGTGGCCGACCTCGCCGGCGTTGCCGTCCCACCCCGAGAGCACGTTGCCGTCGACGGCGACCCCCGCGCCGATCCCCGAGGAGATGGTGAGATACACCATGTCGTCCGGGTTGCGCTCGGAGTGGAACCGCTCGCCGATGACGCCCGCGATGGTGTCGTTGTGGAGGTACACCTCGTCGGTGTCGAGCAGCCGGCCGACTGGGCCGACGAGCGGGATGCGCTCGACGGTGTCCGGGAGGTTCGCCGGTCCCTGAACGACCCCCTCCGCTAAGTCGAGCGGGCCGATCGAGCCGATCCCGGCCGCGACCGGCTCGCTCGGCGCGATCCCCGCCTCCGTACAGGCCCCTCGGATCACCTCCAAGACGGCCTCCGTGACGGCGATGCCGTTCGGCCCCCGCGGGGTGCCCCGCGACGCGGAACCGAGGATCGCCGCGGTCTCGTCGCCGACGACCGCTCGGACGTTCGTCGCCCCGAGATCGACGCCCACGTAGTACATCGGGTGTAAGCGCGGACCCGTCTCACTTAAGCGGGACGCTTCGCGCGGTCGAGCGAGGGTAAAGAACTAGATCGCTTCCGCGAAACCGCCTTACGACGCGGTCTCGCGGACGAACGTCACCGGACACGGAGCCGACAGCATGACCTCCTGTGCGACGCTGCCGAAGACGGCCTTCCCGGTCGGGGATCGTCGTCGTCCGCCGACGAAAACGCGGTCGGCTCCGAGACTGTCGGCGGTCTCGATGACCTCGTCGGCGAGGTCGCCGACCGCGCCACGGACCGAGTGCCGCACGCCCGCCTCCGAGAGCGCCTTCGAGAGCGCGCGAGTCGTCGCGTGCCGCTCCGCGACGGCGTCGGGCGTCGAGCCTTCGCTCCCCCGTTCGACGCCCAGTTTCTCCCGGATCCCGTCGAACTCCGACTCGTCGAACACGTGGGTCAACACGACCTCGGCGTCCGCCGGCTCCGCGACCGCGATTATCTCGTTCGCGAGCCGTTTCGCGCGCTTCTCGTCCTCGGTACCAACCGCCAGTACGACTGTCTCGATGCTCATACACGCCTTTCGTCTCCTCGTGACTTAAAAACATCGGAGTTTTAACTCAAATTCGAATAAACATTTAGTCGATCGATCCTGACAGTCCGGCGCTGCCGACGCCGTCACCTTCGACCGATTCCGGTCGGACGGACGCATCGCTGTCGAAGCGAAACTCTGTCTCGGCAGTCGGCGACGAGCGTGACCGCGGGGAACCGTTCAGTAACAGGCGCGTCGAGAACCGTTCAGTAGTCGGGGGCGTCGTCCTCGACTTCGCGCTTCAGCGAGTCGCGGCGGGACTTCGCGTCGCGACCGGTCGCCTCCAGCAAGAACTCGTTTTTCGCGTCGACGGCGTCAGCGGCGGCGTCGGCGTCCCCGTCGGCGATGACCTCCTCCGCGGGCCGCTCCTCGAAGTGGACCGCCAGCTTGTCCTTCTTGCTCCCGTACTCGGCGGCCCCCGCGACGATCCGCTTGAACACCGGGTTGTCGGGGTCCCCGACGACGTACAGTTCGTGGCCGTCGTACTCCTCGGTGCCGGTGACCTCGCCGAAGTACTCCTCGATGGACCCCTTCAGGTCCGGCATTCGGTCGTCCAGATGCTCGCCGCGGCGCATCTTGTACTGCTTCATGCCGCGACCGTTCGACAGGCCGGCGTAAACCAGTTTCGTCACGCCCGTTCGGGGGGTTCGGCCGCCGACGCGCCCCTTTTATCACGACTACCGTCGTCGTCGCTCGACTACCGCGGGCGTTCGTCGACGTACCCGCGCTTACACTCGGGACAGATGTCGCCCGCGCGCATGGAGTTCCCGTCTGCTGCCCGAACCATGCCGCATTCCGGGCAGTAGTACTCTGTCGGCTCGTCCCCGCCAGCGGTCTCCAGATCCGGGCTCTCGCCGCGGGTGATCCCGGTTCCGCCCTCGCCGCCGGCGTCGAACGAGACCGCCTCCGCGTCGTCGGGGGACTCGACGTACTCCGTCTCCGCCGACCTCGCCGACTCCGCGTCCCCCTCCACCGCCTCAGGCGCGAGTCCCCCGCCGAACTCGACGTCGGCCTCGCCGCCCTCGCCGACCTCCGCGCTGAACCCCTCGTCTTCGCCCCCGTGATCCGGCCAGGCGGTCTGGTCGTCCCCCTCGGCGTCCTCCTCGTCGACCGACGGCCACGCCCCCCGTTCACGGTCATCGAGCGACTCCCCCTCCTCGTCGAGGATCACGCCGTCGTCGGTCTCCGCGTCCGATTCGTCGGTCGACGCGGACT
>NZ_CBVY010000010.1:21437-24730 GCF_000513435.1 Halorubrum sp. AJ67 | reverse complement strand
GCTCGCGACCGTGTTCGTCGGCGACGAGTGACCTGCCGCCGCCTGACCGGCTCTGACACCCGACTGAACCTCATGTTAACACCCAACACTATCTACGGCTCCGGCCCGTACCCGCCGCATGGTCGACTTCGGCACGGTCTACTTGATCGCGACCGGCGCGGCGCTGCTGTTCGCGCTCGGCGTCGGGCTCCGAGTCCTCGCCGGGGTATTCCGGGACGGTCGCGAGCGCAGCCGAAAGCGGCGCGAGGGGGAGGTCGAGCGCTACACCGAGGATCCCGTCTACGACCGCGACCCGCCGGACGCAGACGCAGGGGGACAGCGGATCTGTCCACAGTGCGGCGCGGAGAACGCGTCCGAGTTCGTGTACTGCTCCGAGTGTGCGGCACCGCTCGGTCCGAATCCGTGACCGGGCCCGAGCCGAACGATCGAGCCCGACTGCGATGACGGGGCAGCTCGATCTTCAGTCGTCGCTGTCGAATGTGGCCCGCGCCGAAAAGGTATGCCGCCTCCCCGATTTGAACTCGCCGAGACGATCGACCTCGCTGCGCTCGGTCGCTGCGACTCGCCTGCTCAAATCGCGTCGGGAGCATTTATACTGCTCACTGTTCGGTCGCTCCGCTCCCTCACGAGTTCGCAGGAAAATGCCGCCTCCCCGATTTGAACGCCGGAAGACTTCGCTGCGCTCGTCTTCCGAGCCCCCGCTCGCTCCGCTCGCGGGGACGGGGGACAGCTCGATCTTCAGTCGGAACTCTCGAACTTGAATCGTACCGAAAAACTATGCCGCCTCCCCGATTTGAACTCGCCGAGACGGTCGACCTCGCTGTGCTCGGTCGCTGCGACTCGCCTGCTCAAATCGGCTCGGCGTCGTTTCTTCACCCGCTCACTGTCGCTCGCGGGTTCAGAATATGCCGCCTCCCCGATTTGAACGGGGGACAGCTCGATCTTCAGTCGAGTGCTCTCCCAGTCTGAGCTAAGGCGGCTCGCACTCGAAGTAACGCCGAATCGGGACAAAAGGATTTCGAAAGACTGCGGCTCGATCGCCGGACCGCCCCCATCTCTCCCCTCGATTGCGGACGTGCCCGCCGAAACCGGTCGATTTCACCGCTGCTCGCAGGCGACGGAGACGAACCGAGGTAGCGCAACCGACCCCTCTCCGGCCGACGTATCGGGTATCGATGTCCGATCACGATCACGACGATCACGACCACGACACCCACCACGAACACCTCGAAGCCGCCGTCGACGAGCGCGACGACTGGGCGCGCCGCCGCCGAAAGGGGATTCCGACCGACAAGAACCTCCTCGTCGTCGCCTGTATGGACGAGCGCATCCCGATCGAGGAGGCGCTCGGCATCGACCTCGGCGACGCGCAGGTGTTCCGCAACGCCGGCGGCAAGGTGACCGACGACGTGATCCGGTCGGCCGCGCTCACGACGAACCTCTTCGACACCGACGAGATCGTCGTGATCAACCACACCGACTGCGGCATGATGAGTGCCCCCGACGCGGCGATCCGCGACGGGCTCGCGGCGCAGGCCGGCGACCTCGACGACGCCGACCTCGACCCCTCGCTGCCGGAACTCACCATCGGCGACGCCGACCTCCTCGACTGGGTGAAGATGACCGACGACATCGACGCGGCCTGCGCCGCGCAGGTCGAGTACCTCCGCGAGTCCGCGTTCATCCCGGACGACACGACCGTCTCCGGCTACGTCTACGAGGTCGAGTCCGGCGAACTCCGCCGCCCCGACGAGCGGATCGCCGAAGAGATCAGCGAGCGACGGGCCTGAGCGTCCGACGCGGTTGATCCGACCGTCCGGCTGCGACGCTTCGATCGACCGACGAGACGACCCCTGCCGCCGCACCGGCCGAGGTGTGACGTTTTTATGCGCCCGCGGCGAACCCCGTCACGAATGGACCGAGTACGCGCGCCCGCGTTCGAGCGAGGTGATGTCGGTGGGCGCTGACGGCGATTCCGCCTCCGGATCTGACGCCGCGACCGACGCCACCGACGCGCCCGTCGTCGCCGGCTTCTTCTCCGGCTGTGGCGGGCTCGACTTGGGCTTCGAACGGGCCGGCTTCGACGTCGCGCTCGGGAGCGACCAGTGGGAGCCGGCCGCCGAGACCTACCGCCGAAACTTCCCAGACGTGGAGTTCGTCGATGAGGACGTCCGCGAACTCGACGCCGCGGCGATCCGCGAGTCCGTCGAGCGCGCCGGCTACGACCCCGGCGGGGTCGACGTGGTGATCGGCGGCCCGCCGTGTCAGGGCTTCAGCCGGCTCAACAACGAGCAGATCGAACTCGACGAGATGGAGAAGGACCGGCGGAACACGCTGTTCGAGGAGTTCCTCCGCGTCGTCTCCGTCCTCGAACCCCGGCTCGTCCTGATGGAGAACGTCCGCGACCTGATCAACCGCCAGACCAGCGACGACCGGTACGTGAAAGACCTCATCGTCGACGAGTTCGCGGCCCACGGCTACAAGTGCGAGTACCGGGTGCTGGAGGCCGAACAGTACGGCGTCCCCCAGAAGCGCCGCCGGATCTTCTTCGTGGGCACCGACCGCGACGTTCCCATCCGGTTCCCGGAGCCGACGACCCCGGAGGGGAGCTGGCGCACCGCCGGCGAGGCGCTCGCGGACGCGAGCGACGACCTCCCGAACATGACGTACGCGAACACCGGCGAGAAGACGCTCGAACGCATCCGTCACGTCCCGCCGGGCGGCTACTACCGCGACCTCCCCGACCGCCTGAAGACAAAGAAGTACCGCTGCGACTGCGAGGACACCGACACCTGCCCCCACGAGCCGGAGATCGTCAAGCGGTACGGCACGTACCTCCGCCGGCTCCACCCCGAGGAGCCGTCGCTGACGGTGAGCACGAACGTCTTCATCCACCCGAGCGAGGACCGCTACCTCACGCCCCGCGAGATGGCGCGGCTCCAGACGTTCCCCGACGAGTTCGCCTTCGAGGGGACGAAGACCGACGTGCTGAAACAGATCGGCAACGCGGTCCCGGTCCGACTGGGCGAGGAACTGGCGCGCCAGCTGCTGGAGTACTTTCCCGAGGTCCGCGACGCGCCGCCCGCCGACCCCGACGTGTACGAACAGCAGTCGCTGACTGACTTGGCCTGACTTTGGTTCGGTAGTCGCGGAAAACGCGTATGGGGCCGCTGAGAGTCGAACTCAGGTCCACTGCACCCAAGGCAGCGAGGATACCACTACCCCACGGCCCCTCGCCTCACACTACCCGCATGAGTCGCTAAAGCGTTTCGTTGCACGGGCGCGCCCCGCAC
>NZ_CBVY010000010.1:15392-17547 GCF_000513435.1 Halorubrum sp. AJ67 | reverse complement strand
GGCTGGCGGCCCTCGTCGGTGTGGACCAACGCAGCGCCGTCCGGCTTCAACACGAGCAGGCGGTCGCCGGCCCCCAGATCCGAGGCGGCGCGGCCCTCGTACGAGACCGTACAGCGACCGAACACGCTGATCAGGTCGCCCCGCTCGAAGGCGTCCTCAAGTTCCCAGAGGGACTCGCGGTGGCTCGGGTCGTGGACGCTCGTGACTGTCACTGGACCCCGTAGGCGGTCGCGGCTGAAAAAGGGCGCGCGCCGGGTCCGCTTCGCTTCAGTCGCTCCGCCGCGACACCGCGATGCCGGCGACGAAGAGCACCGCCCCGAGCGCGAAGGCGGCGATGCGAAGCGTCGTGTCCGAAACGAGGATTCCGGCCAGCACCGAGACACCAAATCCGGCGTGTAACACCGCAGTCAGGTTCATGAACCCGATACGGCCGCGTCGCACAAAAGGTGGTCGAACGGGACCGAACCGATCAAACCGAGGCGTCCGATCGGTCGACTCCGGTCCCCGTCTGGTGGCGTTACGTCCCGTGCTCCCAGCTGCCCATGTACTCGCGCTGCTCGTCGGTGAGGTCGTCGTACTCGACGCCCTCGGCGGCGAGTTTGATGTCCGCGACCTCGCGGTCGAGCCCGTCGGGTACGTCGTGGACGCCGGCGTCGTAGCTCTCGCCGTTGGCGGCCAGTTCGCGGACGACGACCGCCTGAACGCCGAAGCTCTGGTCCATCACTTCGACCGGGTGGCCCAGCGCGATGGGCGCGGCGAGGTTGACGAGCCGGCCCTCCGCGATGACGTTCAGGACGCGGCCATCTTCCATCTCGAACCCCTCGACGCCGTCGCGGACCTCGTAGCGGTCGACCGCGAGGTCGTCGAGGTGATCGAGGTTCACTTCCACGTCGAAGTGGCCGGCGTTCGCGAGCAGGACGCCGTCGTTCATCTCCTCGAAGTGCTCGCGGGTGATCACGTCGCGGTTGCCGGTCGTCGTGATGAACACGTCGCCCTTCTTCGCCGCCTCGACCATCGGCAGCACCTCGTATCCCTCCATGTGGGCTTCGAGCGCCTTGCGGGGGTCGACCTCGCAGACGATGACGTTCGCGTTCTGGCCGGAGGCCTTCTTCGCGACGCCTTTCCCGCACTGGCCGAACCCGCCGACGACGACGTTCTTCCCGGCCCACGAGAGGTTCGTCGTCATCGCGATGGTCGCGAGCGACGACTCGCCCGTGCCGTGGACGTTGTCGAACAGCTGTTTCATCGGCGTGTCGTTCACGGCGAAGACCGGGTAGTGTAACTCGCCGTCGGCGTCCATCGCGCGCAGGCGGTCGACCCCCGTCGTCGTCTCCTCGGCTCCGCCGACGATGGAGTCGATCAGGTCCGGGTACTCCTCGTGGACGAGCTTCACCATGTCCATCCCGTCGTCGACGGTGATGGTCGGCTCGTGGGCGATACAGGCGTGCATCGCGTCGTAGTACTCCTCGTCGTCGACGCCGCGGACCGCGTAGGAGGTGATCGACTCGTGGGTGTCGAGCGCGGCCGACACGTCGTCGTGCGTCGAGAGGGGGTTACAGCCGGTGATCGCGACCTCGGCTCCGCCCTCGGCGAGCAGTTCGACGAGGTTCGCGGTCTTCGCCTCGACGTGCATCGCCATCGCGATCGTCTCGCCCGCGAGCGGCTGCTCGTCGGCGAACTCCTCGCGGAGCGCGTTCAGTATCGGCATGTGCTGGAGCGCCCAGTCCATCTTCCGGCGTCCCTCCTCTCGGGCGGTTTCGACGTCAGAGAGGTGCTTTGACACCGGCGGATACGCGGTTTCGCTCATACCTCTTGGTTCGCTCACGGCGCACTAAACCCTGCCGACACCGGTCTACGCGTGAAAAAGGAGTGCCGTCAGTTCGTCGGCGTCCGCGCGACCGCGCGGACGGCCGAGTCGGGTCGTCAGTTACCGCCCGGGCCGCCGGCGTGGTCCGGCGGGCCGCTCTCGCCGTCCTCGTCGTCTTCGTCGTCCGCGTCGTCGTCATCGTCGTCGTCTCCTTCCGCGTCGTCCTCTTCCGCGTCCTCTTCTTCCGTGTCGTCCGCTTCGGTCTCGTCGTCCTCGGCGTCGTCACCGTTCGGGCCGGCGTGGTCCGGCGGGCCGCGCTCGCCGTCGTCGCTGCCGTTGCCGACGCCC
>NZ_CBVY010000010.1:3331-10307 GCF_000513435.1 Halorubrum sp. AJ67 | reverse complement strand
CGGAGGCCACCGACGAGCGGCGCTACGTGCGCGACGAGGAGTCCGCGCTGTCGCTCCGGGCCGGCGAGACGAAGCGGGCGACGGCCACGTGGAACGGTCGTTTCCGCCGTACCGCCGGCGATGGCCTTGACCGCTCGGTCCGGGCCGAGCGCGGGGACCACACGATAACCGCGTTCGTCCCGGTCCCCGACGCCGGCGAGCGCCACGAGGCAACCACGGAAATCCGCATCCGATAGCCCCCGAACGCCGGTCCGCCGTGGCCGGTTCCCGGACGAATTGGCGACGTTGAAATCCTGCGGAGTTGGTGGTTTTACAGCCCGGATCGCTCAGCACAGGTGACGTAGTGATTGATCCGCTGAACTTAGTGCGGTGGCGCGTGCCTCCGAGGCCGCACCGCGGCCGAGGAGCGCCGCGCGAGGGAGTCGACCGGTCGAAGCGAAGCGGAGGCCGGTCGACGAGGCTGGGGAGGCGTGAGGCTGTGCGGTGCGGGGCGGGACTCGAAGGGGCAGTCGCGAGGCTGACAGAGGCGACGCAAGCACCGCAGGAGCGAGTGAAACGAGCGACGAGGAGCGTGGTTCGAGACGCCTTCGGCGTCTCGTCATCACGAAAGGCGCTTTGCGCCTTTCGAACGACAGCGAGCGTCTGTCCGCCTCGCGACTGGGGCTTCGGCGGTCTCCGTTGTGAAGCCATCCTCGACAAAAATAGTCAGGTATAGCCGAGCGGCTGGGACTTCGGTAGTCGTGTCGATCCGCGATTTATAACCGCCCTTCAGCGATCAGCCGTTTCAGGCGAAACGTCTCTGAAAAGAGGATCCCAACAAAGCCGGCGAACTATATCGCGGAAAAGCGAGCGCCGCTAGTCGTCCGCTTCCGGTCTGCCGGCCCGCACACCGTCGTCGAACGCGCTCTCGTCTACGGCCGCGGCGACCGCCTCGTCACGCCGCAGGTGACACGCCGCGTAGTGGCGGTCGTCGCCGAGTTCCGACCCCAGTTCATAGGCGGGGTTCGAGGTCGCGCAGACGCTCTCGTCCGTGAACCGCTCGGCGAGGAGCCGTTCGGCGTCGTCCCACTCGTCGCGCTCGATGTGGCCGAGCGCCTCGTCGAGCAGGGTGCCCGCGTCGCCGCTCGGCGTCGCGTCGTCGAAGTACCGGCCGCGGAGCGCGTTCGGGTCGGTCTCCTCGAACGCCCGGCGCTCGACCGCCCGCTGGAACTTCACGACGTTCCGCCACGCCTCGTCTGTCATGTCGTACTCGTCCGGCTGGATCACACTCGGACACCGCGTCCGGAACCGACAGCCGGAGGGCGGGTCGATCGGGGAGGGTACGTCGCCGGACAGAAGCGCCTTCCGCCCGCCGCTCCTCGGATCTGGAACCGGAATCGCGTCGAGTAACGCCTTCGTGTACGGGTGTTTCGGGTTCTCGAACAGCTCCTCCTTGTCGGCCAGTTCGACGACCTCGCCGAGGTACATCACCGCGACGCGGTCCGAGATGTGCCGGATGACGCTCAGGTCGTGCGCAATGAACAGGTACGTCAGGTCGAACTCCTCCTGTAGCTCCTCCATCGTGTTGAGCACCTGCGCCTGAATCGAGACGTCGAGGGCGCTCACCGGCTCGTCGCAGACGATGAAGTCGGGGTTCACCGACAGCGCACGCGCGAGGTTCACGCGCTGGCGCTGCCCGCCGGAGAACGCGTGGGGGTAGCGGTTGTAGTGTTGCGGGTCGAGTCCGACCTTCTCTAACAGCTCCTTCGCGCGCGCCTCGCGGCCCTCCTCGTCGAGCATGCCGTGCGCCTTCATCGGCTCCTCGACGATCGGTCCGACCTTCATCCGCGGGTCGAGCGAGGACTGCGGGTCCTGAAAGATCATCTGCATGTCCTTCCGCATCCGCCGCAGCGGCTCGCCGGACAGCGACGCGAGGTCCTTCCCCTGGAAGTAGACGCTCCCGCTCGTCGGTTCCAGCAGCCGGAGGACGGTGCGCGCCAGCGTCGACTTCCCGCAGCCGGACTCGCCGACGAGCCCGAGTGTCTCCCCTTCCTTGATGTCGAAGCTCACGCCGTCGACCGCGCGGACGTCGGAGGTGGACCGGCTGACGTACGGGAACTCGTCGTCGAGTTGGACGCCGGCAAACAGCCCGCTCTCGTTGTCGAAGTGCTTGCACAGGTCGCGGACCTGTAACAGCGCCTCGGGGTCCGACTCGGGCGGCCCGACCTCGCTCATTCCGCCTCACCCCCGGTCTCGGTGAAGCCGGCGGAGAAGCCGCCGGCCGCCTCCGCCTCCATCGGCGGGCTCTCGTCGTACCCCACGTCGAACGCGTCGTGTTTCACGCACGCGGCCGCGTGGCGCGCTTCCCCCTCCTCGTTCAGATTTCGGGGCTCGGGGTGGACTTCGCGGCACACCTCCCGGGCCTCGGGGCACCGGGAGTGGAACCGACAGCCGGCGGGCGGGTCGATCGCCTCCGGCATCACCCCCTCGATCGGTCTGAGCTCGTCGACCGTCCGGTCGGGACGAGGCATCGAGTCGAGCAGCGCCGTCGTGTACGGGTGTTTCGTGTCGTAGAACAGGTCGTCAACCTCGGCCTGCTCGATGATCTCGCCGAGGTACATCACGTTGACTCGGTCGCAGATCTCCGCGACGACGCTCATGTCGTGGGTGACCCAGATGAAGGAGGTGTCGTACTTCTCTTGGAGGTCGGTCACCATCTCCAAGATTTCGCCCTCGACCGTGACGTCGAGCGCGGTCGTCGGCTCGTCGGCGATGATGAGGTCCGGCTGGCAGGCGAGCGCCATCGCGATCAGCACGCGCTGTCGCATCCCGCCGGAGAACTGGTGCGGGTACTCGTCGTACCGCGACTCGGGTGCCGGGATCCCGACCTCCCTGAGCATGTCGATCGCCTCCTCTTTCGCCTCGTCGGCGTCGAGGTCGCGGTTGATCTCGATGAACTCCCGGAGCTGTCCCCCGACCGTGAACACGGGGTTCAACGACTCCATCGGGTCCTGGAAGATGATCGCGATCTCGCGGCCCCGAATCCGCTTCCGCATCTCGTTTTCGGTGAGCATCTCGTCGCGCGGCCGCAACTCGCCGTCGTCGTCCTCTTCGAGCCCGAAGATCGTCTCGCCTTTGAACTCGATCTCGCCGCCGACGATCTCGCCGGGGCTGTCGACGAGCCGGAGGATACTGGAGGTCGCGACGGATTTCCCGGCACCCGACTCGCCGACGAGCCCGACGATCTCTCCCTCATGAACGTCGAAGGAGATGCCGTCGACGGCGCGGACCGTTCCGTCCTCGGTGAAGAACTGTGTCTTGAGATCGCGTACGCTGAGTAGTGGTTCGCTCATGTCAGTTGTTTATCCGCGGATCGAGGGCGTCCTGTAGGCCGTCGCCGAGAATGTTGAAGCCGATGACGGTGATCAGAATGGCGATGCCGGGGAAGATGCTGAACGTCGGCGCGGGGAGCATGTACCCCCGCGAGGCCGACAGCATCTGTCCCCACGACGGCGTCGGCGGCTGCGCGCCGAAGCCGAGGAACGAGAGCCCGGCCACGATGAGGATGCTCACCCCGACCTGAAGCGTCGCTTGGACCAACACCGGCGCGAAGCTGTTCGGGATGATGTGTCGGAAGATGATGTTGCGGTCCTTCACCCCGGCGGCCCGGGCGGCCTCGACGTAGTCCTCCTCGCGGATGGAGACGACCCGCGACCGGATGAGCCGGTTGAACACGGGGATCGCCGTGATCCCGACGCCGATCATCGCGAACGTGAGGTCCCGCCCGAACGCGGTCATGAACGCGATGACTAAGACGAGGAACGGGATCGCGTAGATGGTCTCCGTGACCCGCTGGAGCACGTCGTCGATCCAGCCGCCGTAGTAGCCGGAGACCGCGCCGATGACGGTGCCGCCGCCGAGCCCGATCGCGGTCGCGAGGAAGCCGACCGTCATCGCGATCCGGGTCCCGTAGATGGTCCGCGCGAGCAGGTCGCGGCCCCGGTGGTCGGTCCCGAGCGGGTGTTCGAGCACGCCCTGCCCGAACTGGTTCTCCATGCCGACCGGCGGGAGCAGCCGCCGGACGTTCTCCGGGTCGGTCTCGGGGTTGTACAGCACCGCCTCCGCGATCGCGTAGTCGAGGACGTAGTAGTCGAACGCGGCGAAGATCGCGACGAAGGTCATGAACCCGACGATGTAGGTCCCAATCCGCGCCGTCGTGTCCTGTCTGACCTGTTTCAGGGTGTACCGGAGGCCGACTCGGGCTTCCACCTCGTCCGGCCCGCCGCTCTCGTCGGCCCCGTCCGGCGTGTCGTCGTCCGAAGTTGCGCTGTTTATCGACATCAGTCTTCACCGTAGGTGACCCGCGGGTCGAGGTAGCTGTACGTGATGTCCGTGACGATTACGCCGATCACGTACACGAACCCGAACACAAGCGTCGTCCCCATGATCAGTTCGTAGTCTTGGTTGTTTATCGCCGTGATGATCAGCCGTCCCATCCCCTGAATCTCGAAGACGGTCTCCGTGAGCACGGCACCGCCGAGGGCGGTCGACAGTCCGAGACCGATGATGGTGATCACCGGGAGCTGTGCGACCTGGAACGCGTGTTTGCGCACGATCGTCGACTCGGGCACCCCGTACGCCCGGGCGAGCTTGACGTACTCGCCTTGAAGCGAGTCGACCATCGACGAGCGCTCGATCCGCGTGATCTGTGCCATCTGGAGCGTTCCGAGCGCGATCATCGGCAAGAAGAGGTGGTGTACCGACTGGCGGAGCACCTCGAACTGCGTCGCCGCCCCCCGCACGTCAGCCGGGTTCGCCCACGGGAGGATGAGTCCCCGCGCGGGGAACCACCCGAGATAGAACGCGAAGACGATGATCAACACCAGTCCGATCCAGAACGACGGCGTCGAGACGCCGATCAGCGAGACGATCCGGGAGACGTGGTCGGCCGGCTCGTTCCGCCGCTTGGCCGAAAGCACGCCTAACGGGATCGCCGTGACGATCGCGAACGCGAACGCGGACAGCATGAGCAACAGCGTCACCGGCAGCCGGAGCATGATCATCTCCAAGACCGGCCGGTCGTAGTAGATGCTGAGGCCGAGATCCCCTGTCAAGACGCCGGAGAGGTACGTGAAGTACCGGACGTGTATCGGCCGGTCGAGACCGTACCGGGCCCGGATCGCCTCGACCTGCTCCTGTGCCGGCGTCGGTCCCAGCATGATCTCCACCGGGTCGCCGGGGATCTGGTTTGCTAGGAAGAAGGTTATCGTCACGATACCTATCAGTACGGGTATCGCCTGTGCGAACCGTCGGAGTGTATACCGAAGTAAACTCACTGTCGTGGATCTCTCGTTGCTTCGATTCGGTCTTTGCTGTCGCTTATCCGTTTCGCTCCCGCCGACCACCAAGACGGTGACCGCGGACGGCCGCCGAACGCGTCGACGACGTCCCGAAGGGCTCGCGTTCGGCCGCATCCGCGCCGCGATCCATCCACCGTCGCGACGCGGTTTCGTCGTGGTTCCGACGCGATTCGTTCCGTTCGTCTCCCGACTCGATTACCGGGACACCGTAGCGTCGTCCAGCTGGATCTCCGACGAGATCGGGTGTGCGCTGAAGCCCTCCACGGCGCTACGGACTCCGTAAGAGTTGTTCAGGTTGTACGCCGGGATGTGGACGCGCTCCTCGAGCAGCGTCGTCGTCGCCTCGATGTAGAGCTGCCGGCGCTCCTCGCGGTCGGCGGACTCGCGGGCCTGCGTCAGCTTCTCGGAGGCCTCGTCGTACCCGTGGAAGGTCCCGTTGGTGACGCCGTCCGTCTCCTGGCTCAGCAGGTTGTACACGAACGCGTCCGGGTCCGGGCTGCCCGACCAGCCGAGCGTGTACATGTTGTACTCGTCCGCGCTGTTCGGCCCGTCGTCGCTCTGGTACGCCTCGGTGAACGTCCCCCAGTCGAGTCGCTGGACCTCGACGTTGTCGAAGCCGGCGTTCTGGAGGCCGTCGCCGATGCTGATACCGATCTGTTCGCGCTTGTCGTCCGGCGGAACGATGATCCGCCAGTCGTAGTCCATCGAAACGCCGGCCTCGTCGAACAGCGCCTGCGCCTCTTCGAGGTCCTGTCCGTGGGAGATCTCGGACCACTCGTCGACCGGGAAGTTCCACTCCTCGGAGATAGACGACGGGTACGGGCTGTACTGTCGCACACCGGACGGCTCGACGAAGTTCTCGACCGCCTGATCCATCGAGAAGCAGTAGTCGACCGCCTCGCGGACGAGGGGGTCGCTCGTCGGACCGTTGGCGCAGTTGAACGCGAGGTAGAAGTATCCCACACCCGGTTCCTCGGTGATACTGGCGTTCTGGTTGCTCTCGACCGTCTCGTACAGCTGGGGCGGAATGGTCTCGATGACGTCGACGTTCCCCGTCTCCAACTCGGTGACGCGGGTCGTCTGCTCCTCGATGGGGTCGAACTCGATCTGGCCGATCTCCGGGAGGTTGTCGCTGTCCCAGTAGTCGTCCCACCGCTCGACGGTCGCGTAGTCCTCGGGCTCCCACTCGACGAGCTGGAAGGGACCGGAGCCGACCGGGTCCTGATTGTACGCCTCGGTGTCCTCCTGACGCACGGAGGCGTTGACGACGCTGCGCACCATGGCGATCGTGAACGCGCCGTAAGGGTACGAGAGATCGAACTGAGCCGTGTACTCGTCGATGGCCTCCCCGCTGTCGATCATGTTGACCTCGGGGGCGTTCTCGGTCTGCTCCTCGACGGGAGCGAGCATCGTGTGGACGACGTCTTCCGCGGTGACGGGGTCGCCGTTCTGGAACTCGGCGTCCTCGCGCAGCGGGACGATAAAGCGGGTGCCGTCGCGCTCGACCGTCGGCATCTCCGCGGCGATCTTCGGCTCGATGCCGACGCCCTCGCCGTACTCGTAGATACCGTCGAAGAGCTGTCCGGTGATCTGGGCGACGGGACGTCGTTCATGACGATCGGGTCCATGTCGAGCGG
>NZ_CBVY010000010.1:0-2004 GCF_000513435.1 Halorubrum sp. AJ67 | reverse complement strand
CAGGATCGCTGGCCGAAGGTCGCGAATCGGTCTCCGCGATGATGTCGAACCTCGATACCCGTCGGGAGGAGTAACCCGCATCCGGACGGAACGGGTGACTGGGTCCAGTTCGGTGTCAGCGGCCGTCAGAAGCCGGCCCCTCGCCCGTCTCTCCGACGCCCGTCACGGTTCCGACCCCCTTGCTCGACCCCTCGCGGAAGACGAACCGCTGCCCCTCCTCGATCAGGTACGGGCGGAACTTGAACCGGACGCGCGCCTCGCCCGTGTCGCCCGGGAGGAGCCGCCCCTCCTCCGGGAAGAACGCGGCCGCCTCCGACAGGGTTTCGAGGTGTACCACCGGCTCGTACCCCTCCTGGATCCGGGTCGGGTGGTTCAACACCATCACCTCGGCGTCGAACTCCCGGACCGGTTCCGGCTCGCTCCCCCAAGGCACCAAGGCCATCCCGCGTTCGATCTCCGCCTCGTCGACGCCCTTCAGCGCGATGCCGACGATCCGCCCCGCGGTCGCCCTGTCGACCCGGTGGTAGTGCATCTCGATCGACCGCACCTCCACCTCGCGGAACGACCCGTCGGGCATGGGACCGAGCAGGAGTTCGTCGCCGGTCTCGACGGTCCCGGAGTTCACCGTGCCGGAGGCGACCGCGCCCACGCCCGTCACCTTATAGCTCCGGTCGACGTACATCCGGAACGTCTCGCGGTCGGGCGTCGCGCGCTTCGGCAGGCGCTCGAACAGGTGATCGAGCGTCCCGATCCCGTCTTTCGTCACCGCGCTGGTCCGCAGCAGGGGGACGACGCCGTCGCCGACCTCCGCGACCGCGGTGTCGACCCCGTGGCGATCGACCAAAAGCGGCGTCTGCCCGGCGTCGCGGAGCATCGACTCGACCTCGCGTTCGACCTCGGCGAGCCGGTCGTCGCTCACCGCGTCCGCCTTCGTGACCGCGACGATGGTCGGCAGTTCGGTCGCGAGCAGGATTCCGAGGTGTTCTCGGGTCGTCTTCGTCGGCCCGTCGTCGGCGGCCACGACGAGGAGCCCGTAGTCGAGCTTCTGGCCGACCAGCCCGCGGATCGTCGTCCGGAGCCACGGCTCGTGGCCCACCGTATCGACGAACGAGACGAGGCGGTCCGCCGCCTCGACGACGCCGGCGCGGTCCGCCTTCCGGTGGGGGTTGTCCATCCGGACCGGCTCGTCGGCGTCGTCGTCGAATCCGTACACCGCGTACGAGAGGTCCGCCGAGAGACCGCGCTCGACCTCGTGGGGCTGGACGTCGAGGAAGCCGCGCGTGCCGCCCTGCCCATCGTCGGCGTGTCCGGTGACGAGTGTCCCCACGAGCGTCGACTTCCCGTGGTCGACGTGGCCGGCCGTGCCGACCACGAGGTGGTCCTCGTCGGCCTCGAACACGCCCCCGTCGCGCAGGGTGGCGAGCCCGACCAACCCCGCCTCGTCGGCGTCGCCCCCGTCGCCGGCGCTCCACGTCTCGACGTCGGCGATGTGGGCGTCCGCCTCGTCGGCCAGCAGCGAGAGCACGTCCATCGTCTCCGAGAAGCTCTCGGGGGAGATCCCCGCCAGTCCGCCCTCGTCGGTGACGCCGAGGACGTAGGTCGCCTCGCCGTCGCCGGAGAGCACGCGGTGACGAAGCTGGGCCACGAGCGACTCCATGCGCCCGTCGGCCAAGTGGACCTCGCGCGTCAGCCGCTCCTTGAACTCGATAGCGCCGCCATCCCGCTCGCCGCGCTCGATGGCCCGCCGGAGGGCGGACCGGTCAGCGCTCATGTCCGCACGTAGGCGACAGCCGGGCTTAACGGTTTTCGTGGTACGTGACCCCACGGCTCGTGATCGGTACCGAGCGCTCCGGAGCCGCGCCGGAAACCTCCGTCCGGCTCAGGGCAGGTGATTTAACCGACCGCCGCAGACAACGACGATATGGACACCTCGGTCCCCAGCGTCGCCGAACGGCGCGTCCACGTCGTCCCGCTCGGCTACGAGCGCGACCGGATCGTCGAACC
>NZ_CBVY010000009.1:154899-157351 GCF_000513435.1 Halorubrum sp. AJ67 | reverse complement strand
AGTCGGCGTCCTTCTCCGACTCGATCGCACCCGATTCCTCGAGTTTCCGGAGGTGATACTGCGCCTCGCCGGTGCCGAGTCGGAGGTCGTCGCGGAGCTTCGAGAAGTGCGCGCCGGGGGTCGTCGGCACGTAGCCGCGGATCGCCTCCCGCGTCTCGTTGGCGTCACCGTCGTCGCTCGCGCTCGCCGTCCCGACGAACGGCGCGGCGGCTCCGACCGCGGCGAACCGCCGGAGCGTCTCGCGTTTCCGTCCGTCGAACCCCTCTGTCACACACGTAGTAGCCTACGGCTCGACAAAAGCACTTCGTTCGGGAATCGGACTGGGACGAAAAGCCGGTGTTCGCGGCGTCTCGCGCCGCGTCAGTTCTCCGTCTCCACTTCTGTGTCCGTCTCCACTTCCGCGGCCGCCTCCTCGTCGTCCATCTCTTGGATGACCTCGTCGGCGGACCTGATGCTCGCGCCGGCGTCGCCCGCCTTCACGGCCTCGGCCTCCTTCTCTAACTCCTCGACGTTCATCTCCGCGGACTCCTCGATCTGGCCGAGGATCTCGTCGATGTCGTCGAGGCCGAGCATCTTCCGCGTGTCGGCGTCGAACTCCTTCCCGTCGAGCCCCTCCATCTCCTGAACGTCGGAGCCGGAGAGGGCCTTGCCGTAGCGGCCGACCAGACTGGTCAGCTCCTGCGGGAGGACGAAGGTGGTGGACTCGCCTTTGCCGATCTCTTCTAAGGTCTCCATGCCGCGCTCGATGATGGCGCGCTCGCCCATCGACTCGGCGGAGCGGGCGCGGAGGACCGTCGAGATCGCGTCACCCTGCGCTTCGAGGATCTGGGACTGCTTTTCACCCTGCGCGCGGATGATGTTGGACTGCTTGTCACCTTCCGCCTGCTCGACCGCGGAGCGGCGTTCCCCCTGCGCTTCGAGGATCATCGCGCGGCGGCGGCGCTCGGCGGAGGTCTGCTGCTCCATCGCCTGCTGGACGTCCTTCGACGGGTTGACCTCGCGGACCTCGACGCTCTCGACCCGGATCCCCCACTCGTCGGTGGGTTCGTCCAGTTCCTTCCGGATCTTCGCGTTGATCTCCTGTCGTTTGTTCAGCGTGTCGTCGAGCTCCATGTCGCCCAGCACCGCGCGGAGGGTGGTCTGTGCGAGGTTCGAGACGGCCTTCTTGTAGTCGTCGACCTCTAAGAATGCCTTCTTGGCGTCCATCACCTTGATGTAGACGACCGCGTCGGCGGTCACCGGGGAGTTGTCTCGCGTGATCGCTTCTTGGCGGGGCACGTCCAGCGTCTGGGTCCGCATGTCGAACGGATACGTCCGGGAGACGAACGGCGGGATGAGGTTGATGCCCGGTTCGAGCAGCTTTCGGTACTCGCCGAAGACGGTGAGCGTCTTCTTCTCGTAGGCGTCGACGATCTCGAACGACTGCCAGAGCGTGACGACCACGAGAAGCAGCGCGAGCAGGCCGACGCTCACGAGCTCGAAACCGAGTTGGAGGGGTGTCGGATCCATACCTCCGTTTAGGACATCGCACGCTTAATAGTTCGCACGTCGGGGGCCGAATCGCTCCGCAGTCACTCGCTTCCGCCGAAGCGCGCCGCGACGTTCTCCAGCGCCGCGCGAAGCTGTCGCTCGTTGAACCGACGGATCACGGGCGCGCCGACCCTCGTGAGGGCGTTCTCCGGCAGGCCGTACGTCGCGGCGTACGTCAGCTCCGTCCCGCTCTCGACGGGCGCGAGCCGGAGATCGATGGTCCCGGTGAGCCGCCCCCGAAGTTCGAAGACGTGGCGCTCGGGCGGGTCGTGGACCGTCTGGACGATCTCGCCGTCGATCCCCATCCCCGCCATCCGGTAAGTGTACGAGAGGCGCTTCCCGCCGTTCTCCAGCGGTTCGACGTCTCTCACGTCCGTGAGTCCGGGAGTGATAGCCGCGTGGTTCGCCGGGTCGTCGAGGAACGCGAACACGGTCGCGGGGTCGGCCGCGATGAGGATCGTGTCGCTCGCGGCGAACGGGTCGTCGGCCGGGTCGGACGCGTCGTCGCTCGGCTCCTCCGACTCGTCTGGTGGCCCCCGGTTCATTCGCTCGATCGGGGGTCGACGTACGCCTCGACCAGCTTCCGCTCGGCCGCGCGGAGGTGCTGGTGGAACGTCTGCCGGGTGATCCCCATCCGCTCTGCGATCTCCGAGCCGTCGACCGGGCGCGGCCACTCGAAGTAGCCGTTCAGCTCGGCGGTCTTCAGCGCCGCGCGCTGTCGCTCGGTGAGCTGTTCGTCGACCGCCGCCGCGAACTCCGCGACGGTGCGGTCGCGGCTCTCGCGCTCGACGCGCGACCGAAGCTCGACGCCCTCGTACTCGTCGCGGAACACGTCGAGGATCGACCGGACGTCGCGTTCGGGCGGTGCCTCGATCGTGAGCGTCGCCGCGTCCGCGGTGGCGGTCGCCTCGGAGACGACGCC
>NZ_CBVY010000009.1:147401-150988 GCF_000513435.1 Halorubrum sp. AJ67 | reverse complement strand
CCGCGATCCGGATGACCGACTTCGACGCCGCGCTCGACGAGGTCGAGCCGACCGGCCTCCGGGAGGTCACGGTCGAGTTCCCCGCGGTCGGCTGGGACGAGGTCGGCGGCCTGGAGCCGGCCAAACGCGAACTCGTGCGCGCGGTGTACTGGCCGCTAGAGTACGCCGACCGCTTCGCCGAGATGGGGATCGACCCCCCGTCGGGCGTGCTCCTTCACGGGCCGCCGGGAACCGGGAAGACGCTGCTCGCGCGGGCCGCGGCGAGCCTCAGCGACGCGAACTTCATCCCGGTGAACGGTCCCGAGCTGCTGGACAAGTACGTCGGCGCGAGCGAGCAGGCGGTCCGCGACCTGTTCGCCACCGCGCGCGAGAACGCGCCGGCGGTGGTCTTCTTCGACGAGGTCGACGCCGTCTCGCCGAAGCGCCGGGGCGACGACACGGGTGCCGGCGAGCGCGTCGTGTCGCAGCTTCTGACAGAGCTAGACGGGCTGGAGCCGCTCACCGACATCGTGGTGATCGCGGCGACCAACCGCCCGGACAACATCGACGAGGCGCTGCTCCGCCCGGGACGGATCGAGAAGGCGGTCGAGACGCCGCTCCCCGACCGGGACGCGCGCCGCGAAATCCTGCGGATCCACGCGCGGGAGATGCCGGTCGCGTCCGACGTCGACCTTGAGGCCGTCGCCGACCGCACCGCCGGGTATAGCGGCGGCGACCTCGCGGCGCTGGTCCGGGAGGCCGGACTGCTCGCGATCGAGGACGGGATCGTCGACGACGGCCCGACGACCGACTCGACCGTCGGTCGCGGCCACTTCGAACGCGCGCTCTCAGAGACGTCGCCGTCGACCCGCGACGGGCGGGCCGGCGTCGAGCCGTCGGCGGACGACCGACCGGAGAGCGATCGATCGGCGGAGTGAGACGCCCGCCACGCGGGCGTTAGCTCGGTTCCTCGTGGAGGTTGAGGACGAAGTAGACGACCCCGACCATGGCGAGCAGCTCCAGCGCCGCCATCGTCCAGAACCGTACGTTGAACCCGCCTCCCGGCTCCTGTAGCGTCGGTATCAGGAAGATCCCGACGAACGCGGTCACGACGCAGACGGCGATCCCGACGACGGAGCGTGTACGCAGCACTGGCGGCTGTTCGGTGTTTGTGTCAGTCATGTCAAAAAATGAACCGCGAACGGTTATTTATCTGCTGTTCGGCTCCTTCCGACGTGCGAGCCGATCAGTCCGCGGCCTGCGCGTCAGCGCCGGCGGACGGCTCGGGTGCCTCGGTCCCGCCGATGATGGCGCGGCTGCGAAGCAGGATGAAGCCGAAGCCGACCTTGGCCAGGACGTCGAGAACCATGAACAGCAGAGTCTCGACGCCGAGGCCGACGACGCCGGTACCCTCGGTGCCGACGATCCACAGGATCGGATACGCCGTCCAGAGGACCAAGACCAACGCGGTCAGCGTGTTGAACAGCTTCGCAACGTCGGGGCCGCGCTCCTTCGCCGCGGCGCGCAGGCTCGTGGCGAGGAAGTACAGCACGACGATCATCGCGATCGTGCTGAACAGCCACCACGTGTACCGCGCGAGCGGCGTGTGTGAGAGCGCGCCGATGAGACCGGTGACGATCATCAGCGCGTCGACGCCGACGAGCGTCCCGATCGTCGAGCGGTCGACCTTCGCCAGCAGGGCGAGGTCGAGCAGCAGCAGCGGCGTGGTGAACAGCCAGTCCGCGTACCGCGCGTAGTAGATGTCGAGTACTTCGCCACCGACCGTGACTTCCGTCAGGCCGATGCCGAAGAACATCGACAGGTACGCCGCCGACGCGATCCCCGGAATGAGGATCGTGATCGAGTAGTACTCACGGGCCTCCTTGTCGGTGACCCCCCATCCCTTGACGAGGAAGTAGAAGGTCCCGATGAGCATTAGTATCGTGCCGATTCCCAACCATAGTGTCTCGGGGCGTCCGTCCCCGAGTAGGTCGTATCCCGCCTGTAGCGCTATCGGGTCCATACCCACATCTTGATACAGTATATACTCTATTGAGATCGATGCCAACCTAGTCAGGTATCGGCGGCGGTGGACGCCCGATCGCGGGAGCGTTCGGGCCGCCATCGTCGGCGTCACACTTCGGTTCGGGGGAAACCTTGTCGGCCCGAAAGTAATGAACCTGGGGACCTACGGGTGGTACATGGTAGACGATGACGCCGAAGAGGAAGCGGAATCGACCGCCGAGACCACCGCGGAACGAGAGGCCGAGACCGAGGCGACCGACGACGTCACCATCGATGTCGAGGCGATCGACGCGTACGAACAGCGCATCGAGGAGCTGTCCACCGCGGTCGAGGAGCGCGAGGACACGATCGAGGAGCTTCAGTCGGTCGTCGAAGAGCAGTCCGAACAGATCGAGACGCTCGAAAACCAGTTCTTGGATCTGTCCGCGCGCGTCGCAGACGGACGGAACCTCGGCGTCTGCCCCGAGTGTAACGGGCCGACGGAGAAGAAGGAACGGCTGTTCAGATCGGACACGATCGAGTGCACGCGCTGCGGCGAAGTGATCCACACGTACTGAGTCCTCCTTCCTCTCCCCGTCGGCGCGGCTGAGCGACGGCGGGCGCAAAGGGGGGAGGCGGCGTATAAAACACCCAATAATGACGACGAGACCCTAACCCCGTAAGAACCGTATCTGCTGGTATGTCGACGTCGACGGCGGGTCCGGTACGGCGGCTTCTCGGTGAACCAGAACGGACGGCTATCGGTGCGTCGCGCGCCGCGTTGCTCCTGCTCGCGGTCGGATTCGGCGCGTTGTCCGCGGCGGGCACCGACATCTCGCTCCGGACGCAGATGATCGCGTACCTCGTCGGGATGGTCGCGCTGAACCTCCCGCACGGGGGGTACGAACACTTCTCGAACCTCCGCCGTCGGGGGCTCCCGTTCGGCGCGCGGTACGTGGGGCTGTACGTCGGCTTCGTCGCGACGTTCGTGGCGCTGTTCGTCGTCGCGCCGCTGCCGGCGCTCGCGCTCGCGTTCGGGACCGCGGTCGCGAAGGGGGGACACGGCGACCTCCGCGTGATGGACGCGCTGGTCGGCACCGACCACCTCCCCACGCGACCGCAACGCGCGCTCGCCGCACTGGTCCGCGGCGGAGCCGTGATGATCGTCCCCGCCGTCTTCTGGACGGACACCTTCTACGGGTTCACCGGCATCATGCTGGGCGTCTTCGACGGGCAGTTAGCCGGACCGGCCGTCTCCTCGCCCGAGGCGTTCACCACGGCGCTCGGTGCCGCGTACGGCGTGGGTGTGTTCGCGCACCTCGGCGGCGGGCTCGCGACCAGTTGGCGTTCCACCGGCGGCGTCAGCCGGTCGTGGCTCCTCGATGCCGCCGAGACGCTGCTGCTCGTCGCGTACTTCGCGCTCGTGCCCGTGGTCGTCGCCATCGGGCTCTACTTCCCGCTGTGGTACTCGATGCGCCAGTCGGCCCGGAGCATGGTCGTCGAGCGCGAGCGTCCCAGCCGGACCGAGGGCGTCTCGCTCGTCGTGGCCTGGGGCGTCCTCGTCGTCGGCGCGCTGGCGACGGCGACGGTCGCCGTCACCCTCT
>NZ_CBVY010000009.1:142752-143668 GCF_000513435.1 Halorubrum sp. AJ67 | reverse complement strand
CTGTCGGCGGCCGGGCTGATCGCGGGGGTCGCGGACGGGGTTACCCCCGACGGCGTCCCGCGCGAGGGAGACCCGACCGCGAGCGACCCGATCCGAACCGCCCGAACGTTCCTCTCGTACCTCCACATGTGCGCGAGCGAGGAGCCGCCGGACGAGGACTCCTACGCCGACATGGAGCGGTTCTTCGACGCCGAACTCCGCGCCATCGCGGCCCACGTGCTTCTCCCGGTGGGCGCGCGAGCGACGGAACGCGTCCTCGAGACCTACACCGCGCGGGCTTGGAAGACCGAGATCGACATGGAAGCGCTCCACGGCGAGGAGCTGCTCGGCGCGGGCTGGCTCGTCGTGCCGATCAAAGACCCCGCCGACTGGGCGGACGGCGACGCCGACCGCCTCGTCGCCGCGTTGGGAGAGCTTCGGTCGACTGATTTCCGCCGCGAGAGCGACCTCGGCCGGTTCATCGCCGGCGACGAACCGTATCTGGTCCGCTGACGCGACCCCTCCGCTGACGTGGTCGCTCCGCTTCGAACACCGGGAATCCGCCTGTTTTCCCCGGATAGACGTGAACTTTCTTCGGCAAAGCGCGCGCTTGATACGGAGATACAGCAGTAATTAGTCGAATCTACGCACGATCGTTTCTCTCCAAACCGAAAGAGTGTCATATTTGTCGCTACTGCTCGGATTTTATATCCGTCCTGTCGATCCTTACGCAGACGCCCGGACGATCGGGCGTCGGCCGCAGGACTGGTACTCCACGCGGCGACTTGGTCAGTTCCGGCCCTCATCGGCCGGTTTTTCCTCGGCGCACAGCGCCTCGACGTACTTCCCGACGTGGTCGTCCATCCGCCGCTTGTAGCCCGCCCGCCGCGCGAGTCGGTCGAGTTCGCGGGAGACGTACGTGCCGTACTGGACCGCC
>NZ_CBVY010000009.1:139891-141953 GCF_000513435.1 Halorubrum sp. AJ67 | reverse complement strand
CGGGACTCGAAGGGGCAGTCGCGAGACGGGCAGAGGCGACGTAGCACCGCAGGAGCGAACGAAGTGAGCGACGAGGAGCGCAGCGAGCGTCTGTCCGCCTCGCGACTGGGGCTTCGGCGGTCTCGGTCACAAAGTCGTTCGTGGCGAAACCAGTCACGTAAAGCCGATCGACTGGGGCTTCGGCGGTCTCGGTCACAGCATCGGTTCCGTAGTATCGAGCGGTCGAGGCTTCGGCGGCGAACACCGTCGCTCCACCGCCAGTCACTCACGAGTCAAAAGCAGAAACGAAGAACTCGAAAAGCGACTCCGCGAGAATCGATCTAGAACGCGCTCTCGCCGACCGTCTTCCGATACGTCCCGACTCCGCGATGTTCCGTCTCGTCCCACGACGTCACGTCGACGAGGACCCGGGTGTTCACGGCGTCCGCCGGCGCGTCCTCGATCCGGAGCGTCGAGTCGCCGATGCGGGCGACCGCCGCCCCGCGTTCGCCGTCACCCTCGGTCCCGGTCACCATCACTTCGATCGTGTCGCCGACCGCGTAGTCCGGCGTCGACCCCCGGAACGAGAACCCGGCGAGGAACTTGTCGAAGACGCTCATGCGCGCGACACCTCCTCGGAGATGCGGTCGGGAATGTACTCCCGCCCGAAGCCGGTGATCGCGGCGAGGACGAAGATCGCCACGAGGAACCAGCCGTGGAACACGTAGGGCACGACCTCGATCGGGTTCACGACCATCGCGTCGGTGCCGTACTCAGCGCCGAGGCCGTCCGGGCCGACCATCACCTGATACCCGACGAGGACGCCCCCGGCCCACGGGAAGATGTAGCCGAGCGCGGAGGTGTTCGCGTCCAAGATGTTCGCGCGCCGGTACCCGTTGATGTTGAACTTCTCGCCGATGCGGGCGATGTAGGGCGCGATCGCGATCTCGGCGGCGGTGTTGATCGTGATCATCCCGTTGATCGTCGCGGTGCCGAGGACCATCGTCAGTTCCGCCCGGCGGACGGTCGTCGCGACGCGGTTCAGCAGGAACTCCTGGATCGCCTCGAAGCCGCCGCCGCGGATCATGACCTGCGCCATCGCGACGATGAGCAGCGTGAGGACGATAAGCGGGAAGAAGCCGACCGCGCCCGAGTAGAGGCTCCCGCCGACGCCGGCGGTCTCGCCGACCGCGACGAACGGCAGCGAGGCGAACGCGCCGGCCTCGGTGACGGTGAAGGCGACGATGTCGCTCGCGCTCGACAGCCCGAACAAGAGGTTGAAGACGACGGCGACGACCAGCCCCCACGAGATCGCCTCGACGATGTGGCGGCCGGCGACCGCGGTGACGATGACGACGCCCATCGAGAGCAGGTGGACGAGCCCGAGCGCGTTCGCGGACTCGCGGAGCGCGGCCGAGCCCTCTAAGCTTACGCCGCCCATGATCGACCCGGCGATCAGGTACGCCGCGAACGCCGGGATCGCGGCCGCGATCGCGTACTTGAACCGCGAGGCGACGACGCCGCCGATGTCGGCGTCTTGGGTCACCGCGCTCACGATCGTCGTGTCGCTGACGGGCGCGAGGTTGTCGCCGAACACCGCGCCGGAGAGGATCGCGGCGAAGAGCAGGACGGGGTTCGCGCCGATGAGGACGCCGGCCGGGAAAAAGAGCGTCACGAACGCGACGGTCGCGCCGTAGCCCGTGCCGATCCCGGTCGCGAGGAGGCCGCAAAGTACGAACGCGGCCGCGGGGAACGTGTTCGCGCCGACGTTCAGGGCGTCGGCCGCGAAGATGAGCCCCTCGACGAAGCCGCCGACCTGGAGCGTCTCGGCGAACATCCCGGCCCACAGCCACGCCACGATCGCGGTCGCGGCCACGCGCTGGGTCATCCCCTCGAAGATGGTGTCGGCGTACGCCTTCCAGTCGCCCCGGACGAGGAACATCCCGAGCGTCGTCCCGACCAGCGCGCCGACGACGAGCCCGTTTGTGTCGCCGATCCCGAGGACGCCGCTCTGGAAGATCGCCCAGGCGATGAAGAAGACGAGCGGGACCGTGCTCGCCCACTTGCCCCCGCGGAACTCGAT
>NZ_CBVY010000009.1:132260-134504 GCF_000513435.1 Halorubrum sp. AJ67 | reverse complement strand
GCGCAGGCGACGCAAGCACTGGAAGGAGCGAGCGTAGCGAGCGACTGAAGCGCACAGCGAGCGTGCGCCCGCCTCGCGACTGGGGCTTCGGTAGTGTTCGTGTCGATCGGCCAGTTATAACGACCTCTACCTACTCACCGCCCCGGTACACGTCGAACTCGGTCACCGGCTCCGGGTGGGTGACACGGAACCCGTCGGCGGTGTCCATCACGCCGCGTGTACTTCCGGTCCCGCCGCCGTAGGGACTCTCCTCGCCGCCGGCCCCGCTCCCCTGGTACGGCGAGGTGTACGGCGACCCGGAGACCGGGTCGTCGAACCCCTCTGGCGGGAGGTAGATCCGCTCGCCGCCGCCGGACCGCACGACCACGGCGACGTCCCGAGTCCCCGTCACGTCGATG
Organism: Halorubrum sp. AJ67; assembly: GCF_000513435.1. Lineage (NCBI taxonomy): Archaea > Methanobacteriati > Methanobacteriota > Halobacteria > Halobacteriales > Haloferacaceae > Halorubrum > Halorubrum sp. AJ67. The sequence goes on along the minus strand of NZ_CBVY010000009.1, from coordinate 134,106 downwards.
ACGGTGCGGTCCTCAGTGACCCGCGCGTTGACCTCGATGTCGGTGTCGTCCATGTGGCCCCGTGCGACCGGGAGGGGTTTAGCTGTGCCGACGAGCGGAGTCGACGGCTCGATCGAACGCGCCCGCTGCGGGCTCCGCTGGTGGTGAATCCTTTTGTGCGGCCGCGCCGAACCTCGCTTCGATGGACGTCAACAGCCATGCCGAGGAGCTCGCCTCCGACCTCGGCGTCGACAAAGAGGAGGTCAAAGCCGACTTGGAGAACCTACTGGAGTACAGCGTCCCGATCGACGAGGCGAAACAGAGCGTCCGCCGGAAACACGGCGGCGGTGGCGGCGGCTCGACCCCCACCCCGGACGCCGTCGACGTCGGCGAGATCACGACCGACCACGACGGCGTGACGGTCACCGTCCGCGTGCTCACGCAGGGGACGCGCACGATCCGGTACCAGGGCGACGACCTCACGATCCGCGAAGGGGAGATCGCAGACGAGACCGGCGTCATCTCCTACACCGCGTGGCAGGACTTCGGATTCGAGCCGGGCGACTCGCTGACGATCGGCAACGCCGGCGTCCGCGAGTGGGAGGGGAGACCGGAGCTCAACCTCAACGACTCGACCACCGTCGCCATCGCGGACGAACCGGTCGACGTCGATCACGAGATCGGCGGCGACCGCAGCCTCGTCGAGATCAGTGCGGGCGACCGCGGGCGCAACGTCGAGGTCCGCGTGCTGGAGGTCGACGAGAAGACCATCTCCGGGCGCGACGGCGAGACGGAGATCTTGGAGGGCGTCGTCGGCGACGAGACCGCGAAGCTCCCCTTCACGGACTGGCAGCCGCGCTCGGAGCTGAAGCCGGGCGCTGACCTCCGGATCGAGGACGTGTACGTCCGGGAGTTCCGCGGCGTCCCCTCGCTCAACCTCACCGAGTTCTCGACGGTGACGCCGCTGCCCGACGCCGTCGAGGTCGCGGACGACGCCCCGCGGCTCTCGGTCGCCGACGCGGTCGCCTCCGGCGGGATGTTCGACGTCGAGGTCGTCGGCAACGTCCTCGAAGTCCGGGACGGCTCCGGGCTCATCGAGCGCTGCCCCGAGTGCGGCCGCGTGGTTCAGAACGGCCAGTGTCGGAGCCACGGCGACGTCGACGGCGAGGACGACCTCCGCGTGAAGGCGATCCTCGACGACGGCACCGACACCGTCACCGTCGTCCTCGACGACGAACTCACCGCCGAGGTGGTACGGGGGCGGCCTCGACGACGCCCTCGCCGCCGCGAAGGACGCGATGGACAAGGCGGTGGTCGCCGACGACATCGCTGACGCGCTCGTCGGGCGCGCCTACCGCGTCCGCGGCAACCTCTCGGTCGACGACTACGGCGCGAACCTCGACGCGGACGAGTTCGAACTCGCGGACGACGACCCGGCGGACGCCGCCCGCGCCGCGCTCGCGGAGGTGGGCGAATGAGCGACGACGGACCGGGTGCCCGAGAGGTCGCCTACCGGGTGTTCGCGGCCGAGTTCGACGACGCCTCGCTGTCGTACTCCGAGAGCGACGAGGAGCGCGCCCCGAACTACGTGGTCACGCCGACCGGCGCGCGGGTGAACCGCCTGTTCACCGCCGGCGTGCTCACCGAGGTCGAGCGCGTGAACGACGAGACGCGGCGCGGGCGCGTCGTCGACCCTTCCGGCGCGTTCGTCACCTACGCCGGCCAGTACCAGCCGGAGGCGCAGACATTCTTGGAGCGCGCCGAGCCGCCGGCGTTCGTCGCGCTCACGGGCAAGGCGCGAACCTTCGAGCCGGAGGACTCGGACCGCGTGTTCACCTCCGTCCGCCCGGAGAGCCTCAACGAGGTC
>NZ_CBVY010000009.1:125534-128159 GCF_000513435.1 Halorubrum sp. AJ67 | reverse complement strand
CCCGTCGTCGCGCTCGGCGACCCCGACGTCGGCGAAACGCCCGCCGCCCGGGTGTAGAAGAAGTAGACGTACGGCAGCTTCGCCAGCACGTCGAGGAAGGCGTACGTGAGGCTGATCCCGACGGCACCGACGAAGGCGAACCCGCCCGGTCCCGTCAGCCAGACGAAGGGGTAGGCCAGCCACAGCAGTCCGATGTGGTTCTTCAGCAGGTTGAACAGCCCCCGCTGGCTCGGGTCGTCGGGGACGGACCGCGGGAACACTACGTACAGGTAGGCGAACAGCCCGACGTGGAACCCGCCGGCCACGGCGAACAGCGCCCACTTGAGCGTCCCCTCGGAGACGGTCGCGCCCGCGCCGAAGGCGATCATCAGCGCGTCGGCGAGCATCACGCCCGCGATCGCCCGCCGGGAGGCCCCGGCCACGTAGCCGACGAAGCCGACGAGTAGGGGCGTGGTGATCACCCAGTCGACGTACCGGAAGCCGACGAACTCGACCCCGTTTACCGTGGTAGTTCCGATCCCGAACGCCATCGCGACGTACGACAGTCCCGCGAACCCGGGGATGATCGCCAGCGCGGCCAGTCGACCCTGATGGGCCGATCCCTTGAGGCTCCGGTACAGCGCGACGGTGATCCCGAGCCCGACGAGGAAGGCGGCCGCGGCCAGCCCGTAGGCGACCGAGACGGGATCCGTCATCGCTCACCCCCGTCGGTCGTGGCCCGTCCACCCGTCGTCCCGCCGTCGAGGTCCGACGGACTCGGTCCGCCCGATTCGACGGTGAACGCCGAGACCCGGTCTTGCAGGGTGGTGACGGCGTCCTGACGGAACGAGCGCAGGGAGTCGGAGATCCGCTCGACGACCTCCTGGCTCTCCTCCATCTCGGTCGCCGCGCCGGTCGCCGTGTCGGCCGTCTCGCTGCTGAGCTCGGTGATCGAGTCGACCGAGCCGGCGGTGTCTTGGACGGTGTCGGCCTGATCGGCGGTCGTCTGCCGGATCTCTTCGAGCGACTGGTTGATCTCCTCGACCGAGCCGGCGATCGTCTCGATGTCGGTCAGGGTCGACTCGACGGTGCTGGTCCCGCTCTGGACCCGCTCCTGTGTCGACCGGATGGAGACCGTCACCTCCTCCGTCTGATCGGCGATCTCGTCTATCATCTCGTCGATCTCGTTGGCCCGCGTCTGCGTCTCCTCGGCGAGCTGTTTCACCTCGTCGGCGACGACCGCGAACCCGTCGCTCCCGCTGCCGCCCTCGCCCGCCCGGGCCGCCTCGATCGAGGCGTTCAGCGCGAGCATGTTGGTCTGTTCCGCGATCTCGCCGATGATGTCGACGATCTCGGTGATCTCGTCCATCCCCTCTCGGAGTCGTTCGACCCGGTCGACGGCCTGTTCAGCCTCGGACTCCACCTCGGCCATCTCGTCTAAGGCGCTCCGAGAGGAGTTCCGGGCGTCGCTGCTCGCCGTCGCCACGTCCTCGCTCCGGTCGGAGAGGTCGTCGACCGTCGCGGCGATCTCCTCGGCGGAGGCGCTCACGTTCTCGACGTCGGTCGCGATCGATTCGAGCTCCTCGCGCTGTTCCTCGGACTGCGACTGGATGGTGGAGGTGGTTCCGACGGCCTCGCCGACGCGCCGTTCGACGTCGGTGCTCATCTCGGCCATCTCCCCGGCGTCCGTCTCGATCCGGTCGGCCATCTCCGTCACCGTCTCGACGGTCGCTTGGAGGTCGTCCATCATCCGGTTGAACGACTCGCCGACCGTCGCGAGCGCCTCGTCGTCCTCGTCGACGTCGACCCGCTGCGTGAGGTCTCCCGTGGCCGCGCGTTCCATCACCTCGCCGTACCGCTCCGCGGTCCGGCGGTAGCGGTCGGCCATCTCGGTGGCCTCGGACTGCGCCGCTTCCAATTCCCCTTGGGTCTGTTCCATCTGCGTCAGCCGGTCCTTCAGCGAGACCCGCATCTCCTCGATGGAGTCCGCCAGCTGTCCGAACTCGTCCGTCCGGGTGGACTCGACTCTGCTGTCGATGTCCCCGTTCGCGACGCGTCTGGTCTGTGCCCCGATCTCGGTGACGCTGGCTACCGTCTCGGCCGCGTTGATCGACCCGAGTGTGAGCAGCCCGGCGATGGACGCCACGATCGTCGCGTTGACCTCGTTCGTGATCAACCCGACGGCGACGATGAATCCCCCCGTGGTGACGTATCCGACCCCCAATTTCGCCCCGTATCTTCTCTTTACCGCTGCTATCGGCATGTGATATCCCAAGGATACTTTTGTGTTAAATGACACTCCAATATTATCGATTCTGATATCCAAATTCGAGCGTTCGGCTCGACTGGTCCGGCGCGCCCGGGGCGCTACTCGGTCCGCCGGCCGCCGTGGCCCGGATAGTCGCGCTCGAAGCGAGACCCGATCTCCTCGCGGTCGAGACGGATCACGACCGGCCGCCCGTGCGGACACGCGTACGGGTTCTCGCAGTCGTCGAGCCGGTCGAGGAGGTCGACGACCCGCCCCTCGGTCAGCGAGGTGTTGCCCGTCACCGAGGGTAACACGCGAGGTCGGCGAGCAGCTCGTCGACGGCGTCCGCGACCGGCTCCTCGCCCGCGGCGGCGTCGTCGACTAGCGCCGACAGGGCG
>NZ_CBVY010000009.1:114907-122209 GCF_000513435.1 Halorubrum sp. AJ67 | reverse complement strand
GAGGCGGGCGCAGGTAACGCAAGCACCACAGGAGCGAGTGAAACGAGCGACGAGGAGCGTGGTTCGAGACGCCTTCGGCGTCTCGTCATCACGAAAGGCGCGAAGCGCCTTTCAAACGACAGCGAGCGTGCGCCCGCCTCGCGGCTGGGGCTTCGGCGGTCATGCCGCGGGGAGCAACTGCGTCGTAGCGAGCGGCTGGGAGTCCGGAGCCGCTCACCGCGGTAACAGGAGTTTACAGTCGTACGTTAGCACTCCGCGTATCCGTTCTCGGGTCAGAGAGAAGGCGTGAACGATCGGTTCACAGCGGAACCCCGTCCGAGAAGACCGAACCGTCTCAGGCGACTGCGGCCGCGATCTCCTCGTCGGTGAGGAACACGTCCTCGCCGGTCTCGGCGTCGAACAGGTGGAGGTCCGCCTCGTCGAAGACGACGCCGACCTCGTCGCCGGTCTCCGGCTGGACGTCCGGCGGCGCTCGCGCGAGGAAGTCGTCGTTCACGCTGAGGTGGACGTAGTTGTCGGAGCCGATCGGCTCGACGACCTCGACGGTCGCGGTGAGCGTCTCTTCGCCGGTCGGGTCCTCGACGATCCCGATGTTCTCCGGTCGGATCCCGAGGGTGTACGGGCCGCTTTCGAGGTCGTGGCCGGCGACGTACTCGGAGCTGAGCGTGAGCGCGAGCCCCGACGACTCGTCCCGGATCGTCGCGGTCGTTCCGTCGGTCTCCACGTCGACGTCGAGGAAGTTCATCGACGGCGAGCCGATGAAGCCGGCGACGAACTTGTTCACCGGCTTCTGGTACACCTCGGTCGGCGCGCCGACCTGCTGGAGCTTCCCGTCGTTGAGGATGGCGAGCCGGTCGCCCATCGTCATCGCCTCCTCTTGGTCGTGGGTGACGTACATCGCGGTGACGCCGAACTCCTTCTGGAGCTTCTGGATCTCCGCGCGCATCTCCGTCCGGAGCTTCGCGTCGAGGTTCGAGAGCGGCTCGTCGAAGAGGAACACCTCCGGTTCGCGCGCGATGGCCCGCCCGAGCGCGACGCGCTGTTTCTGCCCGCCGGAGAGCTCGTCCGGCTTGTCGTCGAGGAGGTCCTCGATGCCCATCATCTCCGCCATCTCGCGGACCCGCTCGTGGCGCTGTTCTTTCGTCATCTCGGTGCTCATCTTGAGCCCGAACGCCATGTTCTCGCGGACCGTCTTGTGCGGGTACAGCGCGTAGTTCTGGAACACCATCGCGACCGGGCGCTCCTTCGCGTGGACCTCGGTGACGTCCTCGTCGTCGAAGCTGACCGTTCCCGAGGTCGGCTCTTCGAGCCCCGCGACCATTCGGAGGGTGGTCGTCTTGCCGCACCCGGACGGCCCGACCACGGTCACGAACTCGCCGTCGTCGATCTCCAAGTCCAGATCGTCGACGGCGACGATGGTCCCTCGGTCGAACTCCTTCCGGAGCGTATCGAGCGTGACGCGTGCCATTTCCCTGAAGACTGGTCCGCTGGCATATGAGTTCTTTGCTGTTTTCCTGATATTTGGTGAAAAATCACTTCTCAGATATCGGCACGTGAGCGCGATCGATGGTGACGCTCGGCTACCCGCGCCGATCGGAGGCACATCCACGCCGATCGGAGGTACATCGATCGGACTGCGCCGATCCGAATCATTCAGGAACGATCCAAAACGATCCGGAACGATCCCAAACACTAAATGTATGAAAATATAATTCCTCATTTGTTCTGGCAACATGAACGAGAAACGTAGAACGCTGCTCAAGGCGATGGGGGGATCGACTGCGCTCGCGGGGCTCGCGGGCTGTATCAGCACCGGCGGCGACGGCGGAGACGGTTCCGACGGCGGTGACGGCGGCGACAGCGGAGAGGGTGGGAGCGGAGGCTCGGCGCGGCTGTGGACGGACCTTGCCGACAGCGAGGACGAGGCGATGTCCGAGTACGTCAGCCAGTACGAGTCGGAGACGGGCAACAACATCAACAAGGAAGCGCCCGGCGGCGAGCTCGACCAGCAGCTCGAAACGGCGATCCCGGCCGGCGACGGACCGGACTCGTGGATCTGGGCGCACGACTGGGTCGGGCGATTCGCGGTCCGCGAGGACCCGCCGTTCCTCTACGACGCGAGCGACGACGTCGACGTCTCGCTCGACGGCTACACGCAGGCCGCCCGCGAGGCGGCCCAGTTCGATGGCGGCCTCTACGGGCTCCCGTTCGCCTCCGAGACCGTGGCGCTGTTCTACAACGAGGACATCGTCGACGAGCCGCCGGAGACGATGGAGGAGATGGTCTCGATCATGGACGAGCATCACGATCCGGACAACGGGCAGTACGGGCTCTCGTTCCCGGCTACCGACCCGTATCAGGCGAGCGGATTCATTCAGGTGTACGGCGGCGACATCTTCGACGAGTCGAACCTCGAGGTCGGCCTCGACAGCGACGCCTGTAAGCAGGGGATGGACGCGCTCGAAACCCTCTACGGGTACACGCCCGCAGACCCGGGCTACGAGTCGCAGATCGTTGCGTTCGCGGACGGTCTCGCACCGTTTGCGATCAACGGTCCGTGGATACTCGGAGACTTCCAGAACGATGTCGACAACCTCGGCGTGACGACGTTGCCAACGATCGACGGGAACCACCCACGGTCGTACTCCGGCATTCAGCTGTTCTACTTCAGCTCGATGCTCGCGGACGCCGACCCGTCGACCGTCGACGTCGCGACCGACCTCGCGGAGTGGTACACGACTAACGAGGACATCATCCTGACCAACGCCGACGAGCGGGGGTACATTCCGGTCCTCACCGATGTCGTCGGGAACGAGGACCTTTCGGCCGAGGTACAGGCGTTCGCCGAGCAGGTGGACTACGGCGTCCCGATGCCGAGCCACCCCGACATGGACAGCGTCTGGAATCCGTTGACGGAGGCGCTCGAACGCGTCTTCAACGGCGAGCAGGAGAGTGCCGCCGCGCTCGACCAGGCCGCCTCCGAGATCCGGGAGGCGCTGTAAGCTCTACCCGGAGCCATGGCCTCCTCGCAACCCGGAACCGCCGCGAGCGGACTGTCGCGGCTCCGATCGGTGCTGCCGTTCGCCAGCCGCGACTGGGGCCTGCTGCTCGTCGCGCCGGGCGTACTCCTCTTTTCTAGTTTCATGCTGTACCCGATCTTCTATCTCTTCTATATCTCCCTGACCAACGCGACGTTCGCCGGGTCGGTGATCGGTGGCGGTGCCGAGCTGATCGGGCTGGCGAACTACGTCCAGCTAATCTACGACTCGCAGTTCTGGACCTCGATGACGACGACGTGGCTGTTCGTCGCCGTCTCGCTCGTGGCCAAGGTGTTCCTGGCGGTTGGGATCGCCCTACTGTTGAACCACGTACGCGTCGCCGGGAAGCGGTACATGCGCGCGGCGGTGATCGTCCCGCTTGGGTTCCCCGGCATCTTCACGATCACCGTCTGGCGCGGCATGTTCAGCGACGCCCGCTACGGCGTGTTCAACACCATCTTGGGCCGGTACAACGAGTTCATGTCGTCGCTGTCGGCCCCGCAGGCGCTCCTGTTCGACGTGCCGATCGGGTTCCTGAGCGGTCGCTGGGAGGCGTTCTTCGCGTACGTCACCACCGAGGTGTGGCTGGCGTACCCGTTCATGGTGATCATCATCGTGAGCGCGCTCCAAGACGTGCCGCGGTCGCTCCACGAGGCGGCGATGGTCGACGGCGCGGGCGCGCTCCAGCGGTTCCGCACCGTGACCTTACCCGCGATCAAGGGGCCGGTGCTGTTCGCATCGATCCTCACGGCCGCGACCTCGTTCCAACAGTTCCTGATCCCGTGGGTGTTCAACCAGGGCGGCCCGTCGCGACAGAACGAGCTGATCATCGTGTACGGCTACCGCGAGGCGATCACGTTCAACCAGTTCGGCCTGTCGGCCGCAATCTTGATCGTCGGTATCGCCTTCGTCGGACTGTTCATGCTCGTCGCCGTGCGCTACGGCGGTCTCGCGGAGGGGGTGGGTGACGAATGAGCGCGATCCGCTCGGTCGCGTCGCTCGTCGCCGCCAAGCTGGTCGCGCTCGCGACCGCGCCGAAGCGGTTCGTCGTCATGGTCCAGCGGGCGCTCTACGACGTTCGGACCGGCAAGCGCAGCTCGTGGGACGTGACGAAGAGCGTGCTGATGACGCTGTTCGGGCTCGCGATGGTGCTCGTGTTGCTGTTCCCGCTGTTCTGGATCACGACCGCGTCGCTCGCTGAGGGGTCGCGACTGTTCAACACCAGCGGCATCTTCCCGGACCCGTCGACGTACAACCTCGGCGCGTACCGGTGGGTGATCTTCGAGTCTGACTTCTTCTTCGTCGACGGCGACTGGGGCTACCCCCAGCTCGTCGTCGGCGGGAGCGGCGGACTCCTTCCCTTCAGCTTCCGGTGGGCCGGGACCGACACCGGTCCGGGCGCGGTGTTCAATAGCCTCTACATCGTCAGCGTGACGCTCGCGGCCGGGTTCGGGATGATCGTCCCGGCGGCGTACGCGTTCTCGCGCCGGCGGTTCGTGGCGCGCAAGCGCATCCTCTACGGCTACGTCCTCTTCACGCAGATCGGTGCCGGACTGTCGATCGCGACGCTCGTGGCGCTGTACTCGCTTTTCAGCACCTACGGGCTCACGAACAACCTGTTCATTCTCGGGCTGTTCTACGCCGCGTCGGCGATCCCGTTCAACACGTGGCTGCTGAAGACGTACATGGACAACATCCCCGTCTCCTACGAGGAGGCGGCGATGGTCGACGGCGCGAGCTTCCTCGACACGATCCGGGAGGTCATCATTCCGCTGACGAAGCCGGGGCTCGCGGTCGTCCTCATCTTCGTCTGGCTCGCCGGCTGGAACGAGTTCATCATCGCGCAGACGCTGCTCCGCCCGGAGAACTACCCGCTCTCGGTGGAGCTGTACAACATCGCGACCGAGGGCCGGTTCTCGACGCCGTGGACGCGCTTCGCGGCGTTCGCGAACCTGTTCGCGCTCCCGGTCGCGATCGTCTACTTCGCGGCGCAGCGCTCCGTCGAGGACGGCCTCTCGTTCGGCGGGATGGAGGGGTAGTCTCGCCGTTCGGGGCTTTTCGCGTTTTAGTTCACGAATCGCTCGGTGTCGATTGAGCACATCGCGGTGCGTACTGTTGCTGTGACCGCCTGTGCTGCGGCTGTCAAAAGAGATTTAGTAGGACTCTGTCCGTATGATGTATGCAGCGACGCGCCCTCCTCACGAGTATCGGGCTTTCGGCGGCGATTTCGATTACTGGCTGTCTTGACGCTGTCTCCGGCAACACCGCTATTCATCTCGCGCAGCTTGCGGCGGAAAACCACACTCCTGACCCGGTCCAGATTGACCTGCGCGTCGACCGGGACGGCGAGACGGTCCACGAGTCCACCCATCAAATCCGCGGGACAGGCGATGGACAGATTTACGCGGCGACCGCCGACTGCGATTGGGGAACACAACCGGGTGAGTACAAGGTATTTTGCGCGGAGGGACGACGCCGAGTGGACATCGAAACCGCTCAGCGATGTCAGAGATGGGTGGCACGATACCGTCGAGTGTGCGACGGCGCTCGTCCAGTGCTACGAAGACGGCATGTGGATCCGCGTGCGAGACGACTGTGAGCGACACGCCCCGTCGCGTCTCCGGGGGGTCTGTTCCAACGAGTCCACGGCGGAGAAGTAGTGTTCAGTTCGCAGTTCCGTCGATCGGGCGTTTCACGCCGAGAAACTCTCAAAACCCCGGTTCCGACGGAACCACCCCGTCTCTCCCTCAGTCGTCCGCGGTCGGCGTCGGCGGCGCTCCCGCGAGCCGGTCGCGGTCGTGGGACGCCTCGAAGTCGAGGTCGGGACCGCGCGCGATGATTCCGGTCGGCGTCACGTCGGGGTGCGTGGTGTAGTAGTGCTCTTTGATATGGGACATGTTCACCGTCTCGGCGACGCCCTCGGTCTGGTAGAGGTCGCGGAGGTACGGCCAGAGGTTGTCGTACTGGTGGATGAACTGCCGGTTGCACATGAAGTGCGTGTGGTACACCTGATCGAACCGGATCAGGGTGGTGAACATACAGATGTCCGCCTCGGTGAGCGAGTCACCGACGAGGTAGCGCCGGTCCGCGAGCCGGTCGTCGTAGCGGTCGAGCGCGTCGAAGAGGTCGTCGATCGCGTCGTCGTAGGCCGCCTGCGAGGTGGCGAAGCCGGCGCGGTAGACGCCGTTGTTGATCGGCTCGTAGATGTCCGTGATCACCTCGTCGACGTCCGCGACGGTCGCGTCGTCGCCCTCGTCGGGGAGGAGCGACGCGCCGTTTCCGAGGTCGTCGAACGCGGTCGAGAGCATCCGCAGGATCTCGCGCGACTCGTTGTTGACGATCGTCTCCTCCTCGGTGTCCCACAGCACCGGGACGGTCACCCGGCAGGTGGCGTCGGGGTCGGCCTCGACGTACAGCTCGCGGAGGTAGTCGCTGTCGTGGAGGTGGTCGCGCGTACAACCGTCCTTCTCGGGGCTGAACTGCCAGCCCCCCTCGCCACGCCACGGGTCGACGACCGAGACGCTGATCGCGTCTTCGAGGCCCAAGAGCGAGCGCGCGAGGAGCGTCCGGTGCGCCCACGGACAGGCGTAGGAGACGTACAGGTGATACCGGCCGGCCTCCGGCTGGAAGCGCTCGTCCGGCTCGGCGTCGACGTGCTCGGGCACGTCGCTGCCCGCGACCCAGTTTCGGAAGGTGGTCTCGCCGCGCTCGAACGCCCCCTCCTCGTTGGTCGTCTCGTAGGTGTCCGTCCGCCACTCGCCGTTCACGAGTTGGTTCATGTCCGTAACGTGGGCTTCCACACCTATAATGTGGCCGGGGACACACGTGTCACCGGCTGTACGTCGTTGCTGTCTGGATTTTTCCCATCGACGCTGCGACCACCGAAGCCCCAGCCGCGAGGTGGACAGACGCTCGCTGTGCTCCTCGTCGCTCGTTTCACTCCCTCCTGCGGTGCTTGCGTCGCCTCTGTCCACCTCGCGGCTGCCCCTTCGAGTCCCGCCCACCGCACCGCAACCGCACCTCACACCTCCCCAGCCTCGTCGGCGGCTCCCGTCGGTCGCCGCCGACTCCCTCGCGCGACGCTCCTCGCGCCCGATGGGCGCTCGGAGGCGCGCGCCACCGCAACGAATGAACCCCATGTGGTCCCGGTGTCTTTTCACTCGCTCGTGTCGTCCGCTGAGCCATGAACGAGCGAGCCGAGCCCGCGCCGTCGGTCGCGATCGTCGGCGGCGGTGCGGTCGGCGTCACCGCCGCTCACGATCTG
>NZ_CBVY010000009.1:111939-113936 GCF_000513435.1 Halorubrum sp. AJ67 | reverse complement strand
CGAGACGGTCGCCGAGGGCGTGTTGGCGTCGCTCGACGGCGTCGCGTTCGACGCGCCGGACTCGCCGTGGATCGAGTCGTTCGATCCGACGCGGTTCGACGGCGACGAGGAGTTCGGGATCGTAGAGGGGATGTCGCTGTCCGAGCGGACGGAGGGGGAGACCGGGAGAGGGGTTTGAGACGGCGTCAGTCGGACTCTTCGACGACGTCGACGTCGCGAGAGCCCTCCTCTTTGGGGATCTCCACGTGGAGCGTGCCGTTTCGCGTGAGCGTCGCGTTCGCGCCCTCAGGCGTCACGTCGGCGTCGCGGGGGAGGTCGACGCTGCTCGACAGCGAGACGCCGCGGCCGGGGAACACGAGGTTGTAGCCGTCGTAGAAGTCCCGGAAGCGTTCGAGGCTCACCTCGACGGTGTGATCGAGGAAGGTGACGTCGACATCCTCGCCGCGGACGCCGGGGGCGTCGAAGACGACGAGGTAGGCGTCGTCGCTTTCGAGGAGGTCGTACGAGAGCGGCCGACGCTCCTGTACTTTCCCCCACCCGCGGCCGACGCGTTCGAGGGCGCTACGGAGCGCGGCCCGACCGGTCTCGACGAGTCCGGACACGGCTCACACCTCGATTTCGACGAGCTCACTCCCGCCGCAGTACGGACACGAGAGGTCCGCGACCGCGTGGTCGTCGGGCACGTCGTAGGTGTAGTGGTTCTCGAACATGTCGAGTTCGCAGTCGTCGCTGACGCACTTGACCTCCATCGTCGATGGCATATGTGCCTGCCTAGTGGCGGCGGCGGCTTAAACGGCGTGGCGGCGGCGACGCGAGCGTCGATCTGTCCTCCTCGGTCACGCCTGCCCAATGTTCCCGGGTCACGCCCGTTCGGCGCGGTACCGCTCCGGGACGACGGTCCGCTCGGCCAGCAGGGCGACCGCGCCGCCGCAGACGACGCCGACGACGACCGCGTCAGTCACGGACAGGAACGGGATACCGAACGCGAGCGAGACGCCGACGAACAGCATGAACGCGGGGAGACTGATGGCGACGAGGATGCGCCCGTACATCTCGCGCCGGCTCGCCGGTATCCGGTCGCGGGCGAGCCACGCGACCGGACCCGCACCGAGAGCGGCGACGACCGTCGCTCCGACGATCACCAACCACGGGACGGAGCCGGAGTCGGCGAGTCTGCCCGCGCTCAGCAGAGCGAACAGGCCGAGGAACGTGTACGAGAGAAGCGTCGCTCGGCGGGGCGTGAGGAAGCTTTCGTCGCGGAGGGACATATGTTCTCACACGCGGATGACGCTAATAAATCGGTCGGCGGTCGTGTCTGTTTTTCGGTGGTCTCGTTTCCCCGCCGACCTTCCGCACGCTTTTCCCGTCTCGGCCGCCTACCCCGGGTAACATGACCGATTCCTCGGCGGCCGGCCGCGGCTCCCTCCCGCCCGACCCGGCCGACCTCTCCGTCACTATCGTCGACGGCTACGTCGACGAGCCGGCCCACTTCGGCGTTCCGCCGTACCTCTCGACGTACCCCCGGTACACGGCGGGCGCGCTCGTCGACGCCGGCGTCCCCGAGTCGCGGATCACCTACCACACCATCGACGAGCTCCGAGACGACCGGTCGAAACACGCCGACGTGGCCGACGCGGACCTCATGGTGTACGTCGGCGGGATGACCGTGCCCGGGAAGTACGTCGGCGGGACCCCCGCGGAGCCGGACGAGGTGCGCGAGCTGGGCTGGACCGCGGACGGCGTGACGCTTTTGGGGGGGCCGGTCCGGTTCGGGGTCGGCGAGGAGAACGCGGGCGCACAGGAGACGCAGCGCGACGACCTCGACTACGACTTCGTCGCGATGGGCGACGTCGAGGCCGCCGCGCACGACCTCGTCCGCGAAGGGTTGGAGGGGTACGGCAACCGGATGCGGACGAACGAGGAGGTCGACCGCTGGGCGCGGCGGGGGGCGTTCGTCGTCGAGCAACACCCGAACCACCCCGACTACCTCATCTGCG
>NZ_CBVY010000009.1:109794-111002 GCF_000513435.1 Halorubrum sp. AJ67 | reverse complement strand
TTCGTCGTCGAGCAACACCCGAACCACCCCGACTACCTCATCTGCGAGCTGGAGACCTCCCGCGGCTGCGCGTATCGGTGTTCGTTCTGTACGGAGCCGCTGTACGGCGACCCGGCGTTCCGTGCGCCCGACTCCGTCGTCGGCGAGGTCGACGCGCTCTCGGATCGCGGGGTCGCGCACTTCCGGCTCGGGAGACAGGCCGACATCCTCGCGTACGGCGGCGACGGCGAGGCCCCGAACCCCGACGCCTTACGCGAGCTGTACGGGGGGATCCGCGAGGTCGCCCCGGAGCTCCGCACCCTCCACCTCGACAACATGAATCCCGTGACGATCACGGACTATCCCGAGGCGTCCCGGGAGGCGATCCGGGTCATCGCCGAGCACAACACGCCCGGCGACACGGCCGCGTTCGGTCTCGAATCCGCCGACCCCGTGGTTCAAGAGGAGAACAACCTGCTCGTCACCGCCGAGGAGTGTCTGGAGGCGGTTCGCGTCGTCAACGAGGAGGGCGGCTGGCGGCCGGGCGACACCCCCGAGACGACACCCGGCGACCCCGACCGCGTCACGGGTCCCTCGACCGGCCCGGACGCGAGCCCCCGGCTGCCGAAGCTGCTTCCCGGGATCAACCTCGTCCACGGCCTGACGGGCGAGCGCCCGGAGACGTACGAGCACAACAAGCGCTTCCTCCAGACGGTGTACGACGAGGGGCTGATGCTCCGCCGGATCAACATCCGGCAGGTGATGGCGTTCGCCGGCACCGAGATGGCCGAGACGGGTGCCGAGATCGCTCAAGAGCACAAAGACCAGTTTCAGGCGTACAAACGCGAGGTGCGCGAGACCATCGACAACCCGATGCTCGACCGCGTCGTCCCGCCCGGGACCGTCCTCCCGGACCTCCACCTCGAATACCATCAGGACGGCAAGACGTTCGGGCGACAGCTCGGGACCTACGCGCTCCTCGTCGCGGTCCCGGGCGAGCGCGAGCTGGGGACCACCGTCGACGTGGCGATCACCGACCACGGCTACCGCTCCGTGACGGGCGTCCCGTACCCGCTCGACGTCAACGCGGCCTCGATGGACGAGCTGACGGCCGTCCCGGGAATCAACCGGAACACGGCCGGCGACATCGTCGTCGGTCGCCCCTACGACTCGGTCGCCGACGTCGACGCGGTCGACCCCGGAATCGTCGACCTCGGGGCGTACGCGGT
>NZ_CBVY010000009.1:105621-107483 GCF_000513435.1 Halorubrum sp. AJ67 | reverse complement strand
GTTCGCGTGCGACCGCTTCCGCCGGATCCGACGGGTACTCGACGTCGACGAGGGTCCCGAAGAGATCGAAGGTGACTGCCACGATACCACCGTTAGGGACAAACCCGGATTGAAGCTGTCGGTCGGTGAAACGGATTCGACGGAAGTCACACGCCGGCGATCGCGCGGTGGCAGTCACGCGACGACGCGTCGGAGACGGGCCGCGGTCACACCCCGAAGTGGAGCGTGAGAAGCCGGTAGACGCCGGTCACCCACGCGCACAGCCACAGCAGCATGAAGCCCGCGACACCGGCGCGGAGTCGCTTCCGCCAGTGGCCCATGTCCTCGTGGATCTCGTCGATGTCGACGTCGAGGTCCTCGTACGCGTCGGCGTTCCGCTTCGCCTGAAAGATCCGGACGATACCGGTCAGCGCGAACGCCAGCATGGCGTACGCCTGAACGCCGAAGAAGGCGTGGAGGATCGCCATGCCCGTCAGCTGATCGAGGACGCGCGGGATCATCCACCCGACGAGGGGGACGGTCGTGAGCAGGAGTCCGGCGACGATGTACCGCAGGTGTCGCATCAACACGTTCCACGACACCGTCTCGGCGTCGATCATGATCCACGCGCCGTACAGGAGGAAGGGGAGACTCGTCGTCACGGACACCCCGGCCAGCGCCGCGATGACCGACTCGTCGACCATGCGAGCGGCTATGCGCTCCGGCGCGTAAAGCCCCGCGATCCGCGGCCGACGGGCCGGTCTCGTCGCCCGGGCGCGGACGAAAACAGTTAGCGTCAGGAGCACGTACCGCCGAAGCGATGGAGGACACCTCGACGCGGTCGGAGTCGGAGTCGCCGCCGGAGGAGCCGGCAGACCCGGCGTCCGACGGTTCGGGAGACCCGGACGCGGAGACCGAAAACGGTGGGTCCCGCCCGACCGCCTCCGACGGCGCTTCCGAGGACGAGACCGACATCGAGGCGCTCCGCGAGCGCGTCGAGTCGGAGTACGACTTCGACGACTTCGGTCCCTCGGACATGGCGCAGATGAGCGCCGAGGAGTGGGACGCCGCCTTCGACCCGGACACGTGGATCACGGGCGACCGGCTCCTCGACCGCGTCGACGCCGAGCTGAAGTCCCGGATCGCGACCCGCGACGTGTTCGGGGTCCTAGAGCGCGTCCGCGAGGACGGCGAGGAGCGCATCCTCGTCTACTCCGACGGAGGGGTACGCGATCATCCCGCCCCACCGGCGAGGTGCGCGGCGAGGGGACGGTCCTCCGCGACATCCGAACCCGTCGTCGCGCTCGCCGCGTATGGACTCCTACGAGGTGCCCGAGCCGCCCGACGACTGGTCGCCTCCCCCATCCGGACAGCGTCCCGGAGGGGTCCGGCGAGTTCGGCAACCTCGTGATACAGGTCGTCGCCGCGATTCAGGTGCTGGCCGGCATCGCCCTCCTCGTCGCGAGCGCCGTTGCCGACCTCGGGACCATCGTCGCACCGGCGATGGGGATCGTCTTCCTGCTCGTCGGCGGGTTCCTGTTCGCGATGGTGGCGAACGCGCGGCTCTCCGACCGGTTCCGTTCGGAGGAGTACCGGGACCGACTGCGGGCGCTCCGCGAGGCCAAAGAGCGGCCCGAGTTCGTCCCGGTCGAGGACGGCGTCGTGACCGACGAGGCCCCCGGCGAAAGCGATCGCGACCGAGACGAGTAATCCGCCGATTTCGGCGGTTTCAGGCCCCGAAACCCCCTCCACGTCGGCGGTTTCAGTCGGTGGGTTTAAGCGCACCCCGTCCTGAGTAAAACCGTATGAAAAGGCGGGACTTCGTGCGGACGGCCGGCGGCGCGACCGCCGCCGTCGCGGCCTCCGCCGGGGCGACCGGAACG
>NZ_CBVY010000009.1:103854-105601 GCF_000513435.1 Halorubrum sp. AJ67 | reverse complement strand
ATCACAACGTCGTCGCACAAGAGGGACCGGCGAGCCTCGACAGTGGGAGCGCGGTCGGCGAGGAAGGGTATACCTACGAGTACGAGACCACCGGCGAGGACGCCGGCATCACCCACTACGCCTGCGTGCCCCACACCGCGGTCGGCATGCACGGCGGCATCGCCGTCGGCGAGGACGTCGCGACCGTCGAGGTCGGCGGCGCGAACACCGGATGGCCGGAGGATATCGCCTACGTCGGCGTCCCGCTTCACGCCCACTGGGTCGGTATCTCCGCGATCCTCGGGATCGGCCTGACGTTCGTGTTCACGTTCTACATGCTCAAGTACGGCGAGTCGGCCCACACCGGCCACGGGGGTGCGAGATGAGTTCCGGCGGCTCCTCGTACGGCGACATCCACCGCTACGAGCCGGCCCGCGAGAGTACCGCGGCCGCGATCGCGATCGTTCTCCTGACGGTCATCGAGGTCGTCTTCGTGGCGCTTTTCACCTACGGGCTGATGTCCGCGTGGGCGTCGACGGAGGCCGGGAACATGTACGTCGGCGCGCTGCTGGCGCTCATCTTCATCGACCTCGCGTTCATCCTCCTGCTCTACCGGAAGGAGTTCCTCCCGGACGTGATGATAGTCAAGAAGCGCCGCCGTAAGTGGGAGGACCTGTACGTCCGCGAGGAGGACAAGGAGGGCGACGGCATCGACACCGGCAACCTCGCGGAGACGTTGAAGCGGGCGGTGTACCCGTACTACAAGAAGTGATTCGACAATGAGTCTGAAAAAACAAGACGACATGGACCACAACGCGTGGCTCAAGAGTCAGGACCTCACCGCCATCGAGACGGTGTTCCTGACCACGCTCATCTGGCTGGACAAGCGGCTCCGCATCGTCGACTACCTCGAACTGCTGGAGACGATGTACTACCGCGCGAACCTCCAGATGCCAAAGAGCCACACCGAGCAGTACGACCTCGACAACAAGTTCTGGTACTGGTACCCGCTGTACTCGCTCGGGTCCCTCTCGATCATCGCGTACCTGCTTGCGGCGGTGTCCGGCGCGATGCTCGGATTCTACTACGCGCCATCTACCGCCGGGGCAGCCGCGCAGGGCGACCCCACCGCGGCGTACGACTCGATGGTGATGATCATGAAAGACGTCCAGTTCGGCTTCATGCTCCGGTCGATCCACCGCTGGGCGGCGCAATTCATGGTCGCGGCGGTGTTCCTCCACATGCTGCGCGTCTACTTCACCGGCGCGTACAAGGAACCGCGCGAGGTCAACTGGATCCTCGGCGTCGTGCTCATCGCCCTGACGCTCCTGTTCGGCTTCTCCGGGTACGTCCTGCCGTGGAAGCAGCTGTCCTTCTGGGCGGCGCAGATCGGCGTCGAACTGGCGCTCGCGACGCCGCTGGTCGGCGAGTGGGCGGCCCAGCTGCTGTTCGGCGGGTTCACCCTCGGACAGGCGACGCTCGTGAGAATGTACATCCTGCACGTGTTCGTGCTGCCGTTCGTGGTCACCGCGCTCATCGCCATCCACGTCGGCATCGTCTGGGTGCAGGGAATTGCGGAACCGCACTAATCCAATGACCGACACCACCACCACCACGACCGACGACCGCACCGACGAGCGAGCGCGGACGGACGGCGGGCACCGACGAGCGGCACGCACCGACGCGGGCCGCCGGCGACGGTCTCGTATAACTTCGTATAATGTACTGCTATACGAGTTATGCAGTCGTGGAGGCAAGGCACACAGGG
>NZ_CBVY010000009.1:100220-101779 GCF_000513435.1 Halorubrum sp. AJ67 | reverse complement strand
CCGACGGCGGGCCGCCGGCGACGGTCCCGCCGGACGACGAGACGCCGACCTGGTCCGAGCGCAAGGAGCGAAGCCAGGGGCTCGCACAGCTCACCTACCAGTACTTCGAGCGCTCTCGGCGCGAGGACGAGGACCTGCGCACGGAGTCGACGTACGTCGAGCGCGACGTGCTCGGCTTCCCGACGTGGCCCCACGAGACGATCCGGAACCTCGCTATCACCTCCTTTTTCCTCGGGATCATCTTGCTCGTGGCCGCGATCCTCCCGTCGCACTTCGGGGATCCGGCGAACCCCGGCTCCACGCCGGCGATCATCCTGCCCGACTGGTACCTCTACTGGTCGTTCGGCCTGCTGAAGCTCGACCCGATCAACCCCGACCTCGCGGTGCTCGGCGGCAACATCGTCATGTCCAACGAGCTGCTCGGGCTCATCGCTCACGGGGCCATCTTCGGCGTCATCACGCTCGTCCCCTTCCTCAACAAGGGGAACGCGCGACGGCCCGTCGAGGAGCCGGGTTGGGCCGCGCTCGGAGTCGCCGGCGTCATCCTGGCGATCACGCTGGCGGCGCTCGCCATCCAGAACTTCTTCCCGGTCCAGCTCGAGCTGCTGTTCTCGCTCGTGTTCATGCTCCCGGTAGCGGGCGGCGTCGTCACCTACGCGGTGTTGAAAACGATGCGTGAGGGGTACATGTACGACCTCAACCGCCGGTACTACATGCTCCGGCCGCCGAAGTAACGGCCGAGAACGGCACTCCGTCCCCGACCGCGCCGTAATTCCGACGTTCACCGTCTCCACCCGCCGTTCCGACGCTCCGTGTCACCAATGTCATCCGCATCAGACGACGACTCCTCGCAGGCGTTCGACGAGACCGGCGACCCGATCGCCCGGGACGACGACGCCGACCCGCGCAACGAACCGACCGGTCCGCAGCAGGGACCGAGCGGCCGCGAGGTCGTCGTCCCGTTCAGGCTGTACAAGGCGGTGACCGTCTTCTCGACGCTCGCCGCGGTGGTGACCTACTTCGTCGGGTTCACCCTCATCGACGCCGCGACGCTTCAGATCAGCTTCATCCGGACGACCATCGTCTACCTGCTCGACAACGCCGGCATCCTGCCGCCGGAGGACGTACTTGTGGCGATACTGGCGATCACCGGCGTCGGGTTCATCGTCCTCGGAACCGCCGTGTACGTCCTCGGAACCCGGTTCCGCGGACAGGGGATGGGAAAGTCTCAAGACGACTCCAACGAAACGTGAGATAATGGCAGACGAGTTCATGAAGGGCTTCGCCCTGTTCACGATCGGCGGTCTCGGGTGGATCACCTTCGGCGGCTGGTACCGGACCCCGTCGTACTACGAGGTGGTTCAGCTCGTGAACCCGGCGGAAGGCGTGAACACGGCGTACGGCGAGGTCGGACTGCTCGCGGGCGACATGTTCTTCTGGTTGATGATTCTCGGGGCACTGACGTTCTGGGTGCTGATCCCGGCCAGCCGGCAGCTCCGAGACTCCCTCAGCGACGACGACGCGGCCGCGAACTGAACGCACGCCCCCTCGTCCTGCTG
>NZ_CBVY010000009.1:97215-98639 GCF_000513435.1 Halorubrum sp. AJ67 | reverse complement strand
TGAGCGCCGACGCGGTCCGGTCCCTGCTCGCGACGACACATCCGCCTCACGGGCGCGCCGATCGGAAACACTCTAATACGTCGTGAACGGAAGTGATGGATATGGACCCACTGCAGTTCCTCGTTCCCCTCGGCTGGCTGTCGGCCGTCGGGCCGGTGCTGCCGTACGCGATCTTCGTGATGACCGTCGCGAACCTCGCGACCCGGCACCTCGCACACAGGCGGCACGTCGAACAGGGCCAAGACGCCGACAGCGTGGAGGCGTACAACCCCCACGTGTTCACCAACGTCGGACTCGTCCTGCTGTGTTTCCTGTTCATCCTCGATTCCCCGGTCAGCGGGACGATCCTGTCGGTGCTCGTGCTCGCGATGTTCATCGCAGACTTCTTCGAACTGGAGGCCCGGAACGTCGAGGCGCGCAACGACATGGAGATAGAAGCACCGAAAAGCTCGATCGCCGCCTCGCTCGTCGTGCTGGTGTGGTCGTCGTACTACGCGCTCTTCTTCGTCATCGAAGGGATCTGGAACCAGTTCGTCGTCGCCTGACGGGGCCGCACACCGATCCCGTCGGCTCCCCGCCTCCCCGAACCGCCGCCCTTCGCTCTTCGGTCGCTAAAACGTCCAGTCGCCGGTGAGCTTCATCCCGGTCGCCTTCCCTTCATCTTCGAGCGCCGCGGCGACGGTGTCGGTGTCGCGGCGTGGGATCGACACGTCGGCGTCGGCGAGGTCGACGACGAGTTCGGTCAGGAGGATCGCCTGCTCTCTGAGGTTCCGCGACTCCAGTTTGTCGAGCGTGTCGGCGTGCGTGTGGCCCCACCCGCGGCCGCGGCCCTCGGTCTCGCCGGAGATCATGTACCCCGGGATCCCCCGTTTCACGAACGGCCAGTGGTCGCTGTGCGGGACCATCTCCTCGCCCGTCGATATCGGGTGATCGAAGCGGTCGCTCACCCGCTCGGCGGCGTCCGCGAGCGCGTCGAAGTCGTGGTGGTCGAGTCGCAGGGTCCGGCCGAACACGTTGCTGTCGACGTTGACGACGGCGCGGACCGCCTCACGGTCCGCCGCCTCGGCGGCCACCGACGAGCCGACCAGTCCGACCTCCTCGGAGCCGAACGCGGCGAACCGCACCCGCACGTCGAGTTCGTCTTCCCGGGCCGCGAGCGCCCGCGCGACCTCGACTATCGTCGCCGTACCCGCGCCGTTGTCCATCGCGCCCTCCGCGAGGTCGTGGGCGTCAACGTGCGAGGAGACGATCAGGTGTTCGTCGGTGTCGGGACCGAGTTCGGCGACGGCGTTCCCGCTCGTCGCCGCGGGGGTCTCGCAGTCGACCGCGACGGTCAGTTCGTCGCCCTCGTTCCGCCGCGCGAGCCGCGCTCCCGCCTCCTTCGAGACGCCGACGGCGGGGATGTCGCCGACGGGCGCGGCCGC
>NZ_CBVY010000009.1:92321-96409 GCF_000513435.1 Halorubrum sp. AJ67 | reverse complement strand
GACCAAGTCGAGGAGGTGGTTCCAGCCCGCGTCGCTCGTGAACGTCTCGCCGATCCAGTCGGTCATGGGTGGAAGTGTCGCGGCCGCGGGTCAAACGTTGCGGTGTCGGCGGGGGCGACCGGGACCGCCCCGCGGAGCGCGATGAGAACCCGGGCCGTCAGACCGGCATCCCCGTGTTGTCAGACCGGCATCCCCGTGTTGTCAGACCGGCATCCCCGGGCCGTCAGACCGGAACGGCCGGCAGGAGGACCGTCGCGGCCTCGGCGGCCGCGAACGTCGAGTCGTACAGGTGGTTCAAGAGGAGGTAGGTGACGACGCCGAGCGCGAGCGAGAGGATCCACGCGCTCGCGGCGATCCGACCGACGCGGCGGTGCGGCGTCTCGGTGCGCAGTTCCTGCTCCGTGTGGGTGAGTCCGAGGACGATGGCGTAGAGGACGACGGGCACCGAAACCACGGAGAGGACGATGTGGATCGCGAGCATGACCAAGTACGCCGGGTACACCCAGTCCCACAGCGGGACCCACGCGTACGTCGAGTCCAGCACGAACTCCTTGGTGCCGCCGCCCGCGACCTTCGGGAGGTACATCGCGAGGAAGAGGAGGATGAGGACGAACGACGTCGTCATCGCCGCGGCGTGTTTCTTCACCTCGTCGTTGCGGATCCAGTACCACCCGAGCGAGAGGGAGAGTACGGTGACGGTGTTGACGGCGGCGATGGCGTGCGCGAGGAGGTCGACGGTCCCCTGCGTGAGCGTCGGGAACAGCGCTTGGAACTCGGGGACGAGGAACACGCCACCGACGGCCCCGTAGCCGACGATCGTGAGGAGGACGGTTATCGCAGTGGGGTGTTCCGCGGCCCTGTCGCGGACGCTGGCGGTGGACATACCCGACGTACTCTCGGGAGCGTTATTGGCCTTTCGAGGCTGGTCCCCGTCGCCGGAACCGGGCAGTCAGGACTCAGTCGCCGATGACGCCGGTCGCGGTCGCGACCTCGATCGCGGCCTCCTCGTTGATCCCACCTTGGAGGATCGTGTAGCGGTCGCGGATCTCGTGGGCGCTCGTCAGGGCTGCGATCAGCTCCGCGTCGTCGATCCCAAGTTCGCCCGCCGTCGTCGGGGCGTCGAGTTCGGCGAGCGCGTCGCGGATGGCGTTCCACCGGCCGTTCTCGCCGCT
The DNA here is from genome assembly GCF_000513435.1 of Halorubrum sp. AJ67. Lineage (NCBI taxonomy): Archaea > Methanobacteriati > Methanobacteriota > Halobacteria > Halobacteriales > Haloferacaceae > Halorubrum > Halorubrum sp. AJ67. The sequence continues at coordinate 95,237 of NZ_CBVY010000009.1, read as the reverse complement.
GTGGAGGTACTCGGTCATGATCGACGCGACGCCGACCTGGTGGCCGTGGAGCGCCTTCCCGGGTGCGATGCGGTCGAGCTGGTGGGAGATGAGGTGTTCCGCGCCGGAGGCGGGCCGCGAGGAGCCGGCGATGGACATCGCGACGCCCGAGGAGACGAGCGCCTTCACGACCACCCACGCCGACTCCTCTAACCCCGGCCGAATCATGTCGGCGTTCTCGACGAGCAGCTCCGCGGTCATCTCCGAGAGCGCGCCCGCGTACTCGCTGTACTCGACGTTTCGCAGGCGACGGGCGAGCCGCCAGTCCTTCACGGCGGTGTAGTTGGAGATGATGTCCGCACAGCCCGCGGTGGTGAGCCGCCACGGCGCGTCCGCGATCAGCGTCGTGTCCGCGACGACGGCGAGCGGCGGGTCGGCGGCGACCGAGTGGCGCGTGTCGCCCTCGGGGATCGACGACCGACCGGAGACGATCCCGTCGTGGGAGGCGACCGTCGGGACGGAGACGAAGCCGACGTCGAGGTGGTCGGCGGCCATCTTCGCGATGTCGATCGGCTTCCCGCCGCCCAGCGCTATCAGGTAGCCGGGGTCGACCGCCTCCGCGGTCTCTTTCAGCTCCTCGACGGCCGCGAAGGAGGCCTCCTCGACGACGGCTGTCGCGGGGTCGTCGAACTGCGCCCGGACGCGGTCGCCGGCGATCTCGTTCGGCGTCGGGCTGGTCACGATCAGCGGCCGTCCCGTGAGGTAGAGGTCGCCGACCGCCTCTCCGAGGTCGTCGAGGACGTCGTGTCCCACGAGGACGTTCCGCGGGAGCTTGATCCACGTCGTCTTCTCGAACATACGGGTCGGTCGCGCCGACGGGGCAAAGCCGTTGTCCATGTCGGTCGGGGGAACCCAGATGTCGGCCGACTCGGCCTCTCGCGTTCAACTCAGGCGGCCAGCGCCGAGAGCGTCGTCGCCGCGTCGTAGAGGAAGTAGACGCCGAAGCCGGCGAGCACGACGGCGGAGCCGACGGCGACGACCGGCGCGAACGTCTCGATCCGGCGCTCCGCGGCGACGAGTCCGGTCGGGAACCCGGTGACCCAGAGCAACACGCCGAGGAAGAAGCCGACGATGAGCGCGGGCGATCCGGTGGCGACGACGAACGTCCCGGCGAGGTCAGCGCCGACGACGGGGAGCCGGGCGAGGACGTCGAGCTCGCCGGGCTGGAGGAGTCCGACGCCGATGGTCAGCCAGAACAGCACCTGGTACGGGTTCGTCAGGGCGAGCACCAGCGCCTTGCGGAACCCCTTCCCCTCCGCGACGACCGGCTCCTCGCTCTCAGTCGGGCGGAACGACGCTCGCGCGCCCCGCGCCGCATCGACGGCGAAGTACAGCATCAAGACGCCGCCGACCGCGACCATGAAGCCCTGTAACAGCGGGAACGACTCCACGACCGCGACGACGCCGACGTACGCGAGAACGAAGAAGATCGCGTCGGCCGTCGCGGCTCCGAGACCGGCCCTGACCCCGGCGAGCCGACCCCGGAGGACCGACTCCTCGGCGATCACCGCGTTCATCGGGCCGGGCGGGGCCGCGAGCGCCAGTCCGAAGACGACGCCCGCGCCGAGCGTGACGAAGCTACTCACACCGCTCGAAACGCCCGGTTTCGTGAAAAACCCCGCGACAGAGAGGCGGTCGATAGCGGTGGGTTCCGGGCCGTACGCCCGAGATCGGCGCATCGACGGACGGATGTGGACACGGCGATCGGCCCGAGCGGGGGGACGTTCCGACTACGCGTCCTGAAGCTCGGCGTCGCGGAGCGCCTCGTTGAGGTCCTCGCGGACCCGCTCGCCGGTCTCGCGGTCCATCGCCGTGGTGACGATCCGGTTCTCTTGGACGCTGGAGCCGTCCCGTAAGAGGAGCCGGACGTTTCCGTTGGTCCCCGCGCGCGTCGCCTTCGCTCGGAGCCCCGTCCGCGACCCGGTGCCGCCGGCGTCGATGGGGCCGGGAACGATCTTCTTGACGTGCGGGTGTTCCGCGACGGTCTGGACGGCCTTCCGGCCCTTGCGGTCGCCGATGAGCGTCGAGTGGGACCCGCCGATCTTCTCCCGCGGCGGCGTCTCGACCACCGCCAGCGACCGGTCGCCCCTGCGGTCGAGGACCCACGCGACGACCGGACTCACGTCTTCCCCGTCTTCCCGAGCGCCGCCGTCGCGCGTGCCGTTCGCGGTCGATTCGCCGCGTCGGCCGCTCGAACCGCCGTCTGGGACGCGGTAGAACTCGTGGTGGAGCTGCGCGCGCGTCTCGCGGAGCGGCGCACGCTCGCCGGCTGCGTAGACGGTCTCGGGGCGCTTCCATCGGATCTCGTCGGCGACGCGGCCGGCGAAGTTCCGGAGCTGGACCTCGCTCAGCCGCTCGCCCTCTTCCGGGCGCGTGGTGACCGTCGTCTGGCCGACGACCGCGTCCTCGTCGAGTATCGTCAGGTGCGCGCGGTCGCTCTCGAACTCGGCGACGACCGCGTCGGCGTTGGCGGTGTTGCAGGTCAGACAGTAGTCCCCCGGNTTCTCGATCGGGGTGCCACACCGCCGGCAGTTCATAGCGGACCAGGGGCGTGCGAGNTAAAAGGGCGTCCGTTGTGGGCGTCGCGGAACGAGGACGTCCGCGGGTTCGTCGCGGAGAGAGGGCGTCCGTAGGTTCGTCGCGGAGAGGGCATCCGCCGCGACCGCAGGGAGCAACCCATATTAGTGTCCCCGGCGTCGAAACGCGGTATGAACGACTCGCGGCCCGACAGAAACCCGGACGAAGAGACCGTCGAGGACCGGCTGGCCCGGCTGGTCCGCGGCGGCCGCACCAACGCGATCGCCGCGTGGGCGATGGTCGCGGTGCTCGTCGGGGTGTTCGTCGAGTCGTGGGAGGCAAGGCACACAGGGGGATAGG
>NZ_CBVY010000009.1:88144-91404 GCF_000513435.1 Halorubrum sp. AJ67 | reverse complement strand
CGAGAGCATTCTCGACGCCGACCTGCTGTCGCTCGTGTTCGTCGTCGGCCTCGTCGCGGTCGTCGTGGCCCCCGCCGTCTCGGCGCGGGACTGGAAGGTGTTGCTCCCGGCCGAACTGCTCGGGCTCGCGCTGCTGCCGACGCTCGTGCGCGCGCTGCTCGGCGGCGAACTCGGCGTCTTCGCGACGTACCTCGCCATCGCCGCCTTAGCGCTCGTCATAATCGTCGAGTTCCACATGTTCACGTCGCTTCAGGTCACCCACTGGTTCGCGGTCGCGCTCGTCACGCTGACGACGCTGGCGACGGCCGGCGCGTGGACGATCCTGCGGTGGAACGCCGACCGGCTGCTCGACACCGCCTACCTGACGACCAACGAGGCGCTGATGATCGAGTGGATCTACGTGACGCTGGCCGGACTCGCCGCGGGGATCCTCTTCGACGCGTACTTCAGACGCCGCGGCCGCCGCCTCCGTCGCGCGATCCGGCGGGTGGTGCGCCGATGAGGATCCTGCCGCGCCCTTCGATGCGAACGCAGCGGCGGCTCACCAGAGTCATGCAGGTCGTTCTCGTCGGGATCATCGTCTACGGGCTGTTCGGAAGCAGATACGGCCTGCCCGGCGGCGGTACGAAGGCGGTCACCAACGGGACGATAGGCCTGCTCGTCACGTTCATCCCGGCGATGCTCGAACGGAACTACGACATCCCGCTCGACCCGTGGCTCGGCGTGTGGATCACGGCCGCGGTGTTCCTCCATACGCTCGGGTCGGCGTGGTTCTACGCGCAGATCGGCTGGTGGGATCACCTCACGCACGCGCTGTCCGCGTCGCTCGTCGCGGGCGCGGGCTACACCGCGATCCGCGCCGTCGACCTCCACAGCGACGAGATCAGGATCCCCGCCCGCTTCGCGTTCGTCTTCATCTTCGTGGTGGTGCTCGGATTCGGCGTCTTCTGGGAACTGTTCGAGTTCGGGCTCGACATCGTCGCCGACGAGACCGGGATCGACATGCCGCTCGCCCAGCACGGGCTCGACGACACGGTGGGCGACCTGACGTACAACTCGATAGGCGCGCTGCTCGTCGCGGTCTTCGGACAGGCGCACCTCGCCGGCGTCGCGGACGACATCCGGGAGGGGCTGTTCTCCGACGCCAACTCGGGGAAGTAGCGACGCTACCCCGGGAAGTAGTTCAGCTCAGACAGGCGGCGACGACCCGCAGCGCCGCCTCGCCGCGCACCTCGTTCGCGAGCAGCGGGACCCGCTTCACGTCGCGGCCGCGGAACAGGTCGGTCGCCTCCCGGAGCGCGTTCTGCTGGACGTCCCACCGACGCGCACAGAACTCGCAGCTGTCGGGGTTCGGCTCGACCACCCAGTCGGGGTCGATTCCGGTCGCACCCCCGCCGGTCACGTCGCCGACGCCCTCCATCACGCGGTTGACGACCAGCGTGTTCACCGGAATGCCGAACTCGTCGAGGCGCGCGACGAGCCGCTCGGACTCGACGACGCTCATCTCCTCGGGGATCATCACGACGCGGAAGTCGGTCTTCGCCGGATCTCGGAGGACGGCGCGCAGTCGCTCGATGCGCTCGCGCAGCGCTTCGAGGTCCGCAGAGGGGTCGGGGTCGTCGTCGCCCCCGCCGAACATCCCCTTGATCCCGTCCATCATCCCGGAGAAGCGCTGGCGGAGCTTCATCACGCGACCGAGCATCGAGTCCATGATCTCCGGGAGCTGGAGCAGCCGGAGGGTGTGCCCGGTCGGCGCGGTGTCGACGACGACGCGGTCGAACCGCGGGTCGTCGAGATATTCGAGGAGCTGGCGCATCGCCGCGGCCTCGTCCGCACCGGGCATCGTCCCGCCGAGGAGGTCGCCGAGGCCGCCTTCGTCGCCCGGGGCCTCGGCGTCACCGCCCATCCCGCCCATCGCATCGCCCATCTCGCCGAGTCCGCCGAGGGGGTCAGCGTCGGCACCGAACATCCCCTCATCGACCGCGGCGTCGGGGTCGATCTCGGCCGCGTACAGCGGCATGTCCTCGCGTATCTGCGCCGGCTCGGCGGGGATCTCGGTCTCGTAGGTGTCCGAGAGCGAGTGCGCGGGGTCGGTGGAGACGACGAGCGTGCGGACGCCTCCGGCAGCCGAGGCGAGCCCCGTCGCGGCCGCCATCGTCGTCTTCCCGACGCCGCCTTTCCCGCCGTACAGCACGTAGTCCGGCGCGTCGACGCCCGCGGGGAGGTCGGCGACCGCTTCGCTGACGACCGCCGTGTCGCTGTCCGCTGTCTCGGGGGCGTCGACAGAGTCGTCCGCCTCGTCGACGCGGTCAACCGGCTCGACGTCGATGTCGTCCATACCCGCGTGTCGTCACGGCGGGCACCTGTACCCGTCGGTCTATACGAATCGAGATCGAGTCGAGATTGCGTTTCGGTAGTCGCCTTCGGGGGGTCTGGGAACCCTCTCGGTGACACGACCGCCGAAGCCCTAGCCGCTCGATACAAGACGATCGTTACCGGCGACACGACCGCCGAAGCCCTAGCCGCTCGATACAAGACGATCGTTACCGGCGACACGACCGCCGAAGCCCTAGCCGCTCGATACAAGACGATCGTTACCGGCGACACGACCACCGAAGCCCCAGCCGTGAGGCGGACAGACGCTCGCTGCGCTCCTCACTCAGTCGCTCGTTTCACTCGCTCCCTCGTTGCGGTGCTTACTTCGCCTCTGCCCGCCTCGCGCCTGCCCCTTCGAGTCCCGCCCCGCACCGCGCAGCACCGCACCTCACGCCTCCCCAGCCTCGTCGCTGGCACCCTCCGCTTCGCTCCGGGAGCCAGCGACTCCCTCGCGCGACGCTGTCGCCGGCGGCGAAGCCGCCGGCTATCGGAGAGACCGGAGGCCTCTCCCTACTCGCGGCCGCCGGTGGCGGCCGCTCGCAGGCGCGCGCCACGGCAGGTGGTCGGCTCAGTCGTCGCGTTCCACGTCCATCCCGAGATCGGTCACCGCGTCGAAGAAGCCGGGGAACGAGACGTCGACGTGTTCGGCACCGCGGATCGTCGTGGTCCCGTCGGCGGCGAGCGCGGCGACCGCGAGCGCCATCACGATCCGGTGGTCGGCCCGGCCGTCGACGGTCGCCCCGCGGAGATCGCTCTCGGAGCCGTGGACCGTGAGGACGTCCTCCTCCTCGGTCGTCTCCGCGCCGAGTTCGCCCAGTTCCTCGGCCATCGCGGACACGCGGTCGGTCTCCTTGTAGCGGACGTGTTCGCAGTTCTCGATGCGC
>NZ_CBVY010000009.1:84433-85564 GCF_000513435.1 Halorubrum sp. AJ67 | reverse complement strand
GTCAGGTAGTCGATGATGTAATCGACCGTCTCGGGGTCGTAGCTCCAGAACCCGTAGAACTCGCCCGGGGCGCGCTCCTCGGCGAGCAGCGCGCACTTCGCCTCGTCGTACCCGCCGCCGTCGTACGCGACGAACCACGTCTCCCGTATCTCGGCGGTCTCGCCGACGTGGACGGTGTAGTGATCCACGTCGGGCGCGTCGCCCTCGTTCGCGGCGTACGCGTGGACGTCGAGCCGCTCCTTCTCGCCGAGCAGGGCGTAGGTGTCCGCCTCGCCGGTGAGCACGTCGAGCGTCTGGAACCCGGCGTGGAGTTCCCCGTCGCCGACCCGCCACGCGCGGTCCTCGATCTCTCGTGACGCGGCGACCATGTCCTCGCGGGAGTAGGAGGTGAACATCGTCTCGTCGAGGTGATCCAACACCGGCTTTCCGACGCGGCCGGCCGTCCCACCCTCGCCCGTCGGCTCGCCGCTTTCGTCACCCGCCTCTCCGTCCTCGTCCCCGCTCGGCGGCGGTAGCAGCTCGTCGACGGTCACGGCCGTGACGAACTCGCCGTCCCGCGCTAACACGGCGAACGCCTCCGGGCCGGAGGCCGTCTGGTCGTCGACGATCCGGACGTTGCGGTCGGCGAAGTACTCCCGAAGCTCGTCCGTAACCGCCGGATCGGCGTTGAACACGGTCAGCGTGGCCTCGTGAGCTTCCACGCCCGCGATGAGCTCGATGAGAGACATTTCTTGTCGGACCCACAACAGCGGGGTATAAGGTCGTTTCTGCTCTCCCGGGTCGAGAGTGCCCTCGGTTTCGAGGCTCTCGACGGTCCATCGAAACTCTCGACGGTCCATCGAAACTCTCGACGGTCCATCGAAACTCTCGACGGTCCATCGAAACTCTCGACGGTCCATCGAGGGAGCGCCGCAAAGCATGAACCTATTTGCGCCGCGCCCCCCGAGTAAGCGTATGTTCATTCTGGTGAACCTCAAGGCGTACCCGTGCGATCCGATCGAGGTAGCAACCGCGGCCCGCGACGTCGCCGAGGCGTCCGGCGCGCGGATCGCGGTCTCGCCGCAGGCAGCCGACATCGCTCGCGTCGCCGACACCGGCGTCGAGACGTGGGCGCAACACGTCTCGCCGAAC
>NZ_CBVY010000009.1:80156-81032 GCF_000513435.1 Halorubrum sp. AJ67 | reverse complement strand
CGTCGAGCCGACCGAACAGGCGCTCTCGGACGCCGGCTACTCGAAGGGCGACATCGACGAGGTCATCCTCGTCGGCGGCTCCACCCGGATGCCGCAGGTCCAGGAGAAGGTCGAGGAGCTGGTCGGGCAGGAGCCGAAGAAGAACGTCAACCCCGACGAGGCGGTCGCGCTCGGCGCGGCGGTCCAGGGCGGCGTGCTCTCCGGCGACGTCGACGACATCGTCCTGCTGGACGTGACGCCGCTCTCGCTCGGCATCGAGGTGAAGGGTGGGCTCTTCGAGCGGCTCATCGAGAAGAACACCACCATCCCGACCGAGGAGTCGAAGGTGTTCACCACGGCCGCGGACAACCAGACCTCAGTCAACGTCCGCGTCTTCCAGGGCGAACGCGAGATCGCCGAGGAGAACGAGCTGCTCGGCGCGTTCCAGCTCTCCGGCATCCCGCCGGCTCCCGCCGGCACCCCGCAGATCGAAGTCTCGTTCAACATCGACGAGAACGGCATCGTCAACGTCGAGGCCGAGGATCAGGGCTCGGGCAACGCCGAGTCGATCACCATCGAGGGCGGCGTCGGCCTCTCCGACGAGGAGATCGAGGAGATGCAGGAAGAAGCGGAGAAACACGCCGAGGAGGACGAGGCCCGCCGCGAGCGGATCGAGGCCCGCAACGAGGCCGAGACGACGATCCAGCGCGCGGAGACCCTCCTCGAAGAGAACGAGGAAGAACTCGACGACGACGAGCTCGTCGCGGACATCGAGGCGGCCATCGAGGACGTCGAGGACGTGCTCGAAGACGAGGATGCCGACACCGACGAGATCGAGTCCGCCACCGAGGCGCTCACCGAGGAGCTTCAGGAGATCGGCAAGCAGATGTACGAGGG
>NZ_CBVY010000009.1:77899-79072 GCF_000513435.1 Halorubrum sp. AJ67 | reverse complement strand
CGAGGACGTCGCCACCGCCGGCGACCTCGGGGCCGCTGGCGTCCTGCTCGCCTCCGGCGTCGCGAAGGCCGACGACCCGGAATCCGTCCTCGAAGACCTCGTCAGCGGGATCTGAGGTCGGGTCGGGGGCGGACCCGGAGCCCGCCCGATCCCCAGTCACGGTCGAGGTCGAGTCGCCGCTGCGTTTGCGGATCTGTATAAAGACATCGATGTGATCTACTCACACGATCGGGAAATCGCACGACGGCAGCGGTATCCTTCTCCCGCCGAAATGGCGGCGTCTAGTAACCTTTAACCGAAACAAGCCGCTATCTGTGACCAAGATGGCGAGCAACAAAATTCTCGGTATCGACCTCGGTACCACCAACTCCGCGTTCGCGGTGATGGAAGGCGACGAGCCGGAGATCATCGCGAACGCCGAGGGCGACCGGACGACGCCCTCGGTCGTCGCGTTCGCTGACGACGACGAGCGCCTCGTCGGCAAGCCGGCGAAGAATCAGGCCGTCCAGAACCCCGACCGCACGATCCAGTCGATCAAGCGGCACATGGGCGAGGACGGCTACACCGTCGAGATCGGCGACGAGGAGTACACGCCCGAGCAGGTCTCGGCGATGATCCTCCAGAAGATCAAACGCGACGCCGAGGAGTACCTGGGCGACGACGTCGAGAAGGCGGTCATCACCGTCCCCGCGTACTTCAACGACAAGCAGCGGCAGGCGACAAAAGACGCCGGTGAGATCGCCGGCTTCGAGGTCGAGCGCATCGTCAACGAGCCGACCGCGGCGTCCATGGCGTACGGCCTCGACGACGAGTCCGACCAGACCGTCCTCGTGTACGATCTCGGCGGCGGCACGTTCGACGTGTCGGTCCTCGATCTCGGCGGCGGCGTCTACGAGGTCGTCGCCACGAACGGGGACAACGACCTCGGCGGCGACGACTGGGACGAGGCGCTCATCGACCACCTCGCCGACGAGTTCAAAAACGACCACGGGATCGACCTCCGCGACGACCGGCAGGCGCTCCAGCGCCTGAAGGACGCCGCCGAGGAGGCGAAGATCGAGCTGTCGAACAAGAAGGAGACGACCGTCAACCTCCCCTTCATCACCGCGACCGACAGCGGTCCGGTCCATCTCGAAGACTCCGTCACCCGCGCGACGTTCGAGAACCTCACCT
>NZ_CBVY010000009.1:67959-74764 GCF_000513435.1 Halorubrum sp. AJ67 | reverse complement strand
ACGCGGACGTGCCGGAGTCCGCACCGGATCGACCCGGCGGAGTTCGCGTCGACGGCGGAGTGACGGCCGTTCGGAGTTGCGGTCGGTCTGTCCGACGCCGATGCGGCCGATTCGTCCCTTGGGCGGCCCGTCTTCCGGGGCGACTCGTCTCCCGGTGATCCGTCTCTCGGCCCTCGGTCTCCGCGATCCGTCGGGTCTCGATCGATCTTTTCCCAACTCCCCATCACTTCGGGGGCGGATCGAGGAGAGAGTAACACACACTCGACAGATCCGTGATTTCAAGATTCGAACACACTTGTATTCCATAATGATTATTCATTTTCCCTCGTCGGGTTGTCGTTCCATGATTTGTAATTGCGCACATATTTGGTTGTATAAATCAAACTATGTCCAATAATACGTTCCAAACGCCACCCCCCAGCGTATCGTAACATATTATAGTAATCAGTTGTAGGATGTGGTATGCCAAGTCGGCACAACGCATCCGATTCCAACCAAAACATAAATCGACGTAACGTTATCGCCACTATCGGGGCGGCTGGCGCAGCCAGCCTGGCCGGGTGTGGCGGCCAATCCGACGGCGGCGACGGTGGCGACGGCGGTGACGGCGGCGACGGCGGCGATGGAGAGCTTTTCCCCCTCAACGTTCAGCTCGAAGTCGGCGCTAACAATAGTGACCGGCTCCAGATGGTCGAACTCATAGCCGAGTCGATGGAGCAGACCGGCTACTTCAACACGACCGTCGAGACGTACGAGTGGAACACGTACCTCGGCCGTATCCTTGACCCTGAATACCAGAACAACGGATTTATTCCCTGTGTTGGGCTTTCCGGGACGTTTAACCCGGAGAGCTTCTGTAACGCTCTCCATCACTCGGATAACGTTGGTCAGTGCTGTAACCTCAACGGAATCAGTGATCCCGAGCTGGATGAACTGATGGATTCCGCACGGTACGGCGTTGAGGTTGCCGAGGATTCCGAACTTCGTGCCGAACGCTACGACGAGGTGTGGAATTACCTCGCGGAAGAGCGGTACAGTTCGATTACCCACTTCGGTCTTTCGACCGCCGTCTCAAATACGGACGTTCACGGCTTCGAGATGTGGCCCTTCGCGGAAGGAACGTACAGCTACAACATGTTCGCGCCGCAGGACGAACAGATCATGTGGCTTGACCGTGACAACGCCGCGGGCGACTCCGAGCTCTCTGACCTCACAGAGGGCGGTACGATGAGCATCGCGGTCGGCGCGAACATCGACTCGTTCGATCCGCCGTACAGCAACGACACGACGTCAACGTTGGCGCAGGGATTCATCTTCGAAGGGCTGATCGCCAACGATACTCGAGGCAATATTCACCCGTGGCTTGCCGAGAGCTACGAACTACTCGACACGAACGACATCGACCGGACCGCGTACGCGGATTACATGTCGACCGTCGGGACGACCGAAGAGGGCGCGGTAGATGCGGACCAAGTTATCGTCCAGCATCCCGAGGACAATCCGGCCGAGGACGACGAGGTCCGCGTCCTGCTCCCCGACGATGCCATCGAGGCAGCCGAGGACGGCACCTACGGAATGCAGTACCGGTACAACCTTCAAGAGGGTGTCGAGTTCCACAACGGCGACGAACTCACTGCGGAAGACGTCGTCGCGACCTACGAGTACACGCAGAACTCGGACATCTCCGCACAGACATTCGATTCGGTACTGGCGGCCGTCCAGGTGGACGAGTACACCGTCGATCTGTACGCGCAGATCGCCGACGCTGAAGCCGAACGCGAACTCCCCGGTCTGAGTATTCTCAACGCCACGCAGATCGAAGAGATCGAAGCGTCCAACGAAGGGACAGGCGAGGGCGAGCGGAATATCATCGACCCCCGGGACGACAACATCCCCATTGGGACGGGTCCCTACGAGTTTTCCGAGTTCGAAGACGAGCAGTACTACGAGGTCACGAAGTTCGACAACTACTGGACCGAACAGAAAGGCGTCAGCGAGGCGTTCAGCTGGTTCGACGGCTCCAGCGACTTCCCGGACGGTCCCGTCATCGACGGCTTCGAGGTCGAGATTGTTCCCGACGACTCCACCCGGTCTGGGGCGCTTCAGAACGGCGAGATCGACTCTACGTACGGGCTAGAAACGTCGACTCTTGACGACTTCGGTGCTTCGGATGATTACATCATTCACAGCGTCGAAACCGGTGGATACGACTATATCCAGTATCCGGTCAACGTGGCCCCGTTCGACGATGCGCGTCTTCGGAAGGCGATCAATCATCTGATCCCACGCGAGCGAATCGTCGAAAACATCTACAACGGCTACGCCCGCGCCGCGTGGACGGATCTCCCTCAGCTGGCGCAGGGAACCGGAACCACCGACTACGAGGCGCTCGAAGAAGAGATCCGTCCGACGAACGAGTACGACCCCGAGCGCGCCCAAGAGCTGCTTGATCAGGTCGCCGCGGACAACTGAGACCTCGGCGAAAACCCCCGTTTCGATGACACGAACGACCTCGTTACGTCTACTGGCGGATAAACCAACTGCGATGAACAAGCAACGATGAGCCTCCAACGTTTCATACTAAAACGCACGCTGTCGATAATCCCCATCATGTTCGGGGTGTCGGTGATCACGTTCGGGCTGTTTCACCTGACTCCCGGCGATCCGGTCACGCAGCTGGTCGCGTTGAACCCGGATGTGAGTCCGGCGGAAGAGGCTGCGCTTCGCGAACGGTGGGGGCTTTCCGGCCCCGTTTGGGAGCAGTACCTGAACTGGATCTCGAACGTGCTCGTCGGTGACTTCGGACAGGAGCTCCAGACGGGCCGCGAGGTCTCGGAGATCGTGTGGGCGCGACTTCCGGAGACCATCGCGCTCGGCCTCTTCGGGTGGGCGTTCGCGCTGGTCATCGCCATTCCGGCGGGGATCTACGCGGCGGTCAACAAGGACAATCTCGGGGACACCGTTAGCCGTTTCCTCGCCCTGTCCGGCATCTCGATCCCGAACTTCTGGCTCGGGCTGATGTTGATCCTGATATTCTCGCTGTATCTGGGTCTATTTCCCGTGTTGCCGCCGTCGAGACAGTCGCTCCTCTCCCCGGAGATGTTGTGGTACCTCATTCTGCCGGGTCTCACCATCGGAACCGCCTCGGCGGCGAGCATCATGCGCGTGATGCGAACGTCGATGACTGAGGAGCTGAACAAGGAGTACGTCACCGCCGCGCGGGCGAAGGGCCTGCCCGAACGAACGGTGATACTCAAACACGTACTGCGGAACTCCCTGATCTCGGTCGTCACGCTCGCGGCGACGCTCACGGCCTCTATCGTGGCCGGATCGGTCGTCGTAGAAGTCGTGTTCAACTGGCCGGGACTCGGACGGGAGTTCATCGATGCCATCAACCAGCGAGAGATCAACGTCGTCATGGCGATCACCCTGTTTACCGGGTTCTTCGTCATTCTCGCGAACCTCGTCGCCGACATCGTGTACGCGGCGCTCGACCCGAGGATCCGATATGACTGACCGACAAACTCACGACGAACGCGGCCGGATCCGCATCTCTGGATTCGATTCGGACCGCGTCAGAGACCGAGAGCCGATGTCCGACTGGACCGACGAATCGAGCGGCGAAACCGTCGGCCGCTGGCGGCGCGGCTTCCGGAAGTTCAAGCGGAACCGCTCCGCGATGGGCGCGCTCGTCATCGTCGTCCTGATGTCGCTGGCGGCGTTCTTCGCCCGTCCCATCGAGATGTTCGGCATGGTCGTCCAACCGTTCTCGTTGGCTCCGTACGACCCCACGACTATCCTGTACCTCCAAGACCCGGCCGTCGAGGTGTATGACCCACCCAGCTGGGAGTACCCGATGGGCGTCGACGGCTCCGGCCGCGACCTGTTCTCGCGGATCCTCGTCGGGGGCCGCTACAGCCTCTCGATCGGCTTTATCGTCGTCGGACTCACAGGGTCGTTCGGGCTGATCTACGGTTCCATCTCGGGCTACTACGGCGGCAACGTCGACGAGCTGATGATGCGGATCGTCGACACTATCTTCGCGTTCCCCGGGCTCATCTTAGCGCTCATCATCGTCGCCATCCTCGGCGGCGGCTACTGGCAGCTCGTCTTGGCGTTCAGCCTCTTCGGCTGGGCGGGGTACGGCCGTCTGGTGAGAGGGGAAGTACTGAAGATCAAAGAAAACGAGTATGTGATGGCGGCGAAAGCGCTCGGCGCGCGCGACCGCTCGGTCGTCTTCAGACACATCGCTCCCAACGCGATGCCGCCGCTCATCGTCCTGGCGTCGCTCAACATCGGGAGCGTCGTCATTGGCGTCGCAGCGCTCGGTTTCCTCGGACTCGGGTTAGACCCCAGTTCGGCCGAGTGGGGCACCATGCTGAACGCCACGCGGTCGACGCTCATCCAGGGACCGGGCGGCCAGATCCCTTGGTGGGCGACGGTCTACCCCGGTGCGGCGATCTTCATCTTCGTGATGTCAATGAACATGATCGGTGACGGTATCAACGACGCACTGGACGCACAGCAGACGGGTGTCGGCCGCGGAGGTGAGGACTGATGGCGCTGCTCGAAGTGAAGGACCTCACCGTCCGATTTTACACCCAAGAGGGCGTGGTAACGGCTGTCGACGACCTCTCGTTCCGCATCGAGAAGGGCGAGAAGTTCGGCGTGGTCGGCGAGAGCGGCGCGGGCAAAAGCGTCACCGCACTCTCCGTGTTGCGACTGATCGACAGTCCGGGCCGGATCGAGAGCGGAGAGATCCTGTTCAAAGGCGAGGACCTGCTGGAGATGTCCGAGTCGGAGATCCGCTCGATCCGCGGCAACGAGGTATCGATGATCTTTCAGGACGCACAGACGGCGCTCAACCCGGTATACACGGTGGGCGGGCAGATCGCGGAGGCGATCGAACACCACTTGGACTACACGTCCAAGGAGGCGAAGGCGCGAACGATTCAGCTGCTCGACCGCGTCGGTATCCCGGAGGCCGAAGAGCGGTTCTCCGACTACCCGCACGAGTTCTCGGGCGGGATGCAACAGCGGGCGATCATCGCGATGGCCCTGTCGTGTGACCCCGACCTGATCGTCGCGGACGAGCCGACGACCGCGCTCGACGTGACCATCGAGGCGCAGATCCTCGACGAACTCAGGGAGCTGGCCGACGAGTTCGACACGGCGATTCAGCTCATCACCCACGACCTCGGCGTCATCGCCGAGGTCTGTGACCGCGTCATGGTGATGTACGCCGGGAAACCGGTCGAGAAGGCACCGGTCGAGGAGCTGTACTACGACCCCAAACACCCGTACACGGTCGGACTCATGAGCTCGATCCCCCGCGTCAGCGACAAGCGGGAGCGGCTCCAGACGATTCCGGGCGTGATGCCCGACCTCGTTCAGCTTCCCTCCGGGTGTAGCTTCCACCCGCGCTGTCCGTTCGCCGAGGAGAAGTGTACGCGCAAGGAGCCGCCGCTCACCGACGTCGAGTCGGGAGCGGAGGCCACTCTCGACACGGAACACGCCGCGGCCTGTCTCGAGTACACGGAGGGGCTCTCGCAGGGGCTCACGTACTCCGTCGAGACGACCGGCCCGGCGGACGGCGCGGCCGCGCAGTACGTCGAGGGTGATCGCGATGAGTAGCGCCGAACCGATCCTCCGAGTCGAGGGGTTAGAGAAGTACTACGACTCGACCGGCGGGTTCGTCGACAAGCTTCTCGGTCGGTCGCAGTGGGTGAAAGCGGTCGACGGCGTCGACCTCGAACTCCACGAAGGCGAGACGCTCGGCGTCGTCGGCGAGTCCGGGTGCGGGAAGACGACGCTCGGACGCAGCATGCTCCGCTTGGTCGAGCCGACGGGCGGCTCCGTCTATTACAAGGGCGAAGACATCACGGACCTATCCAGCTCCGACCTCCGGAACCTCCGGAAGGACGTCCAGTACATCTTCCAGGACCCGTTCTCCAGCCTGAACCCGCGGCTGACGGTCGGCGACATCATCGGCGAGCCGCTCGACATCCACGACATCGCGAGCGGCGAAGAGCGGAAAGAGCGGATTTACGAACTGCTCGAAACCGTCGGCCTGAACCCGAGCCACGCGAACCGCTATCCGCACGAGTTCTCCGGCGGTCAGCGCCAGCGGATCGGCATCGCCCGCGCGCTCGCCGTCGATCCCGAGGTGATCGTCTGCGACGAGCCGGTGTCCGCGCTCGACGTGAGCGTTCAAGCGCAGATCCTCAACCTCATGGAGAACCTCCAAGAGGAGTTCGGGCTCTCCTACGTGTTCATCGCTCACGACCTCAGCGTCGTCGAGCACATCTCCGACCGGATCGCGGTGATGTATCTCGGCGAGATCGCCGAGATCGCGCCGACGGAGGAGGTGTTCGAGCCACCGTACCACCCGTACTCGGAGGCGCTCCTCTCCGCGATTCCCGAACCAGACCCGCTCTGGGAGGGCGAGCAGATCTTCCTGTCCGGGACCGTTCCCTCCCCGCTGGACCCGCCGTCGGGCTGCCGGTTCCACACCCGATGTCCGAAGGTGATCCGCGACGCCGACTACGACCTCTCGCAGGAGACGTGGCGGTCGATCATGGACATGAAGCTCCGGACGCGGGAGGCGGACGCCGTCGGGTCGGTGACGGCGGAGCTCGAAAGCGAGGTGACGGGATCGCGAACGGACCCGACGGACGCGTCGCGCGAGCAGTTCGGTCGGATGGTCCGCACCGAGTTCGACCTCCCGGACCGCCTGTCGGACGACGACGCGGAGGCCGCGGTCTCGGAGGCGATCGATCTGCTTCGCGACGAAGAGCTCTCCGCG
>NZ_CBVY010000009.1:64694-66813 GCF_000513435.1 Halorubrum sp. AJ67 | reverse complement strand
GGCCCGAGAGCCGCGTCGGATCCGGCGGCGTCGCGGCGGCGTACGTCCTCTTCGCTCTCCCGGGCTTCTGGGTCGGGGGAATGCTCTTTTCGTTCACTGTCGACGGCCGACTGGACCCGCCGCCGTTCGTCTTCGAACATCTGCTCCCGATCGGACTGACGTTCGCCGCGCTGCTCGGCGGCTACGTCAGCTACTCCCGCGCTCACTCGCGGGAGTACGCCACGGCGGAGTTCGTCTCGCTCGTCAGGGCCAAGGGCGCGTCGGGGTACCGCGTCGCCGCCCACGTCCTTCGGAACGCCGCGATCCCGTTCTTCTCGATGCTTTTCACCGAGGCGCTGGGACTGCTCGTCCTCTCGACGTTCGTGATCGAGGCCCTGTTCGGCATCGAGGGCTTCGGACTCCTGTTGTTGCGGGCGGTCGCCGACCGCGACCTCCCGGTGCTGCTCGGCGGGACCGTCGTCGTCATCGGCGTCGGCGTGTTCGGGAACGTCGTCCAGGACATGGCGTACGGCTACCTCGACCGCGGGTCGAGATGGGCTGAGGACTCGCTCGGACCGGCCTACGGCGTGATGCCCGTGTCCTCGCCGGGCGTCGCGATCTTCTCCGGTTCGAGTTCGAGGATGTGTTCGCCGCAGCTCTCACACCGGATCGCGACCACCTCGTGGGCCATACAGCAGGACTCGACGGTGTCCGCGGTCGCGGCGACCTCGCCGCCGCAGACCGGACACGAGGACAGGAACGACCGGAGCGACTGGAGGATAGAGAGCCGCTGTTCGGCCGGCACGTCGAGCCACCGATCGGTGCGCTCGACGAGGGCGAGATGCGACGCCACGTCCGCGAGGTACGCGCCGTCGCCCGGCCACTTCCGAACGCGCCGCAGGACGGTCACCGCGGGGTACTCCCTGTCCTCGAAGGCGACGTCGTCCGGACTCACGCCGAACATCTCCGCGAGCGTCTCCGCCCGCACGTCCTCCCGTTCGAGCGACGAGACGCGCGACTCGACCGCCTCGGCGAAGCTCTCTTCGAAGACGAGGTCCGCGCCGTCGTCGGTCGGCTTGACGACGCCGATGTCGAGGAGGAATTCGGTCGGATCCACGGCGTTCTCGCGCTGGTCTTGAATCCGTTCCACCGTCTCGAACTCGGGTTCGTCGCCCGCGGGGGAGTCGTGGTCGGTCTCGTCCGTGGACCGGTCCTCGGACTCGTCCGCGGACTGATCGGAGTTGTCGTCCGCGGACCCGTCGGAAACTTCGGCGGCGGACCGCTCGGCGACCTCGCTCGTCCCCTCGGCGGTCCGGTCCGCCTCGAACGTGGTCACCGTCACCTCGTCGGACCCTCCCGTCGACGCCCTCTCCCACCCGTCTCGGGGGCCTTCGGGGGCCTTTCCGAACAGGCGGAGCACGCGGTCGGGGAGGTACCGCTTCGTGAGTTCCGGCGTTCCGGGGACCAGGTAGCCTCGGTAGTAGATGCTCCCTAGCGACGCGACCAGCACGGCCGCCGCGACCACCGGCCCGAACACTGCGGCCGCCGCGGTCAGCGCCGCGGCGAGGACCACGTTCAGCACGGTACACGGGACGCAGCGGTTCTCCCCGGTGTACTCCGGTTCGCGGATCCTGTCTCGCAACGACGTGCCACGGGAGCTCATACCTAGGGATACCCCCGGAGCGACAAAAGCAGATGGTATCTCGGATCACACCACCCGTAGACCGCCCGCAGGCCCCCGCAGACCGCCCGCCGACGGGACTCATTCTCGGTCAGTCGCGGGCGTCGCCCGGCTCCTCGCGTCGCGTGGACTCCGCGCCGCGAGCATCGGAGTCGCGGTCCTCGGTGGCCTCCAGTCCATCGGTCCCGGACGGACGCCCGGCCGCTCGATCGTCGATCGAGCGTTCGTACCGCTCGATCTGCTCCACGTGAAGCGAGTGGATCATGTCGGCGAGGACGCCGAACACGAGCAGCTGGATCCCGAGGATGATCGCGCCGACCGCGCCGACGGCGATCACCTCGTGGCTGACGCCGAACGCGAGGTACCGATACAGCACGAACGCCGCCATCGCCGCCCCCGACGCCGTCGACGCCACGCCGGCGCTGCCGAAGTAGAACAGCGGGTTGTTCGTCTTCGCCT
>NZ_CBVY010000009.1:63992-64674 GCF_000513435.1 Halorubrum sp. AJ67 | reverse complement strand
GATCGGTCCCGTCGTCGACGCTGAGCGACCTCCTGATCCCCCGACGGTTCCGTCACCTTCCGGTGTCGGTGTCCGTGGAGACGTCGGACGACGAGTACGAGGTCGGCGAGCCGGTCCCGTTCCGCGTGACCCTTCGCAACCGCCTGCCGGTGCCGATATCGATCCCGACCGTCTCCCCGCTCCTCTGGGAGTGGACCGTCGACGGCAACGTCGAGGCGGCCGAGGTCCCGATCCGAGACCCGCCCGACGAGGAAGGGCAGCTGTCGTTCGACCGCGGCGAACGCAAGGAGTTCCAAAAGCGGTGGGACCAGCTGTTCAGGGTCTCCGACAGCGAGTGGGAGCCGGCGGGAGTCGGAACCCACACCATCGGTGTCGCGATCAACGCGACGGACGCCGAGAAGCGCGGCCTGACCGACGAGACGACGGTGCGGATCGTCCGCTGATCCGCGCTTCCCGGACCGATCCGCCGATGACCCGGCCTTTTCGCCGCCGTCTTGTCGATCTAACGCCCGGTCTCGTCACTTTCGTCTGACCGGGTCAATTCCGCGCTCTCCGCCGACCGTGCCGGAGGCAGCTGACGGTCCCGGTCGTTTGCCGCTCCGTTTCGCCCTCGGTCGGCCGGTCGACGGCCGCCGGCGTTTCGTGCTCGCAGACGCTGGGGAAGGCCGCGGCCAGCGTTTCG
>NZ_CBVY010000009.1:57288-61155 GCF_000513435.1 Halorubrum sp. AJ67 | reverse complement strand
GTAGAACAGCGGGTTGTTCGTCTTCGCCTTGCGGTACAGCTCCAGGAAGATCACCCCGCGTCCCGGATCGGGTGGAGGTTCGTCGCCGAGCCGCCGGGCCGTTCTCGGTACGTGATCGGTACCACCGTAACCGAGAGGCGATTCTCACGCACTCGACGGCCATCTCGGTCTCGATCCCGAACCCGTCCGCGGTGAGATGGAGGCGCTCGAACGACTCGCGGGTGAACGCCCGGTATCCCCGAGAGGATGTCGCGGTAGTTCTTGCGGTGGATCGCCCGGAACGCGAGGTTGATCACGCGGTTCCCGATCCGGTTCAGCCGCGTCATCGCCCCGGAGCGCATGTCCGCGAACCGGTTCCCGATGACGTGGTCGGCGTTGCCGTCGAGGAGGGGATCGAGCATCGCCGCAGCGTCCGCGGCGTCGTAGGTCGCGTCGGCGTCGGCCATCAGCACGTACGACGCGTCCACGTGGTCCCGGACCGCCTCCCTGACGGCCTGTCCCTTCCCGCGTCCCGACTGTTCGACGACGCGCGCGCCGGCCTCTCGGGCGACGGACCGCGTTTCGTCCGTCGAGCGGCCGTCGATCACGAGGACCTGCTCGAAGCCGGCGTCGCGGAAGTCAGTGACGACGCGTGCGACCGTCTCCGCCTCGTTCATCGTCGGCAACAGGACGCAGACGTCGTCGTACTCGCTCATCAGACGAGCGATCACCCGGGAGTCGGTAAACTCTGTCCTTCTCGGCCGTCACGGACTCCCGATTCCGGTGGGCGGCCCTCGTCCCGGCGTGGCCACCCACACGCTCATGTATGAGAGCGATGATCATGGTTGTATGTCTCATCCATCGACCGAACAGATCGACGAGCTCCTCAGTGCGACCCGCACCGCGACGGGCGACGAACTCCGGAGTCTCACGTACTTCACCGAAGACGACGTCGAACAGCTGTACCTCCGTAGCGACCTGAGCCGAACCGCGGACCTGATCGGCTTCGCGGAGAACGAGCGACAGGGATTCCGCGCGCAGTCGCTGTACGCGAACACGCAGCTCGGCGACTACCGGTTCACCGTGCGCGTGTTCGAGAACGGATACCTCACCCGAGTGATCGCCAACGGCCACGGCGCGTGGCTGACGACCGACTCGATGGAGATAGACCGGTTCGAGGAGCTGGCGAGTGCCCTCGCGACGATCCTCCGGTCGTTCGACCCGGCCTGACTCGACCCCGAGTTCGGCGACGAGACGCTCGTCGACACCGCGTTCGGTGGCTGCGCGTTCGCCGCGACCACGGGAGCCGACCGGGCCTCACCCGAGGTGGCTCTCGAACTCGCCGACCAGCTCCTCGGCGTCGACGGGCTTCGTCACGTAGCCGTCGGCACCCGCCTTCACCGCCTCCATCATCTTCTCCTGCTGGTCGACGCTCGTACACATCACGATCACCGCGTCCGGCCAGCGGTCCTTGATCGCGGCCGTCGCCTCGATCCCGGTCATCTCCGGCATCACGACGTCCATCGACACCGCGTCCGGCTCGTACGCCTCGAAGAGTTCCACCGCCTCTGCGCCGTTTTCCGCCTCGCCGACGACCTCGAACCGGTCCGCCAGCGCGTCCCGGACGACGGTCCGCTGGAAGGAGGAGTCGTCGACGACGAGTACCCGCTCGGTCATACCCGTTATCCCCGCCTGACCGATATAAGCGCGCGGATCGTTCGCCATCGGAGCGGTCGTTCGTCGTCGACGTGATCCCTCGTCGCCGACCCCGCCGTTTCGGTCGCTCACACCGACACACGGGGATCGGCGCGTGCGGTTCCCCCTTGTATATTCGATAAAGCATATAATGAACATGGGAACAACGTTAAGGTCTATCCCGCGATATGTTCGCGCATGGAAACGCGGAAAGTCCAACGGTTGGGGCCGTCGACGCTGGCGATGACGCTCCCGGCCGAGTGGGCGCAGGAACACGGCGTGAACAAAGGCGACGAGGTGTCGCTGCGGATGGGGGGAAAAGGGACGCTTACGGTGCTGCCCGAGTCGGTGAGCAGCGAGGAGTCGGAGGCGGTAATAAACGCCGACGGACTCGACGCGCGCTCGCTCGAACGCGCCATCGTCGCGCAGTACGTGCTCGGTCGGCGCGTGATCCACGTCCGCAGCGAGGGGACGCTCGACAGCGAGCACATCAACGCGGTGTACAAAGCCGAGACGCAGCTGATGGGTCTCGGCGTCATCGAGGAGACGCCGGAAGACATCTCGATCCGCTGTTCGGTCGACCCCGAGGACTTCACCCTCGACAACCTGCTCGAACGGCTGGAGAACACCGGGTCGACGATGCGCGGCGAGGCCGTGAAGGCGCTCGCGCACGGTAACCCCGACCTCGCGCAGCGCGCGCTCAACCGCGAGCGGCAGGCGAACAAGATATTCGTCCTCCTGCTCCGGCTCATCTTCACCGCCTACCAGAATCCGAACCTCGCCCGCGCGGTCGGCCTCGAAGAGGGCTTCCCGCTCATCGGCTATCGCTCGGTCGCGAAGAACCTCGAACTCACCGCGGACAACGCGGAAGACATCGCCGAGATCGTGATGGAGGCGGACGGCCACACCCTCGACGTCGACAGCGCGACGATGCGCCAGATCCGCGAGTTCACCGATCAGGTCGACGAGCTGACCGCGCTCGCGGTCCGCGCCGTCGTCGAGCGCGACTACGACCTCACCGTCGAGTGCCGCGACCTGTTCTCGCGGCTCGAAGACCGCGAACAGGAGATCCTCGACGAACTCCCGAACGACCTCGACAACGAGACGCTGCTGATGACCCGCGAGGTGCTCGTTAGCCTCCAGCACACCGCGGAGTACGCCATGCGAAACGCCGAGATCGCGGCGAACCTCGCGCTCAACGAGGAGTCGGACCACGTCGAGATCATCTGAGAGGACGTCGTTCTCGGTCCCCGTCGCCCGCTTCGTATGAACTAAGTAGCCGCCCGCGAAGCGACTCGTATGAGCGAGGGTTCCATCGAATCGGACAAGGAGGTCGGCGTCGCGCTGGCGCTCGGTGCCATCGCGGTCGTCGGTGCCGTGGTGATGTTTGCGTACCCGGGACAGCTCGGAAAGGCGTGGGGATTCGCGGCCGCGTTCGTCTTCGCGACGCTCGCCGTCGGCGCGGTTCAGCTGTTCGACTGACCGACTCCCGGCCCCGGTACGGCTGCCGTCGGCTCGGCTCCTCTCCATGGGGGCGGTCGGCGTCCGTTCCGAAAAACGAGAAACCGTTAAGAACGTCAGACACGTAGATACGCCAATGAGCGAGTACACCGAGGAGGAACAGCGGATCCTCGCGTACCTCACGGACAGCGTCACCCGTGGCGAGCGGTACGTTCGCTCGAAGACGATCGCCGACGCGATCGGTCTCACCGCCAAACAGGTGGGGTCGCGGCTCCCCCGTCTCGCCGAGAAGTCCGACGACGTCGACATCGAGAAGTGGGGCCGCGCCAAGTCGACGACCTGGCGCGTGACGCCGGACGGGTGAGGCCCGCCCGCCGCGTTCCTCGTCTCCGACTCCGTCGACGCGCATTTTTAACCCCCGTAGCCCCAAACGGGATCGTATGACCGTTCGAGTCTCCCGGACGTTCGAGTTCGATGCGCCGCCGGCCGACGTGTGGGCGTTCATCTCGGACGCGGAGCAGCGCGCGGGCGCTATCAGCGTGGTCGACTCCTTCGAGGTTCACGACGACGGGAGCGCGACGTGGCACGTCGCGCTGCCGATACCGATGATCCGTTCGACCATCGACGTCGAGACGGAGGACGTCGAGCGCGACCCCCGAACCGGGTGAAGTTCGTCGGGAAGTCGCGGGCGTTCCGCGTGACCGGCGAACACGAGGATCACCGAGTACCGAC
>NZ_CBVY010000009.1:51927-54098 GCF_000513435.1 Halorubrum sp. AJ67 | reverse complement strand
ACCGCGCTCGCGTCGGTCGGCGACGACCCCGGAGTCGTCACCGCGACGGTGGATTCCGACCGGGTCGCCGCGGTCCGCGAGGAGTTCCCGGCGCTCCGCGACCGTCGGTGAGTTGCTCCCCAATCGTCGGTGAGCCGCCCCGAGGCGGGTAACGGGGCGGTCTCGGCGTTTCGGCTCTGAACGACGGGAGCGCCGCGACCGGATCTCACATATTTATACCTGTGAGGCACGTACGTTCGGTCGCCGAAGTCCGACGCTTTTCTCGTTGGAGTTCGGCGTTAACAATCCGCGCGCCCGTCCCGACCACCCGGGCGGCATCGCCGACGACAGCCTGGGGGTCCGCTGTCCGGCCGCCGCCCGCCCGCCTCCCACCACCTCTCCGTTCGCCTTTCGCCCACCCCTTTCCGCTTCCTCCCGTTCCGTTAGTCCCGCATTCCGCCTCGTTCCGTATCCTGTCCCGTTCCGCACTTCGCCTCCTTCCGCGTTTTCTCCGGTCCGTCGTCTGTCGCTCGTCACCGTTATCGATCGTCTCGTCCTGCCGAGGCGAGTTCGTTCGGGGACGACGCGGTCGAAGCCTCACTGTCTCGTCGGGAGTATCTATACCGATAATTTGGCCGGTACGTTCTTATCTCCGACGCCGGAGAAAGCAAACGCCGCGGACGAATCCGACCGGCCCCATCCCTTTCGGGGCGGGCCGTTCGGCCACTCGCTTCCACCGTCCGTCGTCCGCCGGCTTGGGTTCGGGCCCACCCGCTCCCACACCGAGCCCGGACCCCTTTCTGTCACGCCTCTCACCCCGCCAGCAGCGACCGTATCGGCGTTCCCAGCTCGGAAGCGCAAGGACGAAACCCCCGGCCGCCGAACCGGCGGTCGAATGTTCCCCCGCGAGTACCGCGGCGTCGCCTTCGTAGTCGGGCTGTTCCTCGCCGTCCAACTGGGCGCGCTGGCGCTGGTCCCGGAGTTCGTCGACAGCGGCTATCAGGCGGTCGAGAACCCCGACAACCCGGCGAACAGCCTGCTGTACGTCGTCGCCATCGTCGCGATGACCGGGCTGATGCTCGCGGCGTTCCGCTACGATCTCGACGGGACGATCCGCCTGCTGATCGTCGGCGTCTCCGCGTACCTCTCGTGGTACGTCTTCTCCGCGCTCGTGTCGCCGCTGGCGGCCGCGGTGCCGGCGCTCGCGGTCGGGGCCGGCCTGCTCGTCCACCCCGAGTGGTACGTGATAGACACCGCGGGCGTGTTGATGGGGGCCGGCGCGGCCGGGCTGTTCGGCATCTCCTTCGGGCTGTTGCCCGCGCTGCTGCTGCTCGCCGTCCTCGCGGTCTACGACGCCATCTCCGTGTACGGGACCGAACACATGCTGTCGCTCGCCGAGGGCATCATGGACCTCAACATCCCGGTCGTGCTGGTGATCCCGCTGTCGCTGTCGTACTCGCTGCTCGACGGCGAGACCGCCAGCGAGGAGGCCGCCGGGGTGGGCGAGGAGGACGCGGACTCCGAGCCCGCTTCCGACAGCGACGCCGAGCCCGCTTCAGACGAGGATGTCGACACCGAGGCCCCCGAACCGGCCGAACCCGGCGACCGCGACGCCTTCTTCATCGGACTGGGCGACGCCGTCATCCCGACGGTGTTGATCGCGAGCGCGGCGACGTTCTCGTCGGCTCCGAACCTGTCGGTACCGCTCATCGGAGTGAACCTCCCCGCGCTGCTGGCGATGGTCGGGACCCTCGCGGGGCTGCTCGTGCTCATGCGGTGGGTGATTCAGGGTCGCCCGCACGCTGGGCTCCCGTTGCTGAACGGCGGTGCCATCGGCGGCTACTTGGTCGGGTCGGTCATCGCAGGCGTCCCGCTGATCGAGGCGCTGGGACTCGCGACGTTCTTATAAATTCTATAAATCGGTCCGGCGTACCTGCGGTCGGCTGCGAACACCGCCGAAGCCCCAGCCGCTCGGCTGTACGACAAGGTAGTTGCTTATAAATTGTCGATCGACACGAACCACTCCGAAGCCCCAGTCGCGAGGCGGGCGGACGCTCGCTGTGCTCCTCGCTCGCGCTGCTCGCTGCGGTGCTTGCGTCGCCTCCGCCCGCCTCGCGACTGCCCCTTCGAGTCCCACCCCGCACCGCACAGCACCTCACGCCTCCCCAGCCTCGTCGGCGGCTCCCGGTGGT
>NZ_CBVY010000009.1:44351-45995 GCF_000513435.1 Halorubrum sp. AJ67 | reverse complement strand
GCCGGCCACCTCGCGCGGACGACGACCGTCGCCGCGACGAGCGTCGCTGACGAGGCCTCCCACCGGAACGGCGCGGGTGAGACGCTCCGCGGGCCCTGAGCCGGTCGGAGCCGTCCGGAATCCCGACTACAGCTCGATCCGGTCGACGATCGCCTCGTTGCCGTCGACGCCGTCGCTGTGGGTGTTGATCGCGACGGTCCGGACCTTCTCTTCGAGCAGCGACCCGTCGATCTTCGCCTTCAGCAGCGAGTCCACCTGATACACGCCCGCGGCGTTGTTCATTCGGATCACGACCTGGACCGGCGTCTCGTCGCCCTCGCGGAGCGAGACGCGCTCGATCGCCTGCGAGGAGACGGTGTTTATCCCGCGGCCGCCCTCCTCGTAGGGGACCCGCGAGCGGCCGCGCTCCATGTCGAGCCCGTCCGCGATCCGGACGACGCCGGCCTCCAGCGTCAGCGGCTGCTCCTCCGTGTGATGGCACAAAATCGCGTGGAGCACCTCGGCTTTCACGCGGACCTGCTCCGCCACGTCGTAGAAGGCGGGGAGTAGGTCGTCGAGTAAGTCCGCCGCGAGCGGGATCGAGTAGTACGGGTGGTCGTGGCGGTGGACGACGTGACCGATGTCGTGGAGCGTCGCCGCCAGCGCGACGATCACCGGCTCGTCCGCCTCGTCCAACCCCTGCTGGCGCGCGCCGTTGAACTCGACGCCGCCGGACTTGAGCAGGTCGTACAGCTGTAGCGCGCGGTCACGGACGATCTCGACGTGTTTGGTGCCGTGGTCGTTGTACCCCTTTCGGGCGACCGGATTCACGTTCTGGGCCTCCAGGTACGCGACGATCTCCTCGTCGGACAGGAGCCGCTCTAAGACCTCGTTGAGCCGTTCGTCGGGGAAGGCGTGGTCGGCGTCGGGGTCGTAGTGGCGGTCGGCGTCGGGGTCGATCTCGGCGTCGGCGTCGGCGACGTCGCCCGCCGTGGGGTCGCGCTCGTCGTCGGCTTGATCGGTCATAGCGTCGATGAGTGACGCTCGACGCTTATAAATCCGCGATCGGCGCGTCCGGTGTTCGCGTCGGTCCCGCGGTCGCCTGCGTCGGTCCTACCGTCGTCCCGACGCTTATTCCGCCGACGACTGTTGGTCCGCATATGACGCTCGACGCCGAGCGCGTGTCGACCGTAACCTTCGACTCGTACAGCACGCTCGTGGACGTGGAGGCCGCCGAGGCGGCGCTCGCGGACCGCGTTCCCGACCCCGAGCCGGTGTCGCGGCTGTGGCGGTCGCGGTCGCTGGCGTACACGTTCGTCGCGAACGCGGTCGACGCCTACCAGCCCTTTTTCGAGATGAACCGGGACGCGCTGACGTACGCGCTGGCGGCGCACGGCGTCGACCTCCCGGCCGCGGAGCGCGACGAGATCCTCGCGGTGTACCACGAGCTGGAGGTGTTCGACGACGTGCGCGAGGGCGTCCGCCGGCTCCGCGACGCGGGCTACGACTGTTACGTCCTCTCGAACGGCGACCCGGAGATGCTGGCGTCGATGGTCGACCACGCCGACATCGCGGATCTCCTCGCGGACACGATCAGCGCCGACGAGGTGGAGACGTTCAAGCCCGCCGCCGAGCTGTACCGCCACGGCGCGGCCCGGACCGGCA
>NZ_CBVY010000009.1:37275-39372 GCF_000513435.1 Halorubrum sp. AJ67 | reverse complement strand
GCCCGCCCCGACGGTCGTGTTCGGTCCCGGCGACCTCGCGGACGAGTCCGGGGCGGTCGCGCACGCGGAGCGGGAGTACGTCCGGGTGCGGGAGGTAGAGGCGGCCGCGGCGACGGTCGCGGACGCGGTGTTGGCGCTGCTCGGCGAGCAGTAGGGCTGTCGGCAAACAGTAGGACACGCCGCGGACGCACGACCGATTACAGCAGGAACTGCTCCTTGTCCTCGGCGAGGTCGACGAAGTCATCGGCGGCCTCGATCAGCTCGTCGGCGGCGGAGTTACCGAACCCCATCGCCTCGACGCGGACGCCCTCGTGGCGGAGGTGCGAACAGAGCCGGGCGAAGTCGCCGTCCCCGGTGCAGAGGACGACGGTGTCGACGTGGCTCGCTAAGGAGACGGCGTCGAGGCTCATCCCGAGGTCCCAGTCGGCCTTCTTCGAGCCGTCGGCGAACGTCTTGATCTCTTTGATCTTCGTCTCGAAGCCGATGTCGCGCAGCGCCTCGAAGAAGCTCTCCTCCTCGGGGGAGTCGGCGCGGATCACGTACGCGATGGCGCGGACGAGCGACCGGTCGGCGACGGCCGATTCGAGCAGGCCGGAGTAGTCGATATTCCGCGAGTAGACGCTCTGTGCGGAGTGGTACAGGTTCTGTGAGTCCGCCAGCACGGCGACGCGCTGGTCCGGGTGAATATCGCTCATAGGTCCCCCTTCACTCCCCGCGGTTAGGGGCTTTGGGATCGCTGCGACCGCGCCCTCCCCCTCGTCGTCTCCCGAACCGACCACCATGGTTTATGTCGGGCGCTGGCGACCGTGGCCCATGGACGAAAAGCGGTTCGTCGTCGCCCTCTTCGGCCTCGCGGTCGCGCTCGTCGCCGGCTACGTGGCCTACCGGTTCGTCGCCCCGCTCACCGTCGCCGTCTTCCTCTACTACTCGACGCGGCGCTTTTACCACCGGCTCGAACGCTTCCGGCTGCCGGCCCGGGTGCGCGCGGCGGTGTCGCTGTCGGTCATCGGCGTCCCGCTCATCGGACTGGTGAGCTACACGCTGGTGTTGCTCATCCTGGAGGCCAGACGGTTCATCGAGGACTACCCGGTGGCCGACACCATCGGCGCGGAGAACTCGGTGATCGGGGACCTCGCCGAGCTGTCGAATCCGACGATGGACGAGCTGATCGCGGCGTACCAGTCCGGGCAGTTCGACCCGCTCATCGACCTCGTCTCCGAGCAGGCGTCGCTGCTAGCGAGCACGCTGTCCGGGCTCGCCCTGAACCTCCTCATCACCGTCATCGTCACGTACTACCTGCTCATCGACGGCTCCCGGTTCCACGACTGGCTGCTCAGGTTCGACGACAACGCGATCGTCCGCGAGTACCTCGAAACCGCCGACAAAGAGCTTGAAGCGGTGCTGTACGGGAACCTGCTCAACGTCATCGCCATCTCGATCATCGCGGTCGTCACCTACCTCGGATACAACGCGGTCGCGCCCGCCGCGATCGAGATCCCGTACCCGACGCTGGCCGGTGCGATCACGGGCGTCGCCAGCCTCATCCCCGTGATCGGGATGAAGATCGTCTACATCCCGCTGGCGGCGGCGATGTCGATCCCGGTCGTGATCGACGGCGAGGTGGCGCTGCTCGCGTACGTCGCCGGCTTCCTCGCGGTCGCTATCGTGGTCGTCGACACCATCCCCGACATCGTCCTCCGGCCGTACTTCAGCGGCGAGACGACCCACGTCGGCCTGCTCATGCTCGCGTACATCTTCGGGCCGGTCGTGTTCGGCTTCCACGGCCTGTTCCTCGCGCCGATCATCCTCGTGTTGGCGCTGACGTTCGCGGACACCGCGCTGTTGCGCCTGCTCGGCGTCGAGCCGGACCCCGGCCCAGAGATCCCCGAGGGGCAGCGGCGACTCGAAGAGTTCTGAGGGGATCCGGGATCCACGCTGGACACTCCCGAAGCCAAAGTCGCTCGGTACTACGAAGCCGACGCTGTGACTGAGACCGCCGAAGCCCCAGCCGCTCGGCTGTACGTGACTGTCTCTGTCGGAAACAACTCCGTGACCGAGACCGCCGAAGCCCCAGCCGCTCGGCTGTACGTGACTGTC
>NZ_CBVY010000009.1:21270-33782 GCF_000513435.1 Halorubrum sp. AJ67 | reverse complement strand
GTCGAGAGCCCCGCGGACGCGGCCGACGCGCTCGACGAGGTCGGCGGTGCCGCGATGGCCGAGGAGTTCCTCGACTTCGAGCGCGAGATAGCCGTGATGGGACTGAAAGGGCCCGACAGTGAGACCCGGACCTATCCGGTCACGGAGACGGTTCACCGCGAGGAGATCCTCCGCGAGAGCGTCACTCCCGCCCGCACCGACGACGAGGTCGTCGCCGAGGCGCAGTCGGTCGCCCGCGACGTGCTCGACGTGCTCGACGGCCGCGGCGTCTTCGGGATCGAGCTGTTCGAGAGCCGCGAGGGCGACGTGCTGGTCAACGAGATCGCGCCGCGCCCCCACAACTCCGGCCACTGGACGATCGAGGGCGCGCGCACCTCGCAGTTCGAGAACCACGTCCGTGCGGTCCTCGGCTGGCCGCTCGGTCCGACCGACCTCGTCGCGCCCGCGGTGACCGCCAATATTCTCGGCGACATCGACGAGACCCAGCCCGCGACGCTCCGAAACGTCGAGACGGTCCTCGCCGCGCCCGACGCCGACCTCCACTGGTACGGGAAAGACGACGTCTACCCGCTCCGGAAGATGGGCCACCTCACGGTGACGGACGCCGAGTCGGACCCGGACGCCGTCTCGGTCGACGAGCGCGACGCGCTGCTCGACCGGACGCGGGAGCTACGGGACGGGCTGACGCTCCGCGACTGAGCCGTCCCGACAGGGTCGACCGACGCAGCCTCGCCGCATCCAGCACGACCAAATACGACACACGCCAACTCGCACACATGACCACCGTCGACGACCTCATCGACCGGATCGAATCGGAGGCACAGTTGGACGCCGACCCGGCGACGACCCCCGACGTGGGGATCATCATGGGGTCGGATTCCGATCTCCCCGTCATGGCCGACGCCTACGACGCGCTCGACGACCTCGGCTTCGCCGAGCAGACCGACTTCGACGACGCTCCGGACGCGCGGTTCACCTACGAGAGCTACGTCGTCTCGGCACACCGGACGCCCGAGCTGATGTACGCGTACGGCGAGACGGCGACGGATCGCGGCCTCGACGTGATAATCGCCGGTGCGGGCGGGAAGTCGGCCGACCTGCCGAACATGACCGCGTCGATCGCGTACCCCGTCCCCGTGATCGGAGTCCCCGTCCAGGAGAAGTCGGTGGACTCCGTCATCGGGATGCCGACGGGCGCGCCGATCGTCGCCGTTGACGCCGGAAAGTCGTACAACGCCGCCCTCTCGGCCGCGCAGGTGCTCGCACGCGAACATGACGTTGTCGCCGAGCGGCTGGTCGAGCTCCACGACGAGCAGAAGGCGGGCGTCGCTGACGTCTCGGCCGCCCTCCACGACTTGGGCGTCGACGGGTTCCGCGACCGGTAGCGGAACGTGTTCGGTCCCGGGGTTCGTCCGCGGCCGCCGCCGTACTTCCGGTTTCGGCCGTGAACTGCCGATACCGGCCCGCAAACCCCCGGACGCACAAGACTCAACGCTTATGAGGGGGCGGTCCAAACCCCAGCACGTTACGGAGACCTATATGAGCGATTGGATAGCGATTGGCGCCTTGGCGGTCGTCGGCCTGCTCATCCCGATAGCGATGATGACAGTGTCGGCGTTGCTCCGTCCGAGCGTGCCTGAGACCGGTAAAAGTACCACCTACGAGTCCGGCGAGACCCCGACTGGCGGGACGCGGATCCGGTTCAACATCCAGTACTACATGGTCGCGCTGTTGTTCGTCGTGTTCGACATCGAGACCGTGTTGCTGTTCCCGTGGGCGGTCATCTACCGCCCGGCCGTTCAGGCCGGCGTTCCGATGGCCGACCTGCTGTGGCCGATGTTGGCGTTTGTCGGAGTCCTCGCGGTCGGACTCGTCTGGGCGTGGCGGTCGGGAGCGATCAGCTGGGCCCGCAGCCCCCGCGCGACCAGCAGAAAGACGACGGAGGAACCCAACTAATGAGCAGTGATCAACCGTTTATCACCGACGAATCGCAGGTCGTAACCGAGACCCGAGACGCCCGGATGACCGGACAGGGAGATCGGTTCAACTCCCGGCTCCGGGAGGCGTTCGGCTCCTCGCCCTTTATCCTCACCAAGTTCGACAAGTTCCTGAACTGGTGTCGGGGCTCCTCGATGTTCATGCTGCAGTTCGGCATCGCCTGCTGTAGCATCGAGATGATGCACACCTACGCGGTGAAACACGACCTCGACCGCTTCGGGTCGGGCGTCCCCCGCGCCTCGCCGCGACAGGCCGACGTGATGATCGTCCCCGGGACGATCGTCTCGAAGTTCGCCCCGCGGATGAAGCGTGTCTACGACCAGATGCCCGAGCCGAAGTTCGTCGTCGGCATGGGCTCGTGTACCATCTCCGGCGGCCCGTTTCAGGAGGGGTACAACGTGATCAAGGGGGCCGAGGAGGTCATCCCGATCGACATCCACGTCCCCGGCTGCCCGCCCCGTCCCGAGGCGCTCGTCTACGGCGTCGTGAAGCTACAGGAGCGCGTCGCCAACGGCGAGGCCGCGCCCGTCACCGTCAAGCCGTACGAGCTAGAACAGTTCTCCGACCTCGAACGGGACGAACTCGTCGACAAGCTGACCGACCAGATCGACGACGACGAACTCGTCATGCGGTACAACTTCGCTGATTCGCCATGAGCCTCGAACGACCGGATACCACCGACGACGCGGCGATCGAGCGCACGCCAGACGAGCTGGAGGCGCTGCTCGGCGACCTTGTCGTCGCCCGCGACGACCATCTGAACGCGCCCGGGTTCGTCATCCGCCCGGACACCGTTCAGGAAACGCTCTCGATCCTGAAACAGCAGGCGGGGTACGACCACCTTTCGGTCGTCTCCGCACAGGAGTACGAGAACCGCTACGAGTCGATCTACCACCTGAAAAAGTACGACGACCCCACTCAGGAGGTCAGCGTCGTCGTCCCCGCGGACAAAGACAACCCCGTCTCTGAGACGGCCGAACCCGTCTTCCGCACCGCCGACTGGCACGAGCGGGAGGCGTACGACTTGATCGGCGTCGAGTACGAGGGACACCCCGACCTCCGTCGGATCCTGCTCCCCGAGACGTGGCAGGGCCACCCCCTGTCGATGGACTACGACAAGGATCGCCCCCAGATCGCGACGCTGCCGGAGCACGCGAACCCGCTTGAGGACCATCACAAAGACGAGGAGTCCGACACGATGTTCCTCAACATCGGGCCGCACCACCCGGCGACCCACGGCGTCTTACACCTGAAGACGGTCCTCGACGGCGAGCAGGTCGTCGACGTCGAGCCCGATATCGGCTACCTCCACCGCAGCGAAGAACAGATGGCGCAGTCGGGCACCTACCGCCACCAGATCATGCCGTACCCCGACCGCTGGGACTACATCTCGGCGGGGCTGCTCAACGAGTGGGCGTACGCCCGCGCGGCCGAGGACCTCGCGGACATCGAGGTCCCGGAGTACGCGCAGGTCATCCGAACGATGGGCGCGGAGATGTGCCGGATCGCGGCGCACATGCTCGCGCTGGCGACGTTCGCGCTCGACATCAACGGCGACTTCACGGCGACGTTCATGTACGCCATCAACGACCGCGAGCGCGTCCAGAACCTTCTGGAGGATCTGACGGGCCAGCGGCTGATGTTCAACTACTTCCGGCTCGGCGGCGTCGTCTGGGACCTGCCGGAGGACCGCGAGGCGTTCTTCTCGGACACCCGCGACTTCCTCGACCAGCTGCCGGAGTCCGTCGAGGAGTACCACAACCTCATCACCTCCAACGAGATATTCCAGATGCGGACGATCGACACCGGGGTCCTCCCGCCGGAGGTCGCGAAGAACTACGGCGCGACCGGTCCCGTCGCCCGCGGCTCGGGCGTCGACTACGACCTGCGTCGCGACGACCCGTACGGGTACTACGACGAGCTCGACTGGGACGTCGTCACCGAGGACGGCTGCGACAACTTCAGCCGCCTGCTCGTCCGGATGCGCGAGGTCGAGGAGTCCGCGAAGATCATCGAGCAGTGCGTCGACCTGCTCGAAGACTGGCCCGAAGACGAGCGGAACATCCAGGCGAACGTGCCGCGCACGCTGCGCCCGGACGACGACACCGAGATCTACCGCGCTGTCGAGGGCGCGAAGGGCGAACTCGGCATCTACATCCGCTCGGACGGCACCGACAAGCCGGCCCGGTTCAAGATCCGGTCGCCGTGCTTCTCGAACCTCCAGACGCTGCCGGAGATGGCGAACGGGGAGTACATCCCCGACGTCATCGCCGCGCTCGGTAGCCTCGACGTCGTTCTCGGGGAGGTGGACCGCTGATGGGCACGGCCCCCGCACAGCTGTTCCCCGAGTTCATCGTCGACACGCTCGGGCTCGACAGCGTGATCGGCGAGGTCGCGGCGTCGCTCGTCGCCGCGTTCGTCGTCGGCAACATCATCCTCGCGTTCACGGGCGTCGCGGGCCCGTGGGCGAAACGGAAGATCACGGCCGCGTTCACCGACCGGATCGCGGTCGACCGGATCGGGCCCTACGGCCTGCTCATCATCCCGGCCGCCGCGGTCCAGCTGCTCGCGAAGGAGCTCATCATCCCCGAGGGCGTCGACCGGCCCTCGTGGGACATCGCGCCGATCCTGCTGCCGGCGTCGGCGCTGCTCGGCTTCTCCGTCATCCCGATGGGACGGATCGGCCCGATAAACCTCCACCTCGCGGACCCGGAGGTCGGGTTCGCGCTGGTGTTCGCGTTCGCGTCGATCGCCTCCGTCTCGCTGGTGATGGCCGGCTACGCGTCGAACAACAAGTACTCGCTGCTCGGCGGCCTCCGCGCCGTCGCGCAGAACCTCGCGTACGAGATCCCGCTCATCGTCACGGCGATGTCGGCGGTGATCTTCGCCGGCACGCTCCAGATGAGCGGCATCGTCGGCGCGCAGACGGAGACGCTCGTGACCATCGGCGGCATCACCATTCCGTCGTGGTACGCGTTCGTGAATCCGTTCGCGTTCGTGCTGTTCCTCACGGCGAACCTCGCCGAGATCGGACGGAACCCGTTCGACATCCCCGAAGCGCCGACGGAGATCGTCGGCGGGTACCAGACGGAGTACTCCTCGGCGTACTTCGTCCTCTTCTACCTCGGGGAGTTCGTCCACATCTTCCTCGGCGGTGCGATCCTCGCCGTGACGTTCCTCGGCGGCGCTTCCGGGCCCGGCCCGGAGAGCATCGGCTTCATTTGGTTCGTGGTGAAGATCTGGGGCTTCTTCCTGTTCACGCAGTGGGCCCGCGCGGCGATACCCCGCGTCCGGATCGATCAGCTGATCGAGATCGGCTGGAAGGGTATGCTTGTGCTGTCGTTCGCGAACCTGGTTCTCACGGCCGTAATCGTGGGGGTGATCGCCTGATATGATCGGACTCATGAAATCCATGGCGACGACGATGAAACACGCGCTGGACGGGAAGACGTTCACGGTGGAATACCCGGAGGACGCGCCCGAAGTGAGCCCGCGGTTCCGCGGGGTCCACAAGTTCAGCCAAGAGCGATGTATCTGGTGTCGGCAGTGCGAGAACGTCTGCCCGAACGACACCATCCAGATCGTTCAGGACGACCAGCGTAACGGCGAGCAGTACAACCTCCACATCGGGCAGTGCATCTACTGCCGGCTCTGCGAGGAGGTCTGTCCCGTCGACGCCATCCTGTTGACGCAGAACTTTGAGTTCACCGCGGACACGAAAGACGACTTCGTGTTCAACAAAGAACAGCTCAAGAACGTCCCGTGGTACAAGGGTATCGACCCGCTGGAGTCCCGAAATCCCGATCGCGGCGCGTGGATCGGGGAGGGCGACGGCGAGGTCGACTACCAGTAGCGTCTCGAAATCTTCAAAGGGGTTCTCATAGGAGACACACACAATGGTTGAAGTCACCATCGCGTTCGGGCTGTTCGCCGCGGTTACGCTGGCGTTCGCCCTTGGGGTCGTCCTAGCGCGCGACGTGTTCCACGCCGCGCTGCTTCTGGGCGGAGCCCTCACGAGCGTCGCGGTGCATTACGTGATGCTGCGGGCGGAGTTTATCGCCGCCATGCAGATCCTCGTCTACGTTGGCGGGGTCCTCATCTTGGTCACGTTCGCCGTGATGCTCACGCGATCGGATTCCGAAACGGAGGTGAGTCGCGCGTGAGCAACGACGAGAGCCGCGGGTCGAAGATTGCGCCCGCAATCGCTGTCGGCGCGCTGTTCGCCGTGCTGGCCGCGACGGTCAACGCGGCGGCGTTCGACGCCGAGTTCGCCGGCTTCCCGGCCGACGCCTCGGTCGTCCACAACATCGGCTACTCCCTGTTCAATCTCGGCGGGTACGATATTGCGACGATCGGAGCCGAGGGGTTCCTCGCGGCGTTCCTAATCGCCGCGGTCGCGCTCGACGTCGCGGTCGACGGGGCCGTCTACCTCGCGAAACGCGAGGAGGACGGCTCCATCGTCTCCGCGGTCGGGCAGGCGCTTACCGACGGCGGCCGCGACGGAGGTGAGCGGCGGTGACCGCCATCGCCGCCTCGATCCCGCCGTCGTGGTACCTGCTGTTGGCGTCGGCCGTGTTCTGTATCGGACTGTTCGGCGTGCTGACGCGACGGAGCGCCCTGTACTTCCTCATGAGCGTCGAACTCATGATGAACGCGGCCAACATCAACTTCGTCGCGTTCGCGCTGTACTACGGCGACCTCACGGGGCAGGTGTTCGCGCTGTTCGTCATCGCGCTCGCCGCCGCCGAGGTTGCCATCGGTATCGGCATCATACTCGTGTTATACCGCAACTTCGGCACGACAGACGTGACCGTTCCCGCGGAGATGAGGTGGTAAAATGGTGGACGCATTCGCATACGTTCCGGCGATTGTACTCCTCCCGTTCTTCTCGTTCCTGATCGCGCTCGGCGCGGGCAGGTATCTCCCGAAGGGCGGAGCCTTCGGCGGCATCGCGGCCACGGCGGGGTCGTTCCTGCTTTCGATCTGGGTCGCGGCGACCGTCGCCGGCGGCCGCGCCTACAACGAGACGCTGTACCACTGGGCGGGCGAGGGCGGCGCGGGGATCGGTCCGACGAACGTCGAACTCACGTTCGGCGTCCTGATCGACCCCCTGTCGGCGCTGATGCTCGTCATCGTGACGCTCGTCGCGCTCTTAGTCCACGTGTTCTCGCTCGGCTACATGAACGACGAGGGCGAGACGGGGCTGCCCCGGTACTACGCCGGACTCGGCCTGTTCACGGCGTCGATGCTCGGATTCGTCGTCGCCGACAACCTGCTGATGGCGTTCATGTTCTTCGAGCTGGTCGGGCTCTGCTCGTACCTGCTCATCGGCTTCAACTTCCGGGAGCCGGGACCGCCGTCGGCCGCGAAGAAGGCGTTCCTCGTCACCCGGTTCGGTGACTACTTCTTCCTCGTCGGCGTCGTCGCGGTGTTCGCGACCTTCGGTACCGCCTCGTTCGCGGGCGAGGGGTCGTTCCCGGCGCTCGCCGACGCGGCGCTCAACGGCTCCGGCTCGGTCGCGTGGACGCCCGGCGGCCTCGAACTCCAGACGTGGCTGACGGTCGTCGGCCTGCTCGTCTTGGGCGGCGTGGTCGGGAAGTCGGCGCAGTTCCCGCTCCACACGTGGCTCCCCGACGCGATGGAGGGCCCGACGCCTGTCTCCGCGCTGATCCACGCCGCGACGATGGTGGCGGCCGGCGTCTACCTCGTCGCGCGGATGTACGGCTTCTACGCGCTCACGCCGACGACGCTCGCGGTCATCGCGTTCATCGGCGGTTTCACCGCCCTGTTCGCGGCGACGATGGGGCTGGTGAAGGACGAACTGAAGCAGGTGCTCGCGTACTCCACCATCTCGCAGTACGGGTACATGATGCTCGCGCTCGGCTCGGGCGGGTACGTGGCCGCGGTCTTCCACCTGACGACCCACGCCTTCTTCAAGGCCCTACTGTTCCTCGGTGCCGGGTCGGTCATCATCGCGATGCACCACAACGAGGACATGTGGGACATGGGGGGGCTGCGCTCGAAGATGCCGGTGACGTACTACACGTTCCTCGCCGGCTCGCTCGCGCTCGCGGGTATCTTCCCGTTCGCCGGCTTCTGGTCGAAAGACGAGATTCTCTACGAGGCGCTCGTCCACGCTCCCGGTGAACCCCTGCTGTTCGGCGCGTACCTGATGGGGCTGCTCGCGGTGCCCGTGACCGCCTTCTACACCTTCCGGATGGTGTTCCTGACGTTCCACGGTGAACCCCGGAGCGACACCGCCCGTGACCCCGAACCCGTTCGCTGGAACGTAAAGGGGCCGCTGACGGTTCTCGGGTCGCTCGCGGTGGTCACCGGCTTCATCAACATGGTACCGGTCCAGAAGGTGCTCGGAATCGAGGGGATCGACCTGCTCCACCTGTGGCTCGACAACCACTGGGGCGGCATCGAGGGGCTCTCCTCGCACCACTACGGCGACCTCGGTCCCTACAGCAGTCAGTACCTCGTCGGCGGTGAGGTCGGGACCGTCCTCGCCGGCGCGGCCGTCTCCCTCGGACTCGCGCTGCTCGGACTCGGACTCGCCTGGCGGCTCTACAACGTGGCGTCGCCGACGGAACACACCGCCAAGCTCGGCGGCATCAAAGACGTGCTGTACAACAACTACTACCTCGACGAACTGCAGGTCTGGCTCGCGTATCGAACGGAAGATGTCGCGGGCGGCGCGAACGTCTTCGATCAGGGAATCATCGACGGCGTCGTTAACGGCGTCTCCTCGGTGAGCCTGATCGGCGGCGGTCGGATCCGGAAGCTACAGTCCGGCATCGTCTCGCAGTACGCCGCGCTGCTCACCTTCGGACTCGTCGCGCTGCTGCTCGTGCTCGGCGCGACCGGGGGGTGGTTCCTGTGATGCTCGAAGCGCTCATGGCGGTCGCCTTCGCCGGCGCGCTGACGGTGTTCCTCGCGCCGGACGAGTGGGCCGGTCGGCTGGCGTTCGCGATCAGCCTGATCCCGTTCGTCGGGAGCCTCTACCTGTGGTCCGGCTTCGAGGCCGGCGGCAACGCGCTGCTCGGCGGCGAGATCGCGTACGCAACCCAAATCGAGTGGCTCGAAGTCGGCGGCCGGAGCGTCTCGTGGTTCGTCGGACTCGACGGGATCAGCCTCCCGCTTTTCGTCCTCACCACGTTCCTCGTGCCGCTGGCGATCCTCAGCGCGTGGACGCCCGTCGACACTCGACAGAGCCAGTTCTACGGGCTGATGCTGTTCATGGAGGCGAACCTGCTCGGCGTGTTCGCCGCGCTCGACTTCTTCCTGTGGTTCGTCTTCTGGGAGGCGGTGCTGGTCCCGATGTACTTCCTCATCGGGATCTGGGGCGGTCCGCGCCGCAAGTACGCCGCGATCAAGTTCTTCGTGTACACGAACGCGGCGTCGCTACTGATGTTCATCGGCTTCATGGGCCTCGTGTTCGCTCTCGGCGACTCGGTGTCGTCGTTCGCCCTGCCGGAGATCGCACAGGCGGTCGCCGCGGGTAACTTGGGCGAGTGGCTGGGCGTCGCACCGGACACGGTCGCGCTGTTCGCGTTCGTCGCGATGTTCCTCGGGTTCGCGGTGAAGGTCCCGATCGTTCCGTTCCACACGTGGCTCCCGGATGCCCACGTTCAGGCACCGACCCCGGCGTCGGTGTTGCTGGCGGGCGTCCTCCTGAAGATGGGGACGTACGCGCTGCTCCGGTTCAACTTCACGATGCTGCCGGAACAGGCGTCGATGCTCGCGGTGCCCATCGCGGCTATCGCGGTCGTCAGCGTCATCTACGGCGCGATGCTGGCGCTGGCACAGAAGGACCTCAAGCGGATCGTCGCGTACTCGTCGGTCTCGTCGATGGGGTACGTCATCCTCGGGCTCATCGCGTTCACCGAGTACGGCGTCGGCGGCGCGACGTTCCAGATGGTCGCGCACGGGCTCATCTCTGGGCTGATGTTCATGGCGGTCGGCGTCATCTACAACACGACGCACACCCGGATGGTCGGCGACATGGCCGGCATGGCCGACCGGATGCCGGTCACCGTCGGTATCCTCGTCGCCGGCGCGTTCGGCTACATGG
This sequence comes from Halorubrum sp. AJ67, assembly GCF_000513435.1. Lineage (NCBI taxonomy): Archaea > Methanobacteriati > Methanobacteriota > Halobacteria > Halobacteriales > Haloferacaceae > Halorubrum > Halorubrum sp. AJ67. The sequence goes on along the minus strand of NZ_CBVY010000009.1, from coordinate 23,707 downwards.
GGCTGCCGCTGATGGCCGGCTTCGCCGGTGAGTTCTTCATCTTCGTCGGCTCGCTGTCCGCGCCGGCGCTCCCGTACGCGCCGGTGTTCACGGCGCTCGCGATGTTCGGTATCGTCATCGTCGCCGGCTACCTGCTGTCGGCGATGCAGAGCACGCTGTTCGGGCCCTTCGAGCTCGAAACCGACTACGAGGTCGGTCCCGCGGCGTTCCACGACGTCGCCCCGCTCGCGGTGCTTCTGGTGGCGATCATCGTGCTCGGCGTCGCGCCCGACATCTTCTTCGAGATGATACGTGACGCTGCCGTTCCCGTGGTCGAGGGGGTGACGATCAATGGTTGAGACGCTTCCGCAGGTGACGGCGCTGCTGCCGGCGCTGGTGCTGGCGGCCACCGGTCTCGTGTTGCTTCTGGTCGACACGATTAGCCCCGACGCGCGGTCGAACACCTCGATGGCGGTCGTGAGCGCGCTCGGCGCGCTCGCTTCGCTGTCCGTGACCGTCTGGTTCGTCGCCTCCGGCACCGGAAGCGTCGACACCGGCGGCGCGATCACGCTGTTCGCGGACGCGATCAAGGTCGACACGATGGCGTTGTTCTTCACCGCCATCTTCGCGTCGGTGACCGCGCTGGTGGTCGTCGCGGCGCACGACTACTTCCACGACCACGATAACCCGGCGGCGTTCTACTCGCTGACGCTGTTCGCGGCGACGGGGATGGCGCTGCTCGCGGTCGCGAACTCGCTCGCGGTCGTGTTCGTCGCCTTGGAGATGGTGTCGCTGCCGTCGTACGTCTTGGTGGCGTACCTCAAGCAGGACCGCGGGAGCGTCGAGGCGGGGCTGAAGTACTTCCTCGTCGGCGCGCTGTCGTCGGCGATCTTCCTGTTCGGCATCTCGCTCGTCTACGCGGCCACCGGATCGCTCATCTTGGCGGACATCGCGTCGGCGTCCATCGAGGGGCTTGCCGGCGTCCTCGGCGTCGGCGTCGTGATGATGATCGGCGGCGTCGCGTTCAAGACCGCCTCCGTCCCGTTCCACTTCTGGGCCCCGGAGGCGTACGAAGGCGCGCCCGCCCCCGTCAGTGCGTTCCTCTCGTCGGCGTCGAAGGCCGCCGGGTTCGTCGTCGCGTTCCGCGTGTTCACCGAGGCGTTCCCGCTAGGGATGGCGGTCTCGGCGAACGTCAACTGGATGCTCGCGTTCGCAATCTTAGCCGCCGTCACGATGACGCTCGGGAACTTCGCGGCCGCGGTCCAAGAGGAGGTCAAGCGGATGCTGGCGTACTCCTCGATCGGTCACGCCGGCTACGCGCTCATCGGCGTCGCCGCGCTCACGCTCGACGGGCCGGCGAACGGCACCGTCATGGGTGCGGCGATGGCCCACCTGCTCGTCTACGGGTTCATGAACACCGGCGCGTTCCTGTTCGTCGCGATGGCGGAGCGGTGGGGCGTCGGCCGCACGTTCGCGGACTACGCGGGCCTGTGGCGGCGCGCGCCGGTCGCCTCCGTCGCGATGGCCGTGTTCATGTTCTCGCTGGCCGGCCTGCCGCCGTTCGCCGGCTTCTTCTCGAAGTACTTCCTGTTCCAGGCAGCCATCGACAACGGCTTCCTGTGGCTGGCGGCGCTCGGCGCGGTCAACAGCGTCGTGTCGCTGTACTACTACAGCCGGGTCGTGAAGGCGCTGTTCTTGGACGACCCCGAGTCGCCGAGCGCGCTCGACGCGGTCGACGTGCGGCCGACGGCGCTGTACGCCGCGGTCGTCTTCGCGGCGGTCGCGACGGTGCTACTCTTGCCCGGTTTCGGTCCCGTCATCGAGACGGCCGAGGCGGCGGCGTCCGCGCTGTTCTGATCGCGCCCCTTCCGGGTGACTTCCGTTTTCCGTCGGTTCCGTACTCGCTGAACCAGCGTCGGGTCCACCGGTTCGGACTGACGGGTCTCGTGCCGGCGACCACAGATACTCGTCCGTCCGGCACCTTGATCCGAGCGTGTCTCTGACCACGATCTACCGGTGTCTGAACTGTCTCGATCACGCCGTCACGCGGTCGTTCGACACGTCACACCTGTCGCGCACCTGCCCGAACTGTGACTCGTTCGAGCGGTTCGTCAATCAGGCCGTGATCGACCGGTTCGAGGCGCTGGAGGCGTCTCCGCCGGCCGAGTTCGACTGGAATCGGCTGGAGCGACGGGAGAAACTGCTCGTGGCGGAACGACTCGCGCGGACGGACGCGACGCTCGCGGACGTGACCGTGACGGAGACCGAGAGACCCGCCGGCTCGGACGGTGAGACGGGTAACGGGGAGTCCGCGGAGGCTGGAGCGGACGGGTCGACGGAGGCGAGAGAAAGAGCGGGCGACTCGACGGAGCCTGAGCCGTAGCTACCGCGCGTACAGCTTGCCGCCGACGAGGGCCGCGAGTCCGACGCCGTCGCCCGGCGTGACCGCCACGTAGGG
>NZ_CBVY010000009.1:18999-20941 GCF_000513435.1 Halorubrum sp. AJ67 | reverse complement strand
CCTATCCCCCTGTGTGCCTTGCCTCCCACGACTGGTTCCGGGGTCACCGCGGGCGATCGCCAACCCGCCGGCGGTGCGGACGACGGTGCCGACGCGCCGCACGGTTACTCCCGCAGGACGCCGAGGTACGCGGCGATCGCCTGAACGAGGTCGTTTTTCGCGGTGTCCTCGGTCCCTCTGACCGCCACGGACCCGCGGGGCGTCGAACTCGCGGGGATAGGTGGCGTCGCGCTCGACGACGGCGTCGTAGCCGACCTGCTGGACGGCCTTCGCGATCTCGTCGACGGTCGGCGCTTCGACCGCCAGATCTCTCGGGACGCGGCGTCCCTCCGAGCGCGACAGCTCGGCGTCGAAGTAGGCGGGGTAGACGACGTTCTCGACCATACCGGATACCCTCGCGCGCGGCGTAAGGTCGTTTCGGACCGCCGCGGGCCGGACGTCGGTCAGGCGGTGCGGAACTCGAACCGGGCCCCGCCTCCCTCGGCGGCGCGGGCCTCGACCGCCCAGCCGTGCGCCTCGGCGATGCGCTTGCTGATGGCGAGCCCGAGTCCGGTGCCCGACTCGTCGGTCGTGAACCCGCTCTCGAACACCCGATCGATGTCGTCCTCCGGGAGGCCGGTTCCGTCGTCCTCGACGTAGAACCCGTCGACCGCGGTGCCGTCGTCGCCGCGGAGCGTCGCCCCCATTCGGACGGAGAGCGGGTCGTCCGCGGAGTCGCGGCCGTGTTCGACGCTGTCGTCGGGCTCCGCCCGACTGCCCGTGGAACCGTGTTCCACGCTGTTTCGGAAGACGTTCTCGAACAGCTCGCGCAGCCGCGTCCGACTCGCCTCGAGGGTCACGTCCGACTCGACGGTCAGGGTCGCACCGTCGGTGTCGACGCTCTCCCACGCCTCGCGCGCGACGTCGGACAGCGAGACCGACTCCGTCTCCCCCACCGCTCGGCCCTGTCTGGCAAGCGACAGGAGGTCAGCGACGAGTTCGTCCATCCGGGTGATGGCGGCGGCGGCCCTGTCGAGGTGGTCCAGATCGCCGGTCTCCCGCGCGAGGTCGACGTACCCCTCGGCGACCGACAGCGGGTTTCGGAGATCGTGAGACACGATGGACGCGAACTCGTCGAGTCGTTCGTTCTGTCGCCTCAGCATTTCCTCGCGCTCTCGCCGTTCGGTGACGTCGGTGTAGATGGCGTAGCCGGCCGCGTTCGCCGCATCGAGATGGATCGGGATGACGTGGAGGATGAAGTGGCGCGGCCCGTCCGCGGTCACCCGCGTCACCTCGCGGCGGACGTTCTGGCCGCGCTGGAGGCGGTCGTTGAGGTCGTCGGCCTCCGATTCGGCGTCGGGCGGGACGATGAACTCGTCGATGGACTCGCCGAGAACGGCATCCGCCTCGTACCCGAACGTCGTCTCGAACGCGTCGTTCACCTGCCGGACGACCGGCTCGCCGTCGGCGTAATCGTAGGCGATCGCGGGGTCCGGGACGTTCGTGAACAGCGCGAGGAGCCTGTCGCGTTCGGCGCGGAGCGTCTCGGTGACGGCGATCCGGTCGAGCGTCTCCTCCAAGTGGGAGCCGAGCAGCTCCGCTAGCCTGCGGTCCGCGTCGTCGAACTCGTCGGTCCCGCCGGCGGCGTCGGCCGCGAGCTGGAAGACCACGTCGTCGCCGACCGGAACGGTGAGCGGCGCGTCGAACCGGCTGTCCGGGTTCGGATTCGGCGCGATCGACGTGTCGCCGGTCCGAACCGCCCGCCCCGCCACCCCGGTGCCCGACGCGGACCCGGTTACAGTCTTCGACCGGCGTCCCGCTGGACGCCACCACCGGTTCGACCCACTCCCCGTCGCGGACGGCGACCACGCTCTGATACGTCGGGAACACCTGTTCCGCGACCGCGATAGCGGCCCGATACGCCTCGTCGACGGACCTGACCGCGGCGAGCTCGCCATGCCGG
>NZ_CBVY010000009.1:14823-17128 GCF_000513435.1 Halorubrum sp. AJ67 | reverse complement strand
GTACGCCACCACGGCCTCGTCGCGGTCGGCCGACCGGACGCGGTCCAGCGCCGCCTCGTCGGCGACAACGACCACGTCGGCGGTCCGCTCCACGTCGAGGGCGTCGGGGCTGACGGCGCGCGTCTCGACGGCGACACTCCGGTCGCCGTCGGAGCCGTTCCACTCGGACTCGAACCGCGCCTCGATGTCACCGGTGTGTTCGGGGTCGTCGCCGAGCACGAGGACCAGCGTGCGCTCGCCCACCGCGGAAGTCACGATGATATGTGGTAGCTCTCCCCGAGAGTATAAGTCTTCTTACCGGTCGTGCGGTCTCAACGTCTCGACCGGTTTGCGCCGTCAAAATCCCGCCGCGGTCGTCGTCGGGTACCCCCGCACGACCGCCGACGAGCGACCCCGGAACCCTTTTGGAGCAACACGGGCCACGTTCGTGTAATGAGCGATCTCGAAGCGGAGTACCGTCTCGACTACTTCGAGGAGGAGGGGTTCGAGCGCAAGGAGTGTTCCTCCTGTGGCGCGCACTTCTGGACCCGTGACGCCGACCGCGAACTGTGCGGCGAGCCGCCCTGTGCGGACTACAGCTTCATCGACGACCCGGGCTTCCCCGAGGCCCACTCGCTGTCGGAGATGCGCGAGGCGTTCCTCTCCTTCTTCGAAGAGCACGGACACGAGCGGATCGACCCGTATCCGGTCGCCGCGAACCGCTGGCGCGACGACGTCCTCCTGACGCAAGCGTCGATCTACGACTTCCAGCCGCTGGTCACTTCCGGGCAGACGCCGCCGCCGGCGAACCCGCTGACCGTCTCCCAGCCCTGTATTCGGATGCAGGACATCGACAACGTCGGCAAGACGGGGCGGCACACGATGGCGTTCGAGATGATGGCCCACCACGCGTTCAACACGCGCGAGGAGGTCGAGGAAGGCGAGTACGCCTACCACGGCGAGGTGTACTGGAAAGACGAGACGGTCCGGTACTGCGACGAGCTGTTCGAGAGCCTCGGTGCCGATCTGGAGGAGATCACCTACATCGAGGACCCGTGGGTCGGCGGCGGCAACGCCGGGCCCGCAATCGAGGTCATCTACAAGGGAGCCGAGCTGGCGACGCTCGTCTTCATGTGTATGGAGCGGGACCCCGACGGCGACTACGAGATGAAAGACGGGCACACGTACTCCTTTATGGACACGTACATCGTCGACACCGGGTACGGGCTCGAACGGTGGACGTGGATGAGTCAGGGGACCGCGACGGTGTACGAGGCGATCTACCCCGACGCGATCGACTTCCTGAAGGAGAACGCGGGGATCGAACACACCGAGGCGGAACGGGAGCTGATCCACCGCGCCGCGAAGCTCTCCGGCCGGCTCGACATCGACGACGTCGACGACGTGGAGGCCGTGCGCGGCGAGATAGCCGACCGGCTCGACGTCGACGTCGACCGGCTGCGCGAACTGGTCGAGCCGCTCGAATCGATCTACGCGATCGCGGACCACTCGCGAACGCTCGCGTACATGTTCGGCGACGAGATCGTTCCCTCCAACGTCGGGACGGGCTACCTCGCCCGGATGGTGTTACGCCGGATGAAGCGGCTCGTCGACGAGGTCGGCGTCGACGCTCCGCTCGACGAACTCGTCGACATGCAGGCCGAGCGGCTGGGATACGAGAACCGCGACACGGTCCGCGAGATCGTCCGCAGCGAGGAGCGGAAGTACGAGGAGACGCTGGAGCGCGGTGCCCGGAAGGTCGAACAGCTCGCCGACGAGTACGCCGGCACCGGTGAACCGATCCCCACCGGAGAGCTGTTGGAGCTGTACGACTCCCACGGGATCCAGCCCGACATGGTCGCCGACATCGCCGAGGAGCGCGGCGCGACCGTCGACGTGCCCGACGACTTCTACGCGCTCGTCGCCGACAGACACGAGGAGGCCGACGCCGCCGACGCCGCCGATGAGCGGGACGAACGGCTCGCCGACCTCCCCGAGACCGAGAAGCTGTTCTACGACGACCAGGGCCGCACGGAGTTCGAGGCGGTCGTCCTCGACGTGTTAGAGAGCGAGGAGGGGTACGACGTCGTGTTGGACCAGACGATGTTCTATCCCGAGGGCGGCGGGCAGCCGGCCGACAGGGGACAGCTCACGGTCGGCGAGACCACCGTCGACGTCACCGACGTACAGGAGACCGACGGGGTCGTCCTCCACCGCACGGACGCCGACCCCGGGAAAGGAGAGTTCGTCCGCGGGCAGGTCGACGGCGGCCGCCGCGACCGCCTCCGCGCGCACCACACCGCGACGCACCTCATCGGTCACGCAG
>NZ_CBVY010000009.1:13627-14353 GCF_000513435.1 Halorubrum sp. AJ67 | reverse complement strand
CGCGCACCACACCGCGACGCACCTCATCGGTCACGCAGCCCGCGAGGTGCTGGGGGGCCACGTCCGGCAGGCCGGTGCCCAGAAGGGGACCGACTCCGCGCGCCTCGACGTGCGCCACTTCGAGCGCATCACCCGCGAGGACGTGAAGGCGATCGAACGCGTCGCCAACGAGCTGGTCCGCGACGACGTGCCCGTCCGGCAGGAGTGGCCCGACCGCAACGAGGCGGAGGCCGAACACGGCTTCGACCTGTATCAGGGCGGCGTCCCGCCGGGAACGAACGTCCGTCTCATCCACGTCGGCGACGCCGACGTTCAGGCCTGCGCGGGCACCCACGTCGACCGAACCGGCGAGATCGGCGCGGTGAAGGTGCTGAAGACCGAGCCGGTCCAAGACGGCGTCGAGCGCATCGTGTTCGCGGCGGGTGCCGCCGCCGTGGAGGCGACCCAGCGCACCGAGGACGCGCTGTACGACGCGGCCGATATCCTCGACGTCGACCCGCTCGACGTGCCCGACACCGCCGAGCGCTTCTTCGAGGAGTGGAAGGCGCGGGGGAAAGAGATCGAGTCGCTCAAAGAGGAGCTCGCGGCCGCTCGCGCCTCCGGCGGTGCCGACGCGGAGGAGGTCGAGGTCGACGGGACGACCGCGGTGATCCAGCGGCTCGACGGCGACGCAGACGAGCTCCGCGCCACCGCGAACGCCCACGTCGACGACGGGAAGGTCGCGGT
>NZ_CBVY010000009.1:5963-12733 GCF_000513435.1 Halorubrum sp. AJ67 | reverse complement strand
ACCCCGTCGAGGGCGCTCGACACCTCGTCGGCGTCGAGGCGTCGGCCGCGGTCAACGACCTCCTCGTCGGGTGGCTCGCGGAACACGCGAGCGCCGCCTTCGAGTAGGACCGACGGACGCCGCGGAGCGACACCCGACTCCCTCCGCACCTCCGCGTCGTCGGCCGGCGCGTCCGACGCCGCAACCGTTTTGTCGCTCTCGCCGAACCGTTCAGTCGATGACTCGCCTCCGGTTCGCCCTGTTGAACGCCGCCCACGACGGCGCGAACACGCGCCGGAACTTCCGCAGAGAGATCGACGCCGACCTCGTCGAGTTCGACGCCACCGCGGGGGACCTCCCCGACCACACCGAGTTCGACGGCGTCGTGGTGACCGGGTCGCGCTCGTCGGTCTACTGGGACGAGGCGTGGATCCCGCCGCTGGTCGACTACGTCGCCGAGGCCGCCGACGCCGGCTGCCCGGTCCTCGGCGTCTGTTACGGCCATCAGGTGCTCGCGGAGGCGCTCGGCGGCCGCGTCGCCGGGATGGACGGGTTCGAGATCGGCTACAACGAGATCCGCCGGACCCGCGATGATCCGCTGTTCGAGGGGTTCGACGACTCCTTCACCGCCTTCACGACCCACGGCGACGCGGTGGTCGAACTCCCGCCGTCCGCGACGCTTCTGGCCGAGAACGAACACGGCGTCCACGCCTTCCGCGACGGCCACTGCTGGGGCGTCCAGTTCCACCCCGAGTACGACGTCGAGACCGCCCGCGAGGTGACCGACGGGAAGCGCGATCAGATCGGCGACGCCCGCGTCGACGCGGTCCTCGACTCGATAACGCCCGCGGCGTACGACGCCGCCTGCGAGGCGAAGGCGCTGTTCGAGAACTTCACCGCCTACGCCGAGCGACTCGCGAGCGACGAGACCGAGCCGGCCGCCGCGGACGACTGAACGCCCCGCTCTCGTCGACGCGGTCCCGTCCACCGACGCGGACGCGACGCGGCCCCCGGTCGAACACCCTTATACGCCTCCCGGACCGATCCTCGGTATGAACGTAGTACCGGACACGAGCGCGGTCGTCGACGGCCGCGTGTCCGAACGCGTCGCGGACGGGACCTACGAGTCGGTCACCGTGTTCGTCCCGGAGGCGGTCGTCGGCGAACTGGAGTCGCAGGCGAACGACGGCCTCGAATCCGGCTGGGACGGGCTGGGCGAGCTCAAGCGGCTCGCGGACTACGCCGACGACGGGACCATCGAACTGCGGTACGTCGGCGAGCGCGCGAGCGGCGACGCCCGGTCGAACGCCCACGAGGGCGACGTGGACGCGCTGATTCGCGACCTCGCCGCCGACCACGACGCGACGCTTCTGTCCAGCGACGTGGTCCAGGCCGAGGTCGCCCGCGCGAAGGGACTCGACGTCGAGTACGTCGAGCCGGTCGCCCGCGGCGTCGTCGACGACCTCCCGATCCAGGAGTTCTTCACCGACGAGACGATGTCCGTCCACCTCAAGACGGGCACCGTTCCGAAGGCGAAACGCGGGAGCCTCGGCGAGATGCGCTACGTCGAGATCGACGACGAACCGAGCAGCGAGGAGCAGATGCGCGAGTGGGCCAACTCGATCGTCGACCTCGCCCGGCAGTCGAACGAGGGGTTCATCGAGCTGTCCGACGACGGGATGGACATCGTCCAGTTCCGCAACTACCGGATCGCGGTCGCGCGACCGCCGTTCGCGGACGGGATCGAGATTACGGCCGTCAGACCGATCGCGAAGACCACCCTCGACGACTACGAGTTCGCCGACGAGCTGCGCGAGCGGTTCACGGAGCGTAAACGCGGCGTGCTCATCTCGGGGTCGCCCGGGGCCGGGAAGTCGACGTTCGCGCAGGCGGTCGCGGAGTTCTTGAACGACAGCGACTACGCGGTGAAGACGATGGAGAAGCCGCGAGATCTTCAGGTCGGCCCGGAGATCACCCAGTACGGCGCGCTCGGCGGCGAGATGGAGAACACCGCCGACTCCCTGCTCTTAGTCCGCCCCGACTACACCATCTACGACGAGGTGCGGAAGACGAACGACTTCGAGGTGTTCTCGGACATGCGGATGGCCGGCGTCGGGATGGTCGGCGTCGTCCACGCCTCCCGCGCCATCGACGCGCTCCAGCGGCTCGTCGGGCGCGTCGAGCTCGGAATGATCCCCCAGATCGTCGACACCGTCGTCTACATCGAGGCCGGCGAGGTCCACACGGTCTACGACGTGACCACGGAGGTGAAGGTGCCCGCCGGGCTGACGGCCGAGGACCTCGCGCGCCCGGTCATTCAGGTGACCGACTTCGAGACGGGTCGGCCGGAGTACGAGATATACACGTTCAACCGACAGGTCGTCACCGTCCCGCTGAACGACGAGGGCGACGAGGCCGAAAGCGAGACCGGCGTCGGCCGCATCGCCAAAAAGGAGATTGAACGCGAGATCCGCTCGGTCGCGCACGGCCACGTCGACGTGGAGCTGAACGGCAACGACGAGGCGGTCGTCTACGTCACCGAGGGCGACATCGGCACGGTGATCGGGAAGGGCGGCGGCCGAATCGCCGACATCGAGAACCGCCTCGGGATCGACATCGATGTCCGCACGCACGACGAGAAGCCGGGCGGGTCGGGACCGAGCCCGACGGGCGGTGCCGCCGAGAACGGCAGTGGCGAGGGGCAGGTCGGCACCGAGCGCGGGACGGTGGTCGCCCCGGAGATCACCTCGCGGCACGTCGTCATCGACGTCGACGACGGCGTGGGCGAGACGGTCGAGGTGCGCGCCGACGGCGAGTACCTCTTCACCGCCACCGTCGGCCGCGGCGGCGAGGTCCAGGTCTCCCGCGGCTCAGCCATCGCCGAGGAGCTGGAGGACGCGATCGACCGGAACCGGACCGTGACGGTTGTTCCGGCTCGCTGAGACTGCGAGACCAGAGAACGGCCGCCCGCCGCGGACGTTTCCGAAGCCTGTCACGTCGTCGTTCGACGCTGCGGCACACCACGATCGACGAAACGTATCCCTCCTGAAAGATAACGCTTTTTTGCCGTTGGTCGGAACGACGTGGTATGGCCGATGAGTTAAAACGCGGGCTCGAGGGCGTCCTCGTCGCGGAGTCGGATCTGAGCTACGTCGACGGCGAGGTCGGGAAGCTCGTGTATCGCGGGTACGACATCGAGGACCTCGCTCGCGGCGCAAGCTACGAGGAGGTGCTGTATCTGCTGTGGCACGGTTCTCTCCCCACAGCCGCGGAACTCGACGCGTTCGCCGCCGACCTCGCGGCGGAGCGCGAGGTGGACGACGACGTCATCGAGACGGTCCGCGCCCTCGCCGACGCCGGGGAGCGTCCGATGGCGGCGCTCCGAACCGCGGCGTCGATGCTGTCCGCCTACGACCCGGACGACGACGAGAGCGGCGACGACGGCGAATCCACCCTCCGTCAGGGCCGCCGGATCACGGCGAAGATCCCGACGATCCTCGCCGCGTTCGAGCGCGTCCGGCAGGGAGAGGAGCCGATCGCGCCCGACCCGGACCTCTCGCACGCCGGGAACTTCCTCTACATGCTTACCGGGGCCGAGCCGGACGCCGTGAGCGAGGAGACGTTCGACATGGCGCTCACGCTCCACGCCGACCACGGGCTCAATGCCTCCACGTTCACCGCGATGGTGATCGGCTCGACGATGGCGGACGTCTACTCCGGCGTCACCGGCGGTATCGGCGCGCTCTCCGGTCCCCTCCACGGCGGTGCCAACCAGGATGTGATGGAGGTGCTCCACGAGATCGACGCCTCCTCGAAAGACCCCGTCCAGTGGGTGAAAGACACCCGCGACGCCGGCGGACGCATCCCCGGGTTCGGCCACCGCGTCTACAAGGTGAAAGACCCCCGCGCGGTGATCCTCGAAGAGAAGCTCCGAGACCTCGCCGAGTCGTCGGGCGACACGAAGTGGCTCGATTACACCACCGCGATCGAGGAGTACCTTACTGATCAGGGATTGCTCGACAAGGGGATCGCCCCGAACGTCGACTTCTACTCCGGCTCCGTCTACGACTCGCTCGGGATCCCTGTCGACATGTACACGCCCATCTTCGCGATGAGTCGCGTCGGCGGGTGGATCGCCCACGTCGCCGAGTACCAGGAGGACAACCGCCTCATCCGCCCGCGCGCCCGGTACACCGGCCCTGAGGACGCCGAGTTCGTCCCGATCGACGAGCGGTAGGCGTCGCGTTCGCCCCCGACTCCGGTTCCGCCCCGGTCCCGTTCTTCTCACTCGAACGCGGCGATCCCCGTCAGGTCCTCGCCCAGTACCAGCGTGTGGATGTCGTGGGTCCCCTCGTAGGTGTAGACGGTCTCGAAGTTCGCCATGTGTCGCATCGGCGAGTAGTCCGTCGTGATCCCGTTGCCGCCGAGCATCTCGCGGGCGATCCGCGACTGGTCGCGGGCCATACGGACGTTGTTGCGCTTCGCCATCGAGACGTGTTGGGGCGTGAGATCGCCGCGCTCTTTCAGCTCCGCGAGCCGGTGGGCGAGCAGCTGGCTCGTCGTGATCTGCGTCGCCATCTCCGCGAGCTTCTCCTGTTGGAGCTGGAACCGAGCGATCGGCCCGCCGAACTGGTCGCGGTCGAGCGCGTACTCGCGGGCCTGCTCGAAGCAGTCGCGGGCCGCCCCGACCGCGCCCCACGCGATCCCGTAGCGCGCCTGCGTGAGACACGACAGCGGTCCCTTCATGCCGCTCACGCCCGGAAGCACGTTCTCCTCGGGGACGTAGACGTTCTGGAGACTGATCTCGCCGGTGATCGACGCGCGCAGCGAGAGCTTGTCGTCGATCTCGTTCGTCGTGACGCCGTCGCGGTCGGTCTCGACGAGGAACCCGCGAACGGGGCTCCCCTCGGCGGAGGTCTCCCGCGCCCAGACGACCGCCACGTCCGCGATGGGGGCGTTCGTGATCCACGTCTTCGAGCCGTTGAGGACGTAGCCGTCGCCGTCGCGCTCCGCGGCGGTACCGCTCCGATCCGAGCCGCTCCGCGGCTCGCGCTCCGCCCGCGTCTCCATCGCCGAGGGGTCCGAGCCGTGGTCCGGCTCCGTCAGCCCGAAACAGCCCACCGCCTCCCCGGTCCCGAGGTCGGGGAGCCAGCGCTCCTTCTGTTCGTCGCTGCCGTACGCGTGGATGGGGTACATCACGAGCGCCCCTTGGACGCTAGCCATCGACCGAAGCCCGGAGTCGCACGCCTCCAGCTCCTGCATCAGCAGGCCGTAGGCGGTCTCGGAGACGTTCGGTAGCCCGTAGCCGTCGAGGTTCGAGCCGTAGAAGCCGAGCTCGCCCATCTCCGGTATCAGCTCCGTCGGGAACGTCCCCGCCTGAAAGTGGTCGCCGATCTCCGGGCGGACCTGTTCGTCGACGAACCGACGGGCGGTGTCCCGGATCAGCCGCGCCTCCTCGTCGAGGTCCGCCTCTAATCCGACGTAATCGAGCATGATCGTTCCTGCGCGTCGAATCGGCAAAAGCGGTTCGCCCCGAGTCGTCGTCCCTTCTCGTTTCAGACGTCGAGCCGCTCCCGTGCGAACTTCGTCAACAGCGGGAGATCGGAGAGGTGGAGCAGCTCCGCCATCGCCGCCTTATCGCCCTGATTCGCCTTTTCGAGCGTGTTCTCGTCCGTCCGACGGAGGTCGCGCATGAACCGGTCGTACCGCTCGTTGGGCGCGAGATACAGCAGTCGCGTGAGCATCAGCCGCGCCTTCATCCGCGGGGCCACGTCGCGGTGCCAGAGCCGCTCGTAGACCGCGAGGCTCTCGGCGTCGAGGCGGCGCTCCGAGTCGGTGAGACACCGGTCGACGGTGGCCGCCGCGGCCCGGGCCGACTTCATCCCCGTGTGGACTCCCCTCCGCCCCACAGCGGGTCGATGGAGGGGACCGTGTCGCCGATAGCGAGAAAGTGGTCCGTGTGCATCCCATCGGGCATCTGGATGTGTGCGGAGCCGCGGTGGACCGTCTCGTCGATCTGCTCGGCGTCGGCGAAGCGGGGGTCGCGGCTCACCCAGTCGTCGAGGTAGCCATCGACGGTCTTGCCCGCCTCGGCGAACTCGCGGTGGCGGTCGTTCTGGATGTAACAGATGCCGACCTTCGCGGTGTCCTCGCCGGTGGCGAAGATCCACGAGTAGCCGCCCGGCGCGATGTCGTGGTCCAGCCGGAGCATCATCGCGCGCCGGAGGTCGGCGTACTCCGGGTGGTTCATCTCGACGTTCTCCATCTCGTACTCGATCCCGATCGCCTGGTTCTCGCGTTCGAGGTCGACGACGTCGAGCGCGCTCGCCAGCGGGGCGGCAGGACCGGTGGCGTCGATCACGACCTCCGCGTACAGCTCCTCGTCGCCGTTGTATCGGACGCCCTCGATAACGCCGTCATCGTCGAGGATCGGGCGCGAGACGCGGGCGTCGAAGCGGTACTCCGCCCCGTTGTCGCGGCCGTCGGCGACGAGGAAGCGCTTGAACTCCGCGAACTCCAGTACCGCCCCCGGCTGGTAGCTCTCGTAGTACTCGTTGGGCGACTCCAACACGACGTCGTCGGTGTACGACATCACGACATCGTCCGGGATCCCGAACGAGGACATCATCGACGGGAACGTGCCGGCGGTCGACTTGTTGCTCTGTCGCGGGAACTCGTCTTCCGACTCCGTCTCTAAGACGACGACGTCGTAGCCGCGCGTCGCCAGGTCGCGGGCGCACTGCGCGCCCGCCGGACCCGCGCCGGCGATCGCGACGTCGTAGCGGTCAACC
>NZ_CBVY010000009.1:1742-5227 GCF_000513435.1 Halorubrum sp. AJ67 | reverse complement strand
CCATACACGAACGATACGGACCCACCTAATTAGGCTTGCTGAAACCCGGCGAAAAATCCGTGCGGACACCGCCGTTCGGCCGGTTTTGGCCGTCACGAGAGGACGGAATCGGCCGCCGCCGAGCGACCGTTCAGTAGAACTCGCGGACGAGGTCGGTCGCGCTCTCGGGCGCGCCGTCCGGGATGACGGACATGTCCTCGTCGACGCCGTGTTTCTCGTGGTACGGTACCGACGACTCGTCCTGATAGATGACGCCCTGGTGTTCCTTCTCGTTGTCGAGGATGACGTCTTTCGCGTCCTCGCGGTCGGTCGGGTCGTGGTCGGTCTCCTTGAGATCGACCAGCGAGTCGCGGAAGTAGTCGTAGGTGTCGACGTCGTTGAACGTGACGCACGGCGAGTAGACGTTCACGAAGCCGAACCCGTCGTGCTCGATGGCCTCCTGAATGATCTCCTGATGGCGGAGCGCGTCCGAGGAGAACGACTGCGCGATGAACGTCGCGCCGGAGGCGAGCGCCAGCGCGTGCGGGTTCACCGGGGGCTGTTTCGGGCCCTCGGGGCTCGTCGACGTCTCGAAGTCCTCGCGGGAGGTCGGGGAGGCCTGCCCCTTCGTCAGCCCGTAGATGCGGTTGTCCATCACGACGTACGTCATGTCGACGTTGCGCCGGACGGCGTGGACGAAGTGGCCCGCGCCGATGGAGTAGCCGTCGCCGTCGCCGCCGGCGACCATCACTTCGATGTCGGGCCGGGCCATCTTGACGCCGGTGCCGACGGGAAGCGCGCGCCCGTGAACGCCGTGGAGCGCGTAGCTGTGCATGTACGTTCCGATCTTACCGGAACAGCCGATGCCGGCGACGACGAAGGTGTTATCGGGGTCGTTGCCCGTCTCTGCGAGACCCTTCATCATCCCGTTCATCGTGCCGAAGTCGCCGCACCCCGGGCACCACGTCGGCTGCTTGTCGGACTTGAAGTCGGTGAATCGAATGTCTGAGCTCATTGGTTACGCCTCCACTCCCTCCGCGAGAGTCGCTTTGATGTCCTCTGCGAGTTCGTCGGCCTTGAACCGCACGCCGTTGTACTTGTTTATCCGGTCGACCCGTTCAAGCACGTCGTGCTCGACCAGGTCCGCGAACTGCCCCCGCTCGTTACACTCGACGACGACCGTCGTCTCGGCGGCCGCGACGTCCTCCGAGAGGTCCGGCCGCGGGAAGACGTACGGGACCGAGAGGACCCGCACGTCGACGCCCTCCTCGTCGAGGAACTCCACCGCCTCCGCGAGCGCGCCCTCGTTCGACCCCCACGTGATCACGAGGGTGTCCGCGTCCGCATCGCCGAACTCGCGCGGGCTCCAGTCCTCGCGCTCGCGGGCCGTCTCGACCTTGCGGTTGCGCTTGTCGACCTGCTCGACGCGCATCTCGGTGTCCTCCGTCCGGCGGCCCTGCTCGTCGTGTTCGAGACCAGTGGACATGTGCGCGCCGTCGGCCGTGCCGGGGAACGCCCGCGGCGAGATCCCGTCGTCGGTGATCTCGTGGGGCTGGAAGCCGCCGGAGTCGCTCATGTGGTCGTCGATCGTCGTCTCGTCGACAATCTTCCCGCGGTCGATCTCGACTTCGTCCATGTCGAACGTCTCCGGCGAGAACGTCTCCTCGGTGACCGCCATCGAGAGGTCGGCGGTGAGGTAGACGGGGAGCTGGTACTTCTCCGCGAGGTTGAACGCCTCGACGGTCTTCCAGAAGCACTCCGCGATCGTCGTCGGCGCGAGTACGAACCGGGGAACCTCGCCGTGGCCGCCGTACAGCATGTGGTTGAGGTCGCCCTGCTCCTGTTTCGTCGGCATCCCCGTCGAGGGGCCCGAGCGCATCACGTTACAGATGACGAGCGGCGTCTCCGAGGTGGCGATGAGGCCGAACGTCTCGGTCATCAGGTCGATCCCCGGCCCGGAGGTGGCGGTCATCGCGCGAGCGCCACCGCGGGCCGCGCCCAGCGCCATGTTGATCGCCGACAGCTCGTCTTCCGCCTGGACGACGTGGCCGCCGTACCGCTCGATGCGACCCGTGAGGTACGTCATCACGTCCGTCGCGGGCGTGATCGGGTAGCCGGCGTAGAAGCGACAGCCGGCCGCGATAGCGCCCATCCCGATCGCCTCGTCGCCGTTGAGGAGGACGTAGTCCTCGTCGGTGGTCTCCAAGTCGTAGTCGAACTCGTGGTCGTACTCCTCGGCGACGTACGACTGGCCGGCGCGCGCGGCCTCCTTGTTGTTGTCGACCAGCTTCTGTCCCTTGTCCTTGAACCGCTTTTCGAGCGCCGAGTCGAGGTTCTCGATGGGGAACTCGGCCACCTCGCAGGCGGCACCGAGCGCGACGACGTTCCGCATGATCGCTCCGCCCGCCTCCTCGGCGAGGCTCTTGAGCGGCACGTCGAGCCCGATCATCTCCTCGGGGATCTCGACGTCTTGCATCGTCGTCCGCTCGCCGTCGTAGATGATCACCGACCCCTCGTGGAGCTCGTCGAGGTTCTCCTCGATCGTCCGGGGGGTCAACGCGATGAGCACGTCGAGTCGGTCCACGACGCTCTGTACCTTGTCGACGGAGGTCCGCACCTTGTAGGCGGTGTACCCGCCTCGGATCCGCGATGCGAAGTCCTTCGACGTGAACACGTGCCGACCCGCGCGGGAAAGCGCCTGTGCGAAGATCTTCCCCGTCGAGTCGATGCCGTCGCCGGCCTCGCCGCCGACAGCCCAGTTGAAATCCGCGGCCATGTACTATGGACACGGTTCCGGCGGACTCATCAAAAGGCTTCTGGAAGGAGACACCGACGCGTTTCTGAACGAACGTGTCTCTTCTCGCGAATATTGTCACTTTTAGACGCCGTAATCCGTTTAAATCCAGATATAATTGGACGTATATTCACCAGATTCCTCACGATCGTCCCCTCGCGTCGGACCGGTTTTCGACGAACGTCGAACCTTTTGCCTCGGAGATCGGTCCCGGACTCCGGTGTTCGGGGGCACGCCGACGCGGTGCGGCCGTCGGGCGCGACCGGCGATCAGACCGCTTTCGACACGGGCAGGACCGACGCCGACGGGAAGGCGTTTGTGTCTCGCCCGCCGATCCGAGGTATGGACACGACAGCGACGGTCGAGTCGGTCGCCTCGGTCGGGCCCGACACCTACGCCCTCCGGTTCCGCGCGCCAGACGGGTTCGCGGCCGAACCGGGACAGTTCGTGAAGCTCGGCACCGAGATAGACGGGGAGTCGGTCGCGCGATTCTACACCCTCTCGTCGCCTCGCGTAGGCGAGACCTTCGAGGTCACGGTCGGCATCGACCCCGACGAGGGCGGCGACTTCTCGGCGTTCCTCGCCGACGCCGAGGCCGGCACCGAGATGACCCTCTCGGGCCCGTACGGCGACCAGCACTACGACGGCGAGGCCCGCGCGGTCGTGATCGCCGGCGGTCCCGGGATCGGTCCCGCGGTTGCCATCGCGGAGC
>NZ_CBVY010000009.1:0-1722 GCF_000513435.1 Halorubrum sp. AJ67 | reverse complement strand
GTCGCGGACGCGGAGGCCGCCGTCGACGCGGCCGGCGGCGACGCGGACGCCGCGAAGGTCGAGAACTTCGGGTAGCCACCGGGTCCGGCCCAACGTTCTGATCCTCGTCGCGTCCCCCGCCGGTGCCGCCACGCTTTAGCTATCCGCCCAGAGACGTGCCGGTATGGACTACCGACGACTCGGGAACACCGGGCTCAGCATCTCGGAGCTGTGCCTCGGAACGTGGCGGTTCGGTCGCGAGACGAACGGCGTCGTCGAGACGGGCCGCGAGGAGGCCCACGAACTGCTCGACGCGGCCGCGGGCCGCGGGATCAACTTCATCGACACGGCGAACGTCTACGGGACGCCGCACGGGACGAGCGAGGAGTACATCGGCGAGTGGCTCGACGAGCGCGACCGCGAGGACTACGTGATCGCCTCGAAGGTGTACTTCCCGTTCGACGGCCGCGGCGAGCCGGGACCGAACGACTCCGGGCTCGGCCGGAAGCACATCCGCGCGCAGGTCGAGGGCACTCTCGACCGTCTCGACACCGACTACCTCGACGTCTACTACATCCACCGCTGGGACGAGGAGACGCCCATCGAGGAGACGATGCGCGCGCTCGACGAACTCGTCTCCGAGGGGAAGGTCCACCACCTCGGCGCGTCGACGATGGCGGCTTGGCGGCTCACGAAGGCGCAGTGGACCGCCGACGTCAACGACTACGCCTCCTTCGACGTGGTCCAGCCCCTCCACCACGCGGGCTACTACGAGGACGTGAAAGAGTACCTCGACGTCTGTATCGATCAGGATCTAGCCGTCTGCCCGTACTCCCCGCTCGCGGGCGGGTTCCTCACCGGGAAGTACGAGCGCGCCGACCCCGACGACCCCGAGCAGGTGATCGCGCCCGACGGGTCGCGGGCGAGCTTCGACGACCGGTTCGAGCGCTTCTACCTCTCCGAGCGCGGCTGGAAGGTGCTCGACGCGGTCCGGGAGGTCGCCGACGAACTCGACGCCACGCCCGCACAGGTCGCGCTCGCGTGGCTCTCCGGCTGGGACGAGTTCACCTGCGTGCCCATCGTGGGCGCGCGGACGGTCGACCAGCTCGACGAGAACGTCGCCGCGACCGACCTCGACCTCTCCGACGCGCAGTGGGACCGGATCATGGACGCGCGCTACGACCCGGACGGGACCCTCTGGGGGCACTGAGATCCCCGCCTGCGCGCGAGCGGGGCCGTCCCCGCCGCCCGCTACGTCTCGAAGTCCGGGAGGTCGTCCGGTGCGTCGAAGTCGGCCTCCCAGTCGATGTACTCCGTTTTGAGCGTTTCGCAGACGATCTGCCCCAGCTCCGTGAGACCGGCGTTGATCGCGGAGACGGTCCCCCACGAGTCGAGGTCGGGGTGGAGGTCGCGCTCCTTCCAGTCCTCGGGCAACCCCGGCGCGTGGTAGCCGACGCGGTCGGCGAAGTCGTCCCAGAAGAAGTCGAAGCGGGAGACTAATTCGAGGTCGAGCGCGATCCGCCAGTCTTCTTCGTCCATGTCGCTGCCGGCGGCCCACTCGTCGAACGCCTCCTCCCACGCGCCCTCGCGGAGGAACGCTTCGAGCTCGTCGCGGCGGTACTCGCCGCCCGAGACCTCTGCGTCCTCGTACTCGTTCGGGTCGACGGCGGCGAGTTCGGGGGGATCCGGCGGGTCGACGTCGAGTGACATGTGCCGGTGTGGGGGCCGCCGGGGCAAAACGCT
>NZ_CBVY010000008.1:199009-201187 GCF_000513435.1 Halorubrum sp. AJ67 | reverse complement strand
CGACCTCCGGGACGAGCGCGCCCATGATCGAGTGGGGACACGAGCCGTGGCCCGCCGCGAGCCGGACGAGTTCGTCGGCGTCGACGTGGCCGAGTTCGGTCACGTCGAACGGGACCGCCTCGGCGGGGTCGCCGTCCTCCGGGAGGTCGTCGAGGAAGCGGCATAAAAGGGACGAGAACTCGGTCCCGTCGTACTCCTCGGTGTCCGGCCGGTACGGGTCGGCTCGCCGTCGACGGAGAGGTAGTCGGCCGCGCCGTCGGAGTCGGGGGCGTTCCCGGAGTCCATCAGGCCGACCTGCTGGCTCCGCGCCTCGCTCACGAGGTTCGAGGTCGTCGTCGCCCCGCCGTCGCCGACGAGGTTTCGGGTTCGCTCGCGGAGCCCCTCGCAGCGCTCGTAGACGTTCTCGCGGTCGATCCCGCCGCGATTTTCCCGGGCGTACGGGCAGACGTCGGCCTTCCCGACGAGGGTAAGCCCGGAGACGGGGTCGTAGTCGCTCGGGAAGTCGTCGTTTATCGTCTGCAGGTCCGTCTCGAACTGGCGCAGCTGCTGTTTGACGCTGGTGAGGACGAAGACGCGCTCGAAGTCGGACTCCGGATCGCGGACGCGGTCGAGTCCGGCGGTGAGCGCGAGCATCGTCTTGCCCGTCCCGCAGGCACCCTCTAAGGCGAGGAAGCCGCCGTCCTCGGCGGCGTCGATGGCGGCGTCGATGCCGTCGGCCTGCTCGGGGTAGGGTTCGGGGTGGCCGAAGAGGTCGGCCCACGGGGGCGAGTCGGTCACGAGAGCGAGTTACGCGGCATCGAATTTAAACGCTTCATCGTCGCGACGACGAGAAGGCGGTGGCGCGCGCCTCCGAGCGCCCTCTTAACGGCGCGAGTAGGGAGAGACCGGAGGTCTCTCTGACAGCCGGCGGCGAAGCCGCCGACGAGAGCGCCGCGCGAGAGAGCGGTGAGCGCTCGGAGAGCGCGAACCGCGAGGCTGGGGAGGCGCGAGGTGCGGTGTGGTCCACCGCGAGCGCGACGCCTCACCGCTCACCGCGGCTCACTCCACGATGTCGTGGAGGTCCGAGAGGTTCTCGATCTCCCAGGTCGGCCAGACGTTCAGCTCCCAGTCGCGGCGGTGCGGCCGGCGGATGAACGCGGAGTCGATTCCCGCGTTCTCGGCCGCGCGGACGTCGGACTCGTTGTCGCCGACGAACAGCGCGTTGCCCGCGTCAAGGTCGCCGAGTGCCTGCTCGATGTAGTGGGGTTCGGCTTGCGGAGCTGGAGCGAGTGGATCGTCGGCTCGCGGCCGTACGCGGCTCCCATCCGCTCGAACCCGTCGAAGTGGTCGACGAGGAAGTCGACGGTCGCCTGCTGGTTCGAGGAGACGATCCCCATCTCGACGTCGAGGTCCTGAAGCTCGTCGAGGTCGTCGTACGGGGTCTTGCGTCCCTCGCGGGCCTCCTGCTGTTGGGCCCGCGACACCACGTCGTCGCGCGTTCGCCAGAACGACCCCGGATCGAGGTCGTACGTCTGACAGACGGTGCCGACGCTGCCGGGGGTCGCACCGATGGTCATCTGCTCTACGTCGTCCGGATCGGGCTCCTCGACGCCGCACTCCTCGAACGCGTTCCGGGTCGCATCCCGGAGCACGTCGAAGCGCGTGCGGCCCACGAGGACACCGTCGTTGTCGAACACGACGGTATCGTACGTCATAGCTTCCGTTCACGGCGGGAAGGGATAAGCGTTTCAGTGGGGTTCTCGACGTCGAGAACCGGCGAAAACGACGACGAGGTGTTCTGTGGCCGTCGAACGCCGGATTCGGACGGTTTACCGGCCGCCGGTGCGTGGGCCCGCTCATGCGCGTCAGCGTCATCGGCGGGAGTTCGATCGGCCCCGAGACCGCGGCGGTCGCGGAGGAACTCGGGAAACGACTCGCGGAACGCGGTCACACCGTCGTCTGCGGCGGTCTCGGCGGCGTCATGGAGGCGGTCTGTCGCGGCGCGCGGGAGGCAGACGGCGAGACGGTCGGAATCCTCCCGACGGAGAGACGGGGCGACGCGAACAAGCACGTCACGACGCCGATCGCGACGGGACTCGGCCACGCGCGCAACGGCTTGGTCGTGATGAACGGCGACGCCGCGGTCGCCGTCGACGGGGCGGGCGGGACGCTCTCCGAGATCGGCCTCGCGCTCGCGCA
>NZ_CBVY010000008.1:195336-198989 GCF_000513435.1 Halorubrum sp. AJ67 | reverse complement strand
GCCCGCGGTCGCGACCCGCACGTCGGCGTCGCCGGTCGTCGCGCCGCCGTGTTCGGCGTGGTGGTCGCCGAGCATGTTGAGCACGGTCGGGGCCGCACAGAAGTACGACACGTCTTCGGTGCGGATCCGGTCGAACGTCTCCGCGACGTCGACCCCGCGGGTACAGACGTGCCGCGCGCCCATTCCCGTGACCGCGTAGATGTGGCCCCAGCCGTTGACGTGGAACATCGGCAGCGTCCAGAGGTACACGTCGTCGTCGGTGATCTCCTGATGGATCGAGATGAGGTACGCGTGGAGCGTCTCGGCGCGGTGCGTGCGACAGACGCCCTTCGGGTCGCCGGTGGTCCCCGAGGTGTAGTTGATCGTGATCACCTCGTCTTCGTCCATCTCCGGACGCTGGTAGGCGTCGGGGTCCGCGTCGTCGAGTGCGGCGTCGAACGACTCCCAGTCGCCCTCGACCGCGTCCGCGTCGTTCGTGAGGAACGTCTCGGTCGGCACCTCGTCGCGGATCGCCTCGACGTTCGCCGCGTACTCGGCGTCGGCGTAGATGGCGTCGACGCCGGCGTCCGAGAGCATGTACGAGAAGTCGTCGGGCGTGAGCCGGTAGTTCAGCGGGGTGTGGACCGCACCGACCTGCATCGCGCCGTAGGCGGCCTCCAAGTGGTAGTGCGTGTTCGGATCCAACACCGCGACCCGGTCCCCCTTCTCGATCCCGCGCTCCTGTAACGCGGCGGAGAAGCGGTCGGCCCGCTCGCCTAGCTCCGCGTACGTGTATCGCGTCCCGTCGACCGCGAGGACCGCCTCCTCGTCGGCGTAGTGTCGACGCGCCCGATCCAGAAAGTCGGTCGTCAGTAGCGGCTTGTGCATCGTCTATCACTATCGATGATGAGTGAAATCGTTTGCGGCCGGCGCAAGGCGGAGGTGGGCGCGAGACGCTTTTCACGGTCGCCCGCGGAGGGGGAGGACATGAGCGACGAATCCGGCGGGTCGGCGTTCACCGAGGGGTACGTGGTCCCGATCGCGGGGCTGTTGGCGCTGATGTTCGCGCTGATGGCGGGACTCACCGCGCAGCGCGCGCTCTCAGGCGACCCGGCCGACATCGCCGTGACGGTGGGATTCGCCGCCGTCGCCGTCATCGCGCTTCGGATCCGGATCAAGGCCGTGGCGGCGAAGGGAGGGGACGCGACCGACGACGCGAGCGAGGAGTGACGGAGCGGCGGGGGCGACCGCTCGGCAGGACAATACCCGTCGCAGACGCGTGGACGAATCGCACACGGGCGTCGGGATCAGAACCCTTAACAGTCGCACGCGATTTTGCTACGATAGCGGGATGGGATAGCCAGGAGATTCCGCCGGGCTCATAACCCGGAGATCGGTAGTTCAAATCTACCTCCCGCTACTTCTGGCCGACTGCTACACTCTTAGGCTCGACTCCGGGGTCGAAACGCGGCTGATTTCGAACCCGGAAGCGATTTCCGTCGCGCTGTCGTTCCCTCACGTATGGATTACGAATCGAGCCTCGACCGCGCGATGGAGGAGGTCCCGGACCTGGGCGGCTCCGACGAGCGGCTGTCCGTCCCGGACCCCGAAGCGCAGAAGGACGGGGCGTTCACCCGCCTGACGAACCTCTCCGGAATCGCCGACGCGCTGAGCCGCGACCCCGAACACGTCCACTCGAAGATCCAACAGGAGCTCGGTACGGCCGGCCAGTACGAGGACGGCCGCGCCCGCTACAGCGGGAACTTCCGCGAGCGCGACTTTCAGGCCGCGATCGACTCGTACATCGAGTCGTACGTCACCTGCTCGGAGTGCGGTCTCCCCGACACCCGGCTGGAGACGGAGAACCGGACGCCGATGCTTCGCTGTGAGGCCTGCGGGGCGTTCCGCCCGGTGGCGAAACAGAACACGCAGAACACCCAGCGACAGGAGGACGCCGTCGAGTCGGGCAACACGTACGAACTCGAGATCGTCGGCACCGGTCGCAAGGGCGACGGCGTCGCCGAACGCGGCGAGTACACGATCTTCGTCCCCGGCGCACAGGAGGGCGAGACCGTGACGGCCTACATCAAGAACGTCTCCGGCAACCTCGCGTTCGCCCGCCGCGAGAGCTGATCCGTCCGGAGCGACCGCGTCACCAATTCCCTTCCTGAGACCGGCACCGCCCCCGGTACCGACGCTAACCACCGTTCCGCTACCCGACCGTTTATCGGCGCGTTCGTCCATCGTGAGGTATGGCCACGCGACTCCCCGAGTCGGCCTTCGAGGACCGGCTCGCCGCGGTCCGAGACCGTCTCGCAGCGACCGACGCCGACGCCGCGACGTGGGTCGGCGCGACCGCCATCGAGTACCTCACGGGATTCCACCACATCCAGACGGAGCGCCCGGTCGTCCTCGCGGTCACCGACGACCGCGTCGAGATCACCGTCCCGAGACTGGAGGTCGAGCGCGTCTCGCCGAATTCGCGGATCGACGCCGTCCACGATTACTTCGACTATCCCGGCGGCGAGCCGGTCAGCGTCGCCGTGGAGATGCTGAACGGGCTCGGCGTCGACGCGATCGCCGCCGACGCCGACGGACCCCCGGGCGTGATGGGGTACGAGGGCCCCGCCTTCTCTGACTCGCTCGACGTCGAGACGCAGTCGTGGGTCGGCCGGGATGCGCTGGGCGAAGTCCGACGACGAGGTCGACCTGATCCGCGAGTCGGCGAAGTGGGCGAACCTCGGGCACCGCTACCTCGCCGACTACTCCGAGCCGGGGGCGCACCCGGCGACCGTCTCGCAGCGCGCGTCGACCGACGCGTCCCGCGCCATGCTCGACACGCTCGGTGACGACTACAGCGTCCGCGTCCGCGGCGACGGCCCGGTCCACGCAGGGTATATCTCCGGCGAAGAGACCGCGCTCCCGCACGGCCACACCCCGAACGAGCGGCTCTCCGAGGGCGACGTGCTGGTCACCGGCGCGACCGCGAACGTCGACGGCTACCGCTCGGAGCTGGAGCGGACCATGTTCGTCGGCGACTACTCCGACGAGCAGGAACACCACTTCGAGCTAATGTTGGAGGCGCAGACGCTCGCGATCGACGCCTTGGGTCCGGGCGTGCCGGTCGCCGAGGTCGACCGCGTCGTCTGGGACTACTTCGAGGAACAGGGCGTGACCGAGCTTGCGCAACACCACGTCGGCCACAACATCGGTCTCGGCGGCCACGAGCCGCCGTACATCGACCGCGGCTGGGGCGAGCGCTACGACGGCGACGACGCCCTGATGCAGCCGGGACACGTGTACACGATCGAACCGGGACTCTACACTGACGAGTACGGCTACCGCCACTCCGACACCGTAGCGATCACCGAGTCGGGGACCGAGACGCTCACGAACTTCCCGCGGGACATCGACTCGAACGTCGTCTGAGGGGACCGCCGCCGGATCGTTCGCCGGCATCCGTCGAGCCGCCCCGAACCGGTCTGTTACTCGACCCGATCGACGGCGACGCGGTGGCCGGTTTCGTCGACGTGATCGCGTCGGATCGCGTCCGCGTCGACCGCGGTATCAAACAGGCGTTCGAGCGGACACTCGCGACAGACGAGGTGGTATCGTTCGTTCCGAGAGACGGCGTCCATGGGCGTCGGAACCGTCCCTAGCGGTATAGTTACGAC
>NZ_CBVY010000008.1:188637-191231 GCF_000513435.1 Halorubrum sp. AJ67 | reverse complement strand
GTCGCGGCCGTCGACTCGCCCGCGGCGGCGGTAGAGTACGTCGAGGAGGCGGTCGAAGCCGACCGGTAGCCCTGTTCGCGGACCCGTCAGGCGAGCCGTTCGTTCGCGATCTCGGCACCCCCGACGAGCGCGTCGAGCTTCGCCCACGCGATCTCGGGGTCGACCATGCCGAGCCCCGCCTGCGTGCCGAACCCGCAGTCGGGCGCGGCGACGAGGGGGATCCCGTCGTCGACCGCGTCGGCGACGCGCTCCAAGCGGTCGGCGATCGTCTCCGGGTGGTCGATGATGTTCGTCTTCACGTCGACGACGCCTGGGATCAGCGTCCAGCCGTCCGGGACGGGGTGTTCGCCGAAGGCGCGGTACTCGTGTTGGTGGCGCGGGTTCGCCTGCTCGACGCTGAGCCCGGTGATGTCGGCCTCGTAGATCAGCGGCAGCATCTCGGCGAGGTCGGTGTCGAGGTGGTGGGGCCCCTCGTAGCTCCCCCAGCAGGTGTGGAGCCGAACCTGCTCGGCGGGGACGTTCGCGAGCGCCTCGTTGAGCGCCTCGACGTGGAGCCGCGTCGCGTCCTTCGCCGCCTCCAGCGGCTCGTCGGCGTACGCCGCGGTGTGGCCGACGGTGAGCAGTTCGGGGGCGTCGATCTGGAGGGTGAGTCCGGCGTCCGCGACGAGTTCGTACTCGGTCTTCATCGCCTCCGCCACCGCGAAGAGGTACTCCTCGTAGTCGCCGTAGTGCTCGTCGACGTGCGTCGCGGTGACGACGCTCGGCGACGCCGCGGTCATGAACGCGTCGTCGGCGTCGCGGTCGGCGGCCTCCAGCGCGTCGAGGAGTCCGTCGACCTCCGCCTCGGCCTCCTCGCGGCCGGTGTACTCGATCGGCCCGTCGACGACCGGGTGTTCGGAGAGGTCGATCACGTCGGTCTTGAACGTCTCCTCGGCATATGAGGGGAACTCCTGGAGATCCGCCCACAGCTCCGTCTCCTGCGTGCCGCCGATGCCGCTGAGCCGGTCGGCGACGTACCAGTTGAACGAGACGCGGGACTGCTCGCCGTTGTTGATCGAGTCCAGCCCGGTCTCGACCTGTCGGTCGACGACGTCGCGAGTCGCCTCCGCGACGGTCGCGTCCCACTCGTCGCCGTCCACGTCCTCCCCGTCCTGCCGCTTCGTGAGCAGGTCGAGCAGCGCCGGCGGTCGCGGCAGGCTTCCGATGTGCGTCGTCCCGATGTGTGCGTCGTTCGCCATTATGACACACGTCTCGTCGGGAGAACTAAAACGCCGAGGATCTGGCAGAAGCGGCCGATGACGAAGGGAACGCCGAAGGCGTTACCAGGTATCGTGGAACGTGTCGAACTCGATCGAGTCGAGCGGCTTCTCGCCGATCGCGGCCTCGTACTCGCCCGGCGTCAGCATGGGCTTGTGGAAGCGCGGGCCGTCGTCGGTGGTGATCCGCGGGCAGCCGGTGTTGACGAACGCGTCCATGTCGAAGTTCCGCAGGCGGTCCGGCGTCACCTCGTCCATCGTGATCAGGTAGGCGTTCTCGTTGTTGTCGACGATCTCTTGGGCCTTCTCCCACCGGCCCTGCCCGATCTTCGTACAGAAGATGACGCCCCACTTCTCGGCGTCCATCGCCTTGTGGACCGCGGCGTAGCGCTGCTTGAGGAACTGGTCGTGTTCCGCGACCGATACCGCGTTGTTGACCGGGTCGGCGATGACGACCCGCTTGTCGGGGTGTTCCATCGCAAGTCCGACCGGGTGGAACTTCCCGCCGCCGACGTACAGCACTTGGTCGGCGTCGATGTCCGCGGAGGCGTAGTTACAGCCGAGCACCTGTCCCTCCTTGGTGAGGCGGTCGTCGCCTCGGCGGGTATGGACTTCGTAGCCGCGCTCTTCGAGCCAGTCGGTCATCTCCTCGAACCGGTTCATGTGCTGGGCCGTCGTGACGAGGCCCACGTCGGCGTCCTCCTCCGGCGGCGACAGCTCCTCCGCCAGCGCGTCCTCCATGATCGGGAAGGGGTCGACGTTCGAGAACAGCGGGACGTAGACGATGCTGTCTGACTCCTTCATCGGCGTGTGGCCGAAGTGGACGAACACGTCCGTCCGCCGCATCAGGTACGTGTCGAGGTCGCAGGCACCGTAGCAGGGCTGCCCGGAGAGCATGAACGTCACGTCGTCGGGCGCGACCTCGCGGAGGTCGTCGGCGACCTTCGGCCCGCGGCGCTTGAGTCCCTCGGGGAACTGGAGCCCGACCTTCGTGGCGTCCCGTTCTTCGATGGCCTCTAAGATCCGGTCGAGTTCGTAGTCCCACTCGCGGTCGTGTTTCAGGGCCATCCCCGTCTTCGTCAGGTCGCCCTCCGTGGAGCCGCTCATGTCGACCGAATTGTGCGGCAGGACGGTTAAACGGCGCGTTCGACCCCGAGTTTCGTCCCCGACGTTCGTGATCGTCGGGTCCGTTCGGCGCGGTCGCCCGGACGCGTCGGGCCTGTCAGAGGCTGTCGTCGGTGAGCAGTCGGGCGATCCACGCCCGCAGCCGGGGAGCGGCGCGTCGTCCGCGACCGCGACCGGAGTCCCGCTCGACGTCGAGGCGAACGCGGTCCGTGC
>NZ_CBVY010000008.1:186210-187967 GCF_000513435.1 Halorubrum sp. AJ67 | reverse complement strand
CGTTCCGTGGCGTTCGGATCGCGGTACGTGACCGCCAGCGCGTCCCCGTCGATCCGAGCGTCGACATCTCTCGGTTCCGCGATCCCGTTCCCGACGGCGTCAGAGACGACCGTGCGACGGAGCGACTCGTTGGCCGCGAGCGCGTCGCCGCCGGCCGCGAGGTCGACCCGCGCGTCCCACGTCGTCGACCCGTTCCCGTGAACGGTGACGGTCAGCGAACTCCCGCCGGCGACCACGGACGTTCCGTCCGCGGTCGTGCGGTCGAGTTCGCAGACGCCGCAGACGGGCGTCGGGGGTGCGCGCGCGTCGACCGGTGCCACGGCGACCACCGCGGTCACACAGAGGAACAGCGCTACCAGTACGGAGGGGCTGCGAGGACCCATATGCGGCCCGTGAGGGGGACACCGTATAAATCACACCCCGAAAGCCGGACTGGTCCGCCCGAACCGACGCGCTGCCGCGGCCGACGGACCTAACGGCTGCCCCTGTCAACCCTCAGGCGATGACAGACGTTCCGCTCGAACACGTTCACGTCGCGCCCGACGACGGCACGGACGGCGAGCCGGCACCCGCCGTCTTCGTCCTCCACGGCCGCGGGGCCGACGAGGAGGACCTGCTCCCGGTCGCCGCCGAACTCCCGGACGAACTCCACGTGATCAGCCTCCGTGCGCCCGATCCGCTTCAGGGCGGGTACACCTGGTACGAACTCGACCTCTCGCCGGCGGACTGGAATCGAGCCAGCCGACGCCGCCGACTTCCGGCGGAGCCTCGACCTGATCGTCGAGAGCGTCGAGGGGGCGGTCGACGCCTACGGACTTGACGCCGACCGGCTCGGCCTGCTCGGGTTCAGTCAGGGCGCGATCACGAGCCTCTCGCTCCTCTTGGAGGACCCGGACCGCTACGCGTGGGTCGTCGCGCTCCACGGCTACCTCCCGGAGTCGCACGCCGACCTCGACCCGGACGGGATCGAGGGCAAGCCCGTCTTCGTCGGCGCTGGCGCGGGCGACCGCGTGATCCCCGACGAGCGGACGAACGCCGCCGTCGAGCGACTGGAGGCCGTCGACGCCGCCGTCACCCACGGGAGCTTCCCGGGCGGGCACGGCATCGGCCCGCAGGAGCTGGAGGCGGTCGTCGAGTTCGTCGAATCACAGGTGTAGCGGACGCCGAAAGCCGACCCTGACCCCCGGCTCCGGCAGGTTCAAACGGCTCGGTCACGACGTTCGGGTATGAGCGTCGAACAGGTCTCCATCGAGGACCTCGGCCGAGAGCTCGGCGAACGGATCGCCGAAACCCCGGAGTACGAGCGGTTCGAAGAGGCGAGAGCTGCGGTCCAGCGCGACGAGGAAGTCCAGAGCCGGATCGACGAGTTCGAGCAGCTTCGCGCCGAGTTCATGCAGGCGCGGCAGTCCGGACAGGCGACGAACGAGGGACTTCAGCGCGTCCAAGAGGCGCAGGACGAACTCCACTCGATGCCCGTGATGAGCGAGTACCTCGACGCGCAAGACGAGCTCGAAGACACGCTCGAAGCCGTCAACGAGGCCATCTCGGAGCCGCTCGCGGTCGACTTCGGCGGCGAGGCGGGCGGCTGCTGTCAGGACTGACCGGCGGGTCGATGCCCGGCGTCGCGACCGAACGTCCGTCGCGCCCGGCGATTCTCCCGACACCTTATATCCGATAGCGACGCAGCCTCCCCGTGATAGCCGTCGCCGGCGGCAAGGGCGGAAGCGGAAAGACGACGACTACCCTCGGGCTCGCCC
>NZ_CBVY010000008.1:184851-185945 GCF_000513435.1 Halorubrum sp. AJ67 | reverse complement strand
GGGATCTGTTCGGCGGCCGCGCCGCCCCGCGGGACGGTCCACACACGCGACGCCGAGCGAACGCGGTGGCTCTACGGAAACGAGATGGTTCTACGAGAACGGGACGGTTCTACGGAAAAACCGAGTGACTCGGACGGACCGAGCGGATCGGGATCGGTTACTCTTCGTCGATCTCGTCGACGATCTCGTCGGCGTCAACGTCGACGTCTTCGAGCGCCTCCTCGATGTCGACATCACCGGCACCGCCGCCCATGCCGCCCATCATACCGCCGAGACCGCCCATGCCGCCGCCTTCGATGACCTCCTCGATCACGACGCGGTCGAGATCGAGGCGGTCCATCAGGTCCTGCGCGATCTGCTGTTTCTGGAACATCCACTGCTGGTTCATCTGCATCGCCTGCGTCGCGGTGACGTAGAGGACGTCCTTCTCGACCTCTTCGGTCTCGACGGTCTCCTCGCCGTCGTCGTCCTCGGTGACCGTCTCCTCCTCCTCGGTGACCGTCTCGATGCGGACCTCGGGGGCCTCCTGGAGGTACATGCCGAGCATGCCCGACGCCTGCTCCTCGCGGTCGTCGATGGCTTCGAGGATCTCGTACTCGTACTCGAGGTCCTCGCCGGCCAGCGGGTGATTGAAGTCGACGCGGGCACGGCCGCCGATTATCGTCTCGAGGTGGCCCTGACGGTTGTCGATCTGGATCTGCGCGCCGGGGTAGCGGTCGTCCTCGGGGATCTTGTCGGCCTTGACCGTCTCGACCTCGTCGGGGTCGTACTCGCCGAAGGCGTCCTCGGCGGGGACGTCGACGGTGCCCTCGTCGCCGACCGAGCCGCCGACGAACGCTTCCTCGACGGAGGGGAACACGTGGCCCGCACCGAGCGCGATGATGCGCGGCTCGAAGTCGTACTCGTCGACGTCGATCTCGGCGTCCTCGGCCGTCTCTTTGTCGGTCGTGTCGATGACGCGACCGTCGTCGGCCGTTCGGATCGTGTACGCGACGCGGACGAAGTCGCCGTCCTCGAGTCCGCCGGCGTCGGTCTCGGTCTCGGTCTCTTCGGCCTCGTCGGCCGCGTCCGCTTGCTCCTGATCGCTCATACCT
>NZ_CBVY010000008.1:177488-180952 GCF_000513435.1 Halorubrum sp. AJ67 | reverse complement strand
CCTCGACCGCGACGGACTCGACCCGCGCGAGGTGAAGTCACACAAGTCCGAGACCGGAACGGTGACCGGCTATCCCCGGCGCGGAGGAGATCACGAACGACGAACTGCTCACGCTCGACGTCGACTGCCTCGTCCCGGCCGCGCTGGAGAACGCCGTCGACGGCGACCTCGCGGCCGACGTGCGCGCGGACCTGATCGTCGAGGCGGCGAACGGCCCGCTCACGCCCGACGCCGACGACGTGTTGGCCGACCGGGACGTCCACATCGTCCCCGACATCCTCGCGAACGCGGGCGGCGTCACCGTCTCGTACTTCGAGTGGGTCCAGAACCGCCAGCGGTTCAGTTGGACCGAGGAGCGCGTCAACGAGGAGTTGGAGCGCGTCATTACGGACGCGTTCGACACCCTAGTCGAGACCTACGAGTCGAACGACGTTCACACCCTCAGAACCGCCGCGTACGTCGTCGGTATCGGCCGGATCGTGGACGCGTACGATCAGGCCGGCAGCTGGCCGTAACGGGCGGGCTTGGCCGGCCGCGGATTCACTCCGATCACGGATTCACTCCGGCCGCGGACTCACTTCAGCTGCGCGTCCCGGATCTCGACGTGGCCGCGGTCGCCCTCCCAGACCGCGTCGTAGGTGAGGTCGATGCGGCGGTCCATGTGCGGGCCGTCGACGACGTACGTCTCGAACTCGCCGCCCTCGCCGAGCGGGTGGACGCCGTACTCCTCGCGGAGCGCGAGCAGGTCGTCGAGCGCGTCGGCGTCGTACCGGCGTCCGAGCCACGACTCGTCGAGACCGTATGCCGCCACCTGAACGATACGGATCTCGAAGCCGGCGTCGAACATCGCCTCGGCGAGTTCGACCGGGTCACGCTGCCACAGCGGCGCGAACAGGTCGATCCCCAGGCGGTCGCACATCGCCTGAATGCGGCTCGTCTGAAACTCGCTCTCGACCGCGCCCGCGGTGACGCCCGCGAGGTCGACGTCGCTTCCGGCAGCGATCTCTCGGAGGGCCGCTTCCATCGGCTCCAGTTCGGCGTCGCCCTGCGCCCCGGCGTCGTCGACGTCGTCCGCGCCGAAGTCGTCCGGCGACACCTCGACGAGGTCGATCCCGACGCTCTCGGCGGCGAGCGCGGCGAGCTCCGTCGCCGGCGTGTGGTACATGTACGAGTCGCCGGCGGGGTGGACTGTCAACATCCGCGAGACGTCGAGACCCTCTTCCACGGCGCGGTACAGCGCCCACGAAGAGTCCTTCCCGCCGGAAAAGAGGCTCACCCAATCGCTCATGACGGAAAGAGTGGGTCGCACGGATAAAGCGTCGGCGGTCGAACGGCGTCGGAACGGGACGTGGCGGGGCGCACGCGTGACACGCGGTGAGCGCGCCGCCTCAGTCCGAGATGAACTCGTTATCGCGCCAGTTGACGCCGCCGTCGCCCTCGCCGGCACCCTGCGGGCTCTCGACGACCTCGATGCTCGCGGGACGCCGCTCGCCCTCGACGATCCGGGTCGCTTCGAGTTCGTCGTTCTCCTCGGTGATCGCCGTCAGCGTCCCCTTCTCCGAGAGGGTCGCGATCTCGCGGAGCACCAAGAACATCGGATACTGGAGCGCGGAGTTCTGGAGGACGGTCTCGCGGTCGCCCTTGAAGCAGGCGAACTCGACCAGCTCGGAGGGGATCTCCTCCTCCTCGTCGTCCATCCACTGCGGGCCGCCGGCGCGTGGCGGCTCCTCCTCCCACACGCGCGTCTCCGTGACCGACGCCTTCAGCTGTGCGGTCGGCGTGTACTTACTGATCGACTCGTCGTCGGACAGGGCCTTGATGATGAGTGTGTTGTTTCGACGCGTGATGTCGATGTCATCGATCTCCGGCGGCAGATCGGGATCTTCGTCGAAGTACGCCTCTACGTCTTCGAGTGGCAGTTCGAGCGTCGAATGAAGTCGGAACACGCGGCCTGTCATTGTTTGTGGAATGCGGTGGGGTCGAACCGGTGGTCGGGGCGGCAGCGGCAACGGCTGCTTCTACCCTGTATAGGCACCGTGGGTTTATATGGGCTGCCCTTCCAGAGCAAAGGATCGGCGGAAGGTTCGGCCGGGGGCGCGCGGTCCCGCCGGAGCGATGCCTCAGTCGGCACCCAGCTCGGCGGCGAGCTCGCCGCGCTCGTCGAGTTCCGCGAGTACGTCGCTGCCGCCGACGAACTCCCCGTCGACGAACGTCTGCGGGATCGTCTCCCAGCCGCTGTGGGCCTCCAGCGCCTCGCGGTACTGCGGCAGCGCGGGTAACACGTCGACCGTCTCGAACTCCTCGACGTGCTGGCCGATCAGCTCGACGGCGCGCTTCGAGTAGCCGCACTGCGGCATCAGGCGGTTCCCCTTCATGAAGAGGACCACGTCGTTGTCGGCGAGAACCGTCTCGACGCGCTGTTCGATCTCCTCGGGGTCGGCGTCGGTTTCGGGGCTGAACGTCATGGGATCGGGTACGCGCCGCCGAGGCAAATGGGTTCCGCACGGAACGTGTTCGGTTTCGAGAGCGAGCGGCACAGTCGATGTTTCAGCCAACACCGCCAAACTCCAGTCGCTACGATGTAGTTGCTGCTTGGAATACGATCACCGAGCCCCAGCCGCGCGGAATCGCTCGTCCGGCGCTACTCCTCGCGGTCGACGCGGACCACGTCGACGAGCGAGTAGACGGGCACCCCGTCGATCTCGTCGTACCCTTTCTTGTCGACTAACACGACGCAGGCGACGGGGTCGCCGCCCTGTTGGCGGATCGCGTCGATCGACTCCCGCATCGTCGTCCCTGAGGTGATGATATCGTCGACGACGTAGCAGTCGCGGTTACGGATGGCCGCGAAGTTCCGCGAGAAGCCACCCCCCTGCTCGTCGATGTCGCCCTCGTCCCACTGGTGTTTCGCGGGCGCGTACGTGCCGAGGTCGGTGTCGAGCCGGTCCGCGACCGCGGTCGCGAGCGGCGCGCCGGCCTTCTCGACCCCGACGGTGAGATCGACCTCCTCGCCCTGCTTGGCCAAGAGGTCGGCCATCGCGCTCGCCGCGTAGCCGAGGCGCGTGGAGTCGCGGCCAAGGGCCGACCAGTCGACGTGGATGTCGGCGGACGCGGTCGTCTCGGCCGTCGAGTCGTCGGCCTCGGACCCGCCCGCGCGCTCGACCAGCCAGCTCGCGGTCTCCCGGGAGACGTTCAGTTCGTCGGCGATTTCGCCCTTCGAGAGACCGTGTTCCGCCAGCTCGGCGGCACTATCTATCAGGTCGTCAACGTTCTTCATACGCGGCAAATTCGACCGCCGTTTTAATAGTCGTGCCGTCATCCGCGAACGCGGCCTCGAAGTCGTCCAGCCCGTGGACGCCGGTGACGAGATCGCCCAAGAAATCCTCGGAGAGCCCCGAGAGCGACTCGATCGCTGATTCGAAGTGCCCGTAACCGGAGTTGACGCTGCCGACGAGCGCCTTGTT
>NZ_CBVY010000008.1:176202-177148 GCF_000513435.1 Halorubrum sp. AJ67 | reverse complement strand
CGTGTACACGGACTTCTCGGACGACGCCGGACTCCGCGAGGACGCGGCGTTCGCACGGCGGCTCGGCTACGACGGGAAGCTCGCGATCCACCCGGCGCAGGTGGGGCCGATCACGGAGGCGTTCACCCCGGACCCGGAGGACATCGAGTGGGCGAGGGCCGTCCTCGACGCCCGCGACGAGGCGGAGTCGGCGGGGCGGGCCGTCTTCGAGGTCGACGGCGAGATGGTCGACGCGCCGCTCATCGCGCAGGCGGAGGGCATCCTCGACCGAGCCCCCGAGACCGACCGCTGACGGCGGTACGCGCTCCGAGATACTCCGCGACCCTCCGCCACAGTTAACCTCCAGCCACCAGCACGTGAGAGTATGTCTTCGGAGGCGAATCCGTTCGAGAGTCTGCGAGAGCAGGTGGACGACGCGGCGGCGGTCGTCGAGACCGATCCGGGCGTTATCGAGCGCCTGAAGACCCCTGAGCGGGTGTTGGAGACGAACCTGACGTTCGAGCGCGACGACGGCTCCTTGGAGACCGTCCGCGCCTACCGCTCGCAGTTCAACGGCGACCGCGGCCCGTACAAGGGCGGAATCCGCTACCATCCGGGCGTCACCCACGACGAGGTGAAGGCGCTGTCCGGCTGGATGGCGTACAAATGCGCGGTCGTCGACGTTCCGTACGGCGGCGGCAAAGGCGGGATCGCGATCGATCCGGCCGACTACTCCGCCGACGAGTTGGAGCGGATCACCCGCGCGTTCGCGACTGAGCTGCGCCCGCTGATCGGCGAGGACCGCGACATCCCCGCGCCGGACGTCAACACCGGGCAACGGGAGATGAACTGGATCAAAGACACCTACGAGACCTTAGAGAACACCACCGCACCCGGGGTCATCACCGGGAAGGCGATCGACTCCGGCGGCAGCGAGGGACGCGTCGAGGCGACCGGGCGCTCGGTG
>NZ_CBVY010000008.1:169513-171040 GCF_000513435.1 Halorubrum sp. AJ67 | reverse complement strand
GGCCGATTCCGGCCCGGATCTCGACGTCGACCCCGGCGCGGGAGAGGGCTCCGCGCGGATCGGACGCGGTCCGCATCGTCGCGCCGGCGAGCGCCATCGTCGCCCGGTCGACGGCTGCCCACAGCTCCGTGACGCCCCAGACAGAGTACCGGCCGAGGTAGAACGCGCCCGGGAAGAGGAGGGCGTCGATGTCAGGCATCCGGTGGGCGACCCACGCGAGCGGGCGCTTCAGCGAGGAAGAAACCGACGAAGCCGGCGACGAGCAGCGCGGCGCTCTCGGTCAGGTGGCTCTGGCTGTACGGGTTGAAGTACACCTCGTCGCCCCGGATGAACTCGGTGAACGGCATCAGCTCGATCAGCTGCCCGTAGAAGACGCCGAAGAAGACGCACGCCCCCGCGGCCAGCAGCATCCCGCCGGTCTGGAACGCGGTGGCGTCGTCCGGCGACAGCGTCGCGGAGCCGTGGAAGAACACGTAGTAACCGAGCTTGATGAACGACATGAACGTCCCTACGCCGCCGAGGATGAGTAGCCACCAGAGCAGCCCGCTGTCGAGGAGCAGGACGTAGTTGTGGACCTCGTGGGCGGAGTCGATCACCATCCCCTTCGAGATGAACCCGTTGAAGCCCGGCACCGCGGTAATCGAGGCCGCGCCGACGAGGTACACGAGGAACGTGACCGGCATCACCCGCCAGAGCCCGCCCATCTCGCGGATGTCCTCGACGCCGGTCCGGTAGATCACGACGCCGACCGCCATGAACAGGAGACTCTTGTAGAGCACGTTGTTGAACAGGTGCGCGAACCCGCCGACGACGGCGAAGTCGCCCACGTACGTCGCCAGCCCGAACCCGGCGAGCATGTAGCCGACCTGCGCCTGGATATGGTACGACAGCAGCCGGCGCGGGTCGTACTGGAGCAGCGCGAAGAACGCGCCGTAGACGGCCATGAACCCGCCGAGGTACGCGAGCCACATTCCGTCCCTTCGGGAACGCGCGGTACATCACGTAGGCGGCGGTCTTCGTCGTGAACACCGAGAGGAACACCGACGCCGCGACGTGCGGGCGCGGGTAGGTGTCGGGCAGCCAGCTGTGCAGGAAGATGAACCCGCAGTTGATCCCGATGCCGACCGCCGCGAGGACCGTCGCGGAGGCGTGGATCCCGGTCGTCGACGAGAACAGGAATATCTCGGCCGCCGGGACGCTACCGAGCATCGACACGCCGTGGACGACGACGGCCGCGAGCAGGATCGTCCCACCCGTGCCGTGGAACAGCGCGTAGCGGTAGCCGGCCCGGACCGCCGCCCCGCCGTGCTGCCAGACGAGCAGCGTCGAGGTGACGGCCATCAGCTCCCAGAAGAAGATCAGGGTGAGCCAGTCGCCGGCGTAGATAGTCCCGACGGTCGTGGCGACGTAGATCAGCGCGAACGCGGTCACCCACGTCGGGGCCTCGCTCCCGTAGGCGTACAGCACCGCGGCGGTCGCGAGGAACCCGACGACGACGCCCATCAGCAGCGAGAACTGGTCGACGTT
>NZ_CBVY010000008.1:164929-166502 GCF_000513435.1 Halorubrum sp. AJ67 | reverse complement strand
GTCGAGGTCGTCGACGCTCTCGTCGCCCCCGTCACCTTCCCGGCCGCCGTCGGTCGCGGCCACGATGGACCGCGACTCGCCGCCGAGCGGGAAGTCGACGAGGGGCTTCGCGTCGTGGGCGTCCTCCGCCTCGAAGAAGGCGGTGTAGATCACCGGCCAGAAGTAGGCGACGTTGAGCACGCCCGACAGCAGCAGCGCCCCGGCGAGGTAGTAGGCGACGGGGGTGAAGTTCATTCCCATCCGCACCCCGCCGATCAGCATGTAGTACTTGCTGACGAACCCGGCGAGCAGCGGCATTCCCGCCATCCCGAGCGAGGCGACGGTGAACGCCCCCATCGTCAGGGGCATCCGCTTGCCGATCCCGGCCATCTGCGAGATGTAGTCGGTGTGGGTCTCGACGTGGACGTTGCCCGCACAGAAGAACAGGGTGAGCTTCATGAACGCGTGCGCCGGGATGTGCAAGAGCGCGCCGACCAGCCCGTACCACCCGAACAGGCCGAGCCCGAGGATGATGTAGCTCAGCTGGCTTATCGTCGAGTAGGCGAGCCGGCGTTTCAGGTGGTCCTTCCGTAAGGCGATGAGCGAGGCCGCGGTGAGCGTGACCGCGCCGATAGTCGAGAGCACGAGTCCGGCGGTGAAGCCGAAGGGAAGCGAGAGGTCGAAGACGAGTTCCGGGCCGAACACGTCGAGGACGACCCGCGAGACGCCGAACGCTCCGGACTTGACGACCGCGACCGCGTGGAGCAGTCCGGAGACCGGCGTCGGTGCCACCATCGCTTCGGGGAGCCACTGGTGGAGCGGCATGATACCCGCCTTGACGCCGAAACCGACGGCGAGCAGGAAGAAGGCGAGCATCGCCAGCCCGGGGTCGGCGTTCGCGAGTTCGGCGATGCCGCCGGGCGTGAACGCGACCGTGCCCGCGAGCAGGTAGACGAGGACGGTCCCGGCGAGCACGAGCACGCCGCCGCCGAACATCGTGTACGCGAGGTACTTGCGGCCGGCCGAGCGCGCCTCCGCCGTCTCGTCGTGCGCGACGAGCGGGTACGTCGCGATCGACAGCAGCTCGTAGAAGACGAAGATGGTCACGAGGTTCCCCGCGAACGCGATCCCCATCGTCGTCGACAGCGATACCGCGAACGCGGCGAAGTAGCGGGTCTGATTCGCCTCGTCAAGCCCGCGCATGTAGCCGATGCTGTAGAAGGAGGTGACGATCCACAGCCCGCTCGCGAGGAACGCGAACAGCATGCCGAGCGCGTCCGCCCGCAGGACGAACTCGATCGGCGTCCCGATCCCGGGTAGGAACGCCCCGAGCGAGTACTCGAAGGTCTGGCCGTCGAGGACCGCCGGGAGCATCGACGCGACGATCCCGAACTTCGCGAGCGACGCGACGAGCGTCCATCCCTCGCGGACGTTCGGGGAGCGGTGCGACGCGACGATGAGAGCCGCCGCGACGAACGAGACGAGAACCGCCAGTAGGGGTCGTGGGTCCTGTAGTACGACGTCAGTCATGCGAAGGCCTCCGTGAGGAACGGGTCGAACCACTCGGCGAGCGCGAAGCCGCCGAAGCCGAGCG
>NZ_CBVY010000008.1:158815-161538 GCF_000513435.1 Halorubrum sp. AJ67 | reverse complement strand
CACGCCGGCAACGATGGTCCCGATCCCGAGGATCTCGACGCCCTCCATCCCGTACTTGACCGGGTCGGGGATCGGGAGAAGCTCGTACTGGAGGAACGCGCCGCCGAGCGCGACCGGAACCAGTCCGATCCCGGCGAACACGAGCGTTCCACCGACCGCGAGCCCGACGATCACGGTGTTTGCGAGCCACTGGCGGGTGGCTTCGATGCCGAACGCGAACGCGATCATGAACACGACCGCCGCGACTATCGCGCCGCCCTGGAACCCGCCGCCCGGAGAGCCACCGCCGTGGAAGGTGACGAACAGCCCGTAAGTGAACGCGAACGGCGCGACGATCTTCACCGTCGGCATGATCACCTGACTCTCCGTGTACGGGGTTCCCTGCCGGTGGTCCGAGTCGAGCCGCCCGTCGCTTCGGGGCGGTCGATCGCGGCTGAATCCGCCGTCGGAAGCGAACCCGGAATCAGCGGCGTCGGTGTTGACGGCGTCGTCGTCGTCGACGCCGGAGTCTGTACCGCTCATGCGAACACCTCCCGGTGGAGGACGATGAGGGCGGCGATCCCGGCCGCGAAGACGACGACCGCCTCGCCGAAGGTATCGAACCCGCGGAACGCCGCCAACACGGCCATCACCGAGTTCTCGACACCCGTCTCGGCGTACGTCTCCGCGATGTACCACTGGCTCACGTCCGGGTTCGACCAGATCGGTGCGTCCGCGGAGCCGACGGCCGGGATGTCGCCCATGGTGAGCATCAGCCCGCCGAACAGCAGCCCGACCGCTCCCACGGCGGGGAGGTTCACCGACTCGAAGGCGGCCTCGTGGTCGCGGCGGGTCGTCTTCGCGAGCGTGAGGAGTAGCAGCACGGTGGTCACTCCGGCGGAGATCGCGGCCTCGGTCATCGCGACGTCCGGGGCGCGGTAGAACGTGTACAGCGCGGCCATCCCGAGGCTGTACGCGCCGAAGATGATCACCGCGGCGAGCACGTCGCGCGCCAGCGCGGTGAACAGCGCGGTCAACACCACGAAGGCGAACAGGCTCGCCTCGATGGCTGTCACCTGCGCGACGACCGGCGCGCCGACGGGCCCGACAGACGCGAGCGCGCCGGTCATCGGCGATCATCCCCGTTGGTCCACGGCACGATGCCCTCCTCGAAGGCGGCCCGCGCGATCGCGTGGGCCGCGGTCGGGTTCGTCAGGAAGATGAAAAACAGCAGGAGGACCGACTTGAATCCGGCCCCCGCCAGCCCGACGGTGAGCGCCACGGCGGCGAGCCCGAAGCCGGCCCCCAGCGTGTCCGCCTGCGAGGCGGTGTGCGCCCGGGAGTAGACGTCCGGCAGCCGGAGCACGCCCGTCATCGAGACGAACGAAAAAAACAGCCCGAGCAGCGTGAACACGACGATCAGCCAGACCCGGGCCGTCTCCAGCGCGGCGGCGGTCATAACACACCCCCCTGTTCGACGGTGAACTTCGAGATGGCAATCGCCATCAGGAAATTCAACAGGGCGTACACTAAGGCGATGTCGAGGAACGTCGGCTCACCGAGCGCAGCCCCGAGAATCGCGAGGATGACGACGGTGTTCGTCCCGAGGACGTTTACCGCAAGCACCCGGTCTTGCATCGTCGGCCCGACGACCGCGCGGTAGAGCATCCCCACCGCGAGGACGGCGAACCCGGCGGCCGCAACGAGGAGGAAGTCACCGAGAGTGTAGCCGGCCGCGAGCGTGGCGTCCACGAGGCTCATCGGTCAATCACCTCCCTGCCGTCGACCGGAGCGGTCGCGTCCTCGTCGTCGGTCGTATCGATCGTGTCAGTCGCCGCGGACGGATCCGTGGCGTCAACCGTATTAATCTCGTCAGTCGCGTCCGCCCGTCCGCCGTCGGCGGCGGCGATCGGCAGCTCCTCGGTCGCGTCGTCGCCCTGGAGGATCGCGACGTCGTCGCGCTCGCGGGGGGTCGGCAGGCGCGCCGACCGGCGGCCGTAGTAGACAAAGCGCGTCCACCGCTCTAAGGAGCCGTCGAACAGGCCCTCGCGGGCCCACGGGACGAGCGAGTGGACGTACAGGTCGCTGTCGCGAGCGCGGACCGTCAGTGTCCCGGGCGTCAGCGTGATCGAGTTCGCGAGCGTCATCAGCGGGAGACCGCTCCCGACGATCACCCGCACTCGGTTCATCGTCGGTTCGATCGGGAGCCGCGGATCGAGGATGACGCGGGCGACGACGAGGTTCGCCTTCAGGATCTCGAAGAGCAGTACTGGGACGTACACCAGCCCGCGGAGGATTCGCATCGGCGTCCGCGGGATCGCCGGAGTCGA
Source organism: Halorubrum sp. AJ67 (assembly GCF_000513435.1). Taxonomy (NCBI): domain Archaea; kingdom Methanobacteriati; phylum Methanobacteriota; class Halobacteria; order Halobacteriales; family Haloferacaceae; genus Halorubrum; species Halorubrum sp. AJ67. Next base: position 159,229 of record NZ_CBVY010000008.1, on the reverse strand, counting down.
GTCGAGGCTCACTCGCGAGAGGGTGATCGACACGATCGCCGCCGTCGCGACCCCCGTCACCGCGTCGAACCAGTACGTCGGGTCGCCCAACAGCAGGTAAAACGCGAGCGAGAGTCCGAACAGCGCCACGAACCGTCCGGTCGTTGCCTCGGTGCGGAACCGCTCGCGACGGGTCGGACGGTCGACCGGCGCGGTCTCGACCGACAGCGACGTGTTCGAGAGCGCGAACTCCAGCGGCTGGAGCAGCGTCGTGTTCCCGACCGGCGTGTACTCGGGATCGAGCACGACGCGGTCGGCGTCGTTGCGCTCGGCGTACTCCACGAGGACGCGGACGTAGTCGTCGGCACCGAACAGGTAGTCGTCCGCGCCGATCACCGCCGTGACGACCTCGACGTCCGCGGCACCGGGGGCCTC
>NZ_CBVY010000008.1:155405-156073 GCF_000513435.1 Halorubrum sp. AJ67 | reverse complement strand
GGGTACGCCTCCGGACCGAGTCGATCAGCTTCGGCGTCGGTTCCAGTTCGACCGACAGCGGGGAGCCGGACCGGATCTTCTCGTCGACGGCGTCGGCGGTGAAATCCGAGATGGCGGCCGCGGACACCAGTGCGTCCGCGGTCGCCGCCGTCCGGCGACAGGCCGCCATCATCTCGTCGGCCGTCTCGACCGAGACCACGTCGGCGAACGGGACCTCCGGTCCGTCCTGAACGAGCGTCACCCGCGCGCCGCGGGCGTAGAGCGCTCTGGCGACGGCCCGACCGGTCTTCCCCGACGCGCGGTTCGTCAGGATCCGGATCGGGTCGATCCGCTCTTTCGTCGCGCCGGCGGTGACGACGACGTGCGACCCGGCGAGCGACTGCGGCGTCGTGGCGCGGGCGACTTCGGTGACGATGTCCGCCTCCGCCGCTATCTTCGCTTTCCCCTCCTCGATCCGGGGGTCCGCGAATCGAACCCCCCACGACTCCAAGCGGTCGAGCGCGTCGAGGACGCCCGGGTGGTCGTACATCGGCTCGTGCATCGCGGGTGCCATCACGACCGGCACGTCCGCGCCGAGCGCGGTCGTCGCGCAGGTGGTGACGGGCGTGTCGTCGACGGCGGCGGCGACCTTCCCGGCGGTGTTGGCGGTCGGCGGGCGCTAACAGGAG
>NZ_CBVY010000008.1:151593-153888 GCF_000513435.1 Halorubrum sp. AJ67 | reverse complement strand
GTCGATCCCGTCGCCGCGGCCGCCAGCACGCGCCGTCGCGGTGTGTCTGTCACGTCCGCGCTCGGCGCTCGGGCCACTTGTCGGTTCCGTACGAACGCCCGCCGTTCGAAGGGCTCCAGTCGAACGGACGCACGGTCTCGGCCCGCTCAGACGCCGAACGTCGCGCGGAGCATGTCGCGGGTCCCCGGGCCGAGACCGACCGCGAGGACGGTGATCAAGAGCAGCAGCGTGTACCGCGGCGACTCGTCGTACATCTCCCCGTTGAAGATCCAGACGACGAACGTCGCGGCCGCCAGCTTCACGAGGAGGAACGGCCACGCGTCGCCGGTGACGGCGGAGACGGACGCCGGGAGCAGTCGACCGGTCCAGTCGACGATCAGGGCGTTGACGACGTGTTTCGGGACGAGGTTCGCGGTCCCGGTCAGCGCGGGCATCCAGTCGAGACCGATCACGTTCGCGACGCCGTCGATAGCGTGGCCCCAGATTATCACGATCCCCGCGGCCCCGGTCCCCTGTCGGATCGTCGGAATCTGCCGCGTCGCCAGCGCCCACGTCCCCGCGGTCGCGGCCGTCGCGATGACGAGCGTCGGGATCAGCACCTGCGGGTAGAACGTCACGTAGCCGGTCGTCGCGGCGAGCACGGCGAGGTAGCCGACCGCGAGCGCGAGTCCGACCGCGCCCGACGCGAACAGCGGTCGGGCGTAGTCGTCGACGATCCCGCGCCGTTCGAGCGCGTACGCCGCGAGGACGCAGGCGAGGGTGAAGACGAACACCGTGAAGTAGATGAACGGGCTGATCAGGACCGCGCTCGCCGGGAAGCCGATCAGCGGGTCGACGCCGGCGGCGGTCGCGGCGACCCCGCGTCCTCGACCGTCCGCATCCGCCCCGCCGAACAGCATGAACGGGAACAGCGCGAAGAAGAATCGGAGTTCGGTCGCGATGTCGAGCCGGCGGAGCAGGAAGACGACGCCGATCAGCATCGCCAGCAGGATCACCACGTAGCTCACCGTCGAGAAGGTGGTGTACCCCGGCGTCGCGACGACCTCGCCGGCGCTGACGGCCGACTGACACGCCGCCTCGCTACCGAGGAGTTCGGTGGTGCCGCCGACCCGGCGAACTGCGCACTGCGCGCCCTCGCCGTCCGCGACGACCGGGCCCCAGAAGTAGCGCCAGAGGAACCGGTCGTAGACGACGCGCGGGAAGACGACCGAACCGACGGCCAGAAGCGCCGTCACCCCGCCGACGACGGCGGCCCAGGCCCGCTCCGGCGAGAGGTCGAACCGGTCCGCGACCGCTGTGCTCATGGTCACCGTTCGGAGGGGTCCCGAGTTGAGCGTTCCGGTCGCGGGCGAGCGGCGGCCTCCCGCCCGTCACCGCACTACCCACAGCAGCGCTCCCTACAGCGGCGGCCCGGGCTGCTCGTAGTCGGTCCCGAGAATGACCATCGTCTGCGAGCGCGAGAACCCCTCGGTCTCCGCGATCCGCTCGAACATCAGCTCTCTGAGCCGGTCAGTGTCGGCCGCGACGACCCGGAGTATCACGTCCCACTCGCCGGTGGTGAGGTGGATCTCGCGGACCCCGTCGATGCCGCGAAGCCGTTCGAGCGCGTCCTCCTCGCGGCCCTGTTCGACGCGCAGGCCGACGAACGCGCCGACCCCGTACCCGACCGCCTTCGGGTCGATGTCCGCGTGGTACCCCCGGATGACGCCCGCCTCTTCGAGGCGGCTGACCCGGTCGTGGACGGTGGCGCTGGACATGTCGATCCGGCGCGCGACCTCCGAGAACGGGGTCCGCGCGTCCTCCTGTAAGATCCGCAGGATCGCCCGGTCCGTCTCGTCAAGTTCCATATCGTTCGGTACGGGCGGGATATGCTTTTGCCTTCCGGCGAGCCCCGCAAGCGATCCGGAGCAGATCGCGGTCAATCCGACCCGCGGACGCGAGTAAGCGGCGATGCGCTACTCGTCGTCGGGAGCCGAGAAGGAACCCTCACGGATCGCCGCTTCGGCCGCATCGAGCGCGGCCTCGACGTCGAACTCGTCGACGATCCGTTCCAGTTCTGTCGGCGTTGCGTCGGCGAGGTCCCGGGCGTGAGCAGTCACGTTCGGCACCGCGCGCAGCAGGTTGTCGATTATCGGCACGTCTGCGGTCCGCGGCGACCGGCTCCCGGGGTTGAGGTCGATCACGATCTCCGTCTTCCCCATGGCGTCGAGCGCGGCCGCGCGGTCGCCGTCCTCCAGCGGGACCACGACGACGTCGGCCGCCTCGATCCCGTCGGCATCGACGACGCCGCGCGCG
>NZ_CBVY010000008.1:147348-149657 GCF_000513435.1 Halorubrum sp. AJ67 | reverse complement strand
CCCCTGTTTCGAGGTGATCCCCCGCTCGACGCCCGCCTCGATCCGGTGGCGCGTCACGAGCGACGCGTAGCGCGGGTGGTCCTCGGGGATCTCCGTCTCCGTCATACCCGAGCGAGACGGCGCGCCGATTAAAATGGACCGTTCGCGGTCCGCTCGCGGCTCCGAATCGAGATTGACGTGTCGCCGGTCCGGCCGCACGCGCCGGTATGCGTGGCATAACTAAGCCGCTGGAGTCGGGACCGCCAGATATGATGAACCGGACTGGAAAGTACACGGTCGTGGAAGCGTGTAACGACCACGGGGCGATCACGCTCCGCGAACACCCGCGGAACGGGACGCTGTACGTCGTCGAGTACGACGATCCCGAGGTAGAGGCCGAGCTGTCGTCGCTCGACCCCGGCTCGGTCGTCGAACTGGACCTCCGCCGCGCGGGTCGCCGGGGCAACGCGTGGTGCGCGGAGTCCGCTCGGGCAGTCGACGCGACGTAGCGCGCGGTCGGTGCCCACCGTTTTCCGGCGACGCTTCCCCGCTCGGTCAGGCGACGCCGATCCGCTCGCGGTAGCTCCCGTGTTCCGCCTCGAACACCGCCATGACCTCGCCCATCGTCGCGTACGCCTTCACCGCGGCGACGACCGCGGGCATCACGTTCTCGCCTGCGTCGACGGCGTCGCGGAGGTCCTCTAAGGCGGCCGCGACCGCGTCGTCGTCGCGGTCGGCCTTCACCGACTCCAGCCGGTCGAGCTGTCGCTCGCGGGTCGTCTCGTCGACCTTCAACAGATCCGGTCGCGTGTCCTCGTCGATCTCGTAGGCGTTGACGCCGACGACCGTCTCCTCGCCCTCGTCGACGCGCTCCTGGTACTCGTAGGCCGACTCCTGGATCTCGCGGTGGAAGTACCCCTGCTCGATGCCGCGCAGGACCCCGTCGCGGACGGAGCCGTCGCCCATCTCTCGGATCTCCTCGATGTACGCCATGGCGTCGGCCTCCGTCTCGTCGGTGAGCGCCTCGACCGCGAAGGAGCCGCCGAGCGGGTCGACGATGTCGGCCGCGCCCGACTCCTCGGCGATGATCTGCTGCGTCCGGAGCGCGACCCGCACCGCCTGCTCGGAGGGGAGCGCGAGCGCCTCGTCGAAGGAGTTGGTGTGGAGGCTCTGGGTGCCGCCCAGCACGCCGGCGAGCGCCTGAACCGTGACGCGCGCGACGTTGTTGAGCGGCTGCTGGGCCGTCAGCGACTGCCCGGCGGTCTGGGTGTGGAACTTCAGCCGCTTCGACGCCTCGGCCTCCGCGTCGTACCACTCGTCCATGACACGGGCGTAGATCCGACGGGCGGCGCGGAACTTCGCGACCTCCTCGAACAGCGAGTTGTGCGAGTTGAAGAAAAAGGAGAGCTGCGGGGCGAACCGATCGATATCGAGCCCGCGGTCGAGGCAGTCCTCGACGTAGGCGAACCCGTCGGCGAGGGTGAAGGCGAGCTCCTGAACCGCGGTCGACCCCGCCTCCCGGATGTGGTATCCCGACACCGAGATGGGTTTGAACTTGGGGGTCTCCGCGACCGCGAACTCGATCGTGTCGGTCACCAGATCGAGGGACGGCTCCGGCGGGATCACCCACTCCTTCTGCGCGATGAACTCCTTGAGCATGTCGTTTTGAAGGGTGCCGCGCAGTTCCTCGCGCGGGAGTCCCCGCTCGTCCGCGAGCGCGACGTACATCGCGTAGATCACCGGCGCGCTGGGGTTGATCGTGAATGAGGTCGATACCTCGGTCAGATCGATGCCGTCGAACAGCACCTCCATGTCGCGCAGCGTGTCGACCGCGACGCCCTCCTTGCCGACCTCGCCCAGCGCCATCTCGTCGTCGGAGTCGATCCCCATCAGCGAGGGCATGTCGAACGCGGTCGACAGGCCGGTCTGCCCCTCCTCTATCAGGTAGCGGAACCGCTCGTTGGTCTCCTCGGCGGTGCCGAACCCCGCGAACTGCCGCATCGTCCACGTCCGCCCGCGGTACATCGTCGGGTACACCCCGCGGGTGTACGGCTCCTCGCCGGGGAGCCCCAGATCCGCCTCGTAGTCGAGGTCGGCCACGTCCTCGGGGGTGTAGATCCGGTCGACCTCGCGGTTCGAGACGGTCGCGAAGCGCTCCTTCCGCTCCCCGTGGCGGTCGAGCGTCGGGTCGAGCGTCTCCGCCTCCCACGACTCCTTGGCCTCGCGGATCGCGGCGAGGTCGTCGTCGTCGTACATGGCTCTCCGTAGCCGCCCGCGATCTATAAAGATTGTTTATGAACATTACGGTCGCGACGAGGATTGCGACCCGG
>NZ_CBVY010000008.1:140146-146192 GCF_000513435.1 Halorubrum sp. AJ67 | reverse complement strand
TGTCATTCCGTCCGACTCCGCGCGCGGAAGCGCCACGACTGGGACGGGCGCTCCGCTCACGAGCTTGGTCGACAGGTCGCCGGAGAGCAGCTGGACGAGGCGGTTGCCCTCTCGCGCCCGGTAGACGATGGCCGTCGCGCCGACGGTGTCGGCCGCCTCGAATATCTCCTCGACGACGTCCCGGCCGTACGCCGTGTGTTCCGCCGCGTCCGGGAACACCGACCGCACCGCGGCGTACGACTCGGCCGCGAGCTCTTCGGACTGTTCGACGGGCGTCTTGTCCGGGACGCCGTCCCCTTTCTCGACGACGTGGAGGGCGGTCACGCGCTCAGGGTCGTACGGTTCGAGCGCCCTCGCGGTCGTCAGCGCGTCGTCCTCGTTCGCGACGGGGAGGAGCGCGTGCGCGAGCAGGTTGACGGCCTCACCGTCGTCGGATGAACTCATACGGCGACGTTCGACGCCGCGGGTTAAGAATGTGCTCGCCCGCTCACCGGTCGTCGAACCCGGCGACGAACAGCGCGAGGACCGGAACGATCTCCAGTCGGCCGATCCACATCAGCCCGATCATCAGCAGCTTCGTCGTGTTCGGGAGGAACTCGTAGCTCCCGAACGGGCCCAGCGGTCCGAGCCCCGGTCCGATGTTCCCGATCGTCGCGAGCGACGCCGCGAACGCCTCCGTCCCGCTGAGAGTCATCCCCGGGACCCGGCTCGTGTCGATCTCGATGAACACCGCGGCGAGCGCGAACAAAAGGAAGTACAACAGCGTGAAAACCATGATCCCGCGGATCACGTCCTCGTCGATGACCTCGCCGCCGAGTCGGACCGGTCGGACGACCTCCGGGTTCGCGGTGGTGTACAGCTCGCGGTACAGCACCTTGGCCACGATGAGCCACCGGATCACCTTGATTCCGCCGCCGGTCGATCCCGCGGAGCCGCCGACGAACATCACGAACAGCAGGAAGAATCGGGTCTGGGTGTCCCACTGCGCGAAGTCGGCGGTCGCGTACCCGGTCGAGTTCATCAGCGACGCGACCTGAAAGACCCCCTGTCTGAGCGCGTTCTCCGTCGCTCTCTCCGTGATCCCCCCGATCTCCGTCGCCGGGGCACCGCCGTAGAACAGCCCGACGGCGAGGACGGCCGCGAACCCGGTCACGAGCCCGAGGTAGACGCGGAACTCGGTGTTGTCGAACATCCGGCGGGGTTCGTCGCGGAGGAGGAACCAGAACAGCGCGAAGTTCACGCCCGCGATCACCATGAACGGGACGAAGACCCACTGCGCGACCGGCGAGAACGCCGCGATGCTTTCCGCCTGCGGCGAGAATCCGCCCGTCGGCAGCGTCGAGAAGCCGTGGGCGATCGCGTTGTACAGGTTCATCTCCGGCGCGAGCCCGGTGAGTCCGAGGAGCGCCAAGATCGCGATCAACACGACCGTGAACGCGAGATAGATGAGCCAGAGCGCCCGCGCGGTCTGTGCGATCCGCGGCGTGAGCTTCTGGAGGCCCGGTCCCGGAGCCTCCGATTTCATCAGCTCCGCGCCGTTGACCGCCAGCTGCGGGAGGATGGCGACCATCAGGACGATGATCCCCATCCCGCCGAGCCACTGGGTGAGCTGCCGCCACATCAACACCGCGTGCGAGTGCTGCTCGAAGCTGATCTCGGTGGTCGCGGTCGCGCCCGTCGTCGTGAAGCCGCTCATCGACTCGAACAGCGCGTTCATCGGCTGTCCGAGCGCGGACGCGGTGCCGTGCCCGGCGATCACGTACGGGATCGCGCCGACGACCGCCGCCGCGAACCACGCGAGCGAGACGACCGCCAGCGCGTCGCGGGGACCGAGGTCGGGGTCGTCGTGAAGCCGTTCCATCCCCGCGCCGACCGCGACCGCGATCGTCATCGACACGGCGAACGCGAGCGCGTCCTCGCCGTAGATCAGCCCGACGACGAGCGGGACGGCCATCGACGCCGAGAGGATCTTGACGATGGTCCCGGTGTAGCTGAGCACCGCCCGGGGGTCGACCGTCCGCGTCACGGCTCCACCTCGTACATTTCGATATTCGTCGTAGCTTCCCGACGCGATAAGAAGCCGTCGATAGACGGGATCGCGCGACAGCGTACGGACGGTCTCGGTTCGGGGGTCAGGAGGTCCAGAACGCCTTCGTGAACAGCACGAGCACGGGGATAATCTCGATTCGCCCGATCCACATGAGAACGACCATCACGGCGCGGGTGCTCAACGAGAAGCTCGCGAACGTCCCGTAGGGGCCGGCGTCGCCGAAGGCCGGACCGATGTTGAGGAACGTCGTCGCCGCCGCCCCCAGCGCCTCGAACTCGGTGACCGGAAGGTCGGCGCGCTCGGCGTCGACGACTATCACGATAGCGAGCAGGAAGAAGATCACGATGCTCAACAGGAGGTACGCGTAGATGTCTCGGATCGCGCCCTCGTCGACCGTCTTTCCGGAGATCCGGACCGGCCGAACGGATTCCGGGTGGATCGCGGTGAAGAGGTTCCGCCGGAACGACTTCAGCGCGACCAGCCACCGGAGCGACTTGATCGAGCAGGTGGTCGATCCGACCATCCCGCCGATGAACATCCCCATGAACAGCATGTGCTTCGCCGCGGGTGCCCACTGCACGTAGTCGGTGCTGGCGTACCCCGTCGTCGTCACGATCGACGCGACGTTGAACACGGCGTGGCGTATCGTCCCCTCGACTCCAAAGTTGCTCCCCGGGTCGAGGAACAGGCCGACGGCGACGATCGACGCGAGCGTCCCCATCGCGCCGAGGTAGAAGTGGAACTCCTCGTTGCGGAGGAGCCGCATCGGCTCGCCGTTGATGGCGAAGTAGATCAGGACGAAGCTCGTCGAGCCGATCACCATGAACGGGACGACCGCCCACTGGATGAGCGGGTGGAACGCGCCGACAGAGAGCGGCTCCGGCGAGAAGCCGGCGGTCGCGACAGACGTGAACGCGTGGGCGACCGCGTTGTACAGGTCCATCTGGGGGTCGACGGCGAGTCCGAGTCCGAAGTAGACGATGACCGCGAGCATTGTGAGCCCGAGGTAAATCCCCCAGATGAGCTGGGCCGTCCGTGAGATCTTCGGCGTGAGCTTGTTGACGTCTTGATTCTGCGACTCCGACTCCATGAGCTGTGCGCCACCGACGCCGAGCTCGGAGAGCACCGCGGTCGCTAAGATGAGGATCCCCAGTCCGCCGAGCCACTGGATCACCTGCCGCCACATCAGCACGGACCGCGAGTGGAGCGAGAAGTCGCGCAGGACGGTCGCGCCGGTCGTCGTCAGCCCGCTCATCGACTCGAACATGGCGTTGACCGGATGCGCGACCGTCCCGACGCCCGCGACCACGAACGGGATCGCGCCCACCGCGGCGACGAGGAACCAGATCAGCGCCACCGCGAGGAACGCCTCGCGCGGACCGAGGTTCACCTCGGGGTCCTGCACCGTCCGGAACGCAGCGCCGAGCGCGAGCGAGACCGCGATCGCCGCGATGAAGGGGAGGGGGACTCGCCGTAGTAGAAGGCGACGAGCAGCGGGAACGCCAGCGGGAGCGAGAGCGCGGCGAGGACGTCGCCGGTGAGTCCCACGCTCGCCCGCCATCCGACGCGGATCTGTGCGTTCACGGAGTTCTCACGCCATCGAGGCGATGTCGCTCACCGAGTCGGACTCCACGAGCAGGATGACGTGGTCGCCCGCTTGGAGGACGGTGTCCCCGCGAGGAGTGACCAGCTTGCGGTTCCGGGTGATCGCGCCGATGACGAAGCGCACGTCGCTTTCCGCGACGATCTCCGAGATCGGTCGCCCAACGAGTCCGCACCCCTCCGTGAGTTCGAGTTCGAGCACCTCCGCCTGGTCGTTCTCCAGCACGGCGATGTTCTCCGCGACGCTCTCGTAGGTGAACCGCGTGATCTCCTCGGCGGTGACGGTTCGGGGGTTGATCGCGATGTCGATGCCGATCTCCTCGAAGACGGTGACATAGTCGGGGCTGTCGACGACGGCGATCACGCGGTCGACGCCGAGCCGCTTCGCGAGCACGGAGATGAGCAGGTTCTTCTCGTCGGACCGCAGCGCGGTGACGACGATGTCGGCCTCGTCGACGTGTTCGCGCGAGAGGAACTCGGTGTCGGTCGCGTCGTGTTCCATCACGACGGAGTTCGGGAGGTTCTCCGCGAGCCAGCGGGCGCGGTCCGCGTCCCGTTCGATCAGCCGCGGCTTGAAGTCGCGCTCTTCGAGCAGCCGGGCCGTCTGGTACCCGATCTCGCTGCCGCCGACGACGACGATCTCGTCGGCCCGGTCGGGCGTCGTCTCCGGAGCCACGTCCGTCGCGAACGACTGGACGCTCTCGGGGCTTCCGATCACCACCGCGCGGTCACTGACGCGGATGTCGGTGTCGCCGCGCGGGATGATCATCTCGCCGTCGCGGAAGATGCCGACGAACGTGAGCGACTCGAAGCGGTCGGCCTCCGAGACCGTCTGTCCGGCGACGGGGCTGTCCGCCGCAATCTCGAACTCCGCCATCTGGACCAGCCCGCCGGCGAACGGGTCGACGTCGATCGCCGCCGGCAGCCCGATGACACGGACGATGTTCTCCGCGGTCAAGAGATCCGTACACACCATGAAGTCGACACCGAACGCGCCCTCGTTGCCCTCCCACGTGCGGAGGAAGTCGGTGCTTTTCACGCGGGCGATCGTGAACCCGTCGCCGAGCGTCTTCGCGGTGCCGCAGGCGACGAGGTTCGTCTGGTCGTTGTCGGTACAGGCGATGACCATGTCCGCGCGGCCGACGTCGGCCGCCGTCTGGATCTCCGAGGAGGTCCCGTCTCCGGCGATGGTCAGCACGTCGAGCTCGTACTTGAGCTGTTCCGCCCGGTCGGGGTCGACGTCGACGACGACGACCTCGTGGTCCGACGCGAGGCTCGAAGCGATGCTCGTGCCGACCTCGCCGGCCCCGATGACGACCACATGCATGGGGACAACGAGTCACCGAACCCTCAAGTTCGTTACTATCGCGCCGCCGGGATCGCAAGGCGACGCGCTCTGAGTTGCCGCCGCGTCAGGACCCGTCCGCGCCGCCGCGTCCGGGCTCGCCCGCCTCGCCGAACGACGACGGCTCGGACCACGCGTCCCGGCCCGAGACGGTCCGTTGCGGGAACGGGATGGTGATGTCCTCCTCGTCGAACCGCGCTTTGACGGCCTTCACGTAGTCGGCGCGCGCCTTCACGAAGTCCGCCCGCGACGGCTCGTCGATCCAGATCCGCGACTGGAGACCGACGTACGAGTCGGCCAGCTCCGTCAGTCGGACCGACGGCGCGGGGTCGTCCAGGATCGCGTCGCTCTTCTCGGCCTCCTCGACGATGATCTCCGTCGCGCGCTCGACGTTGTCGCCGTAGTCGATGCCGAAGACGAACTTCAGGCGCAGCGTCCCCTTCGCGACCGGGTTCTTGATCACGTCGCCGGTGAGGACGTGGTTCGGCACCGTGAGCAGTTCGTTGTCGAAGGTTCGGACGCGCGTGACGCGGAAGGAGATGTCCTCGACGACGCCGGAGTTGCCCTGCCACTCGATCCAGTCGCCGATGCGGAACGGCTTGTCCGTGTAGATGAACACGCCGGCGACGAAGTTCTTGATCACGTCCTGTAGGGCGAAGCCGATCGCGAGCGTCGCCGCGGCCGCGATCGTCGCCAGCGAGCGGAGGAAGCCGCTGTAGCCGGCCGCGCCGAACGCGACCGTCACGCCCGCGAACAGCACGAGGAAGGTGACGATCTTCCGCAGCGGGCGGCGCGCGTGTTCGTCGAGCCCCTGCCGGTCGAAGACGCGCCCGACGAGGGGGGCGACGAGGGCGCGGTTGAGGGCGTAGACGCCGACCAGGACGACGAGGAATATCGCCGCGGAGACGACCAGCCCGGCGAGCGGCCCGAGGAACGGCTCCAACGCGTCCGTGACCGGAGCCGTGGGAGCCGTTCCGGCCGCGGTGGCCGGGACCGGGGCCGCGGGGAGTCCCATCAGTGAAGCACCGCCGTGTTCCCGCGCGTCTCGA
>NZ_CBVY010000008.1:137127-138691 GCF_000513435.1 Halorubrum sp. AJ67 | reverse complement strand
GAACAGCATGAACGGGAGCCACCACCCGAAGTCGGCGAGGAGCGCCGCGAGCCAGATCCCGGTCACGGTCGTCGCGGCGATGCCGCTCGCGTTCTCGCGGAACCGCTCGCGGAGGGTCTCGTCGTCCGTCATCGGACGGACCCTCTCCGGCGCGGTACAAAGTCGTGTCGGCGGCCGGCCGCCGCCAACGGGCTCCTACTCGCTTATCTCGACCGTGACCTACTCGCTTATCTCGACTTCGATCTCGTCGCGCTCGACCGCCAGCCGGAACGTCGGCACGGTCCGGTAGACGACCTCGACGACGTTCTTGCGTTCGAGGCTGCGGAGCGCACGTCGCACCGCGTCGACCTCGGGATCGCCGTCGTACGCCTCCCGAAGCGCGTTGAGCACGCTGACGACCGACTGCGAGCGCTCTTCCGGCCCGGCGAGGACCTCGACGACCCGCGCTTCCAGCTCCGGGACGCGGATCGTCTCCGGGACGCCCCCCTTCGCGACCGCGTCCGGTTCGACGCCCGGCTCGACGTCGACGAGGTCGTTCGCCTCCGCCGTCGTGCGGATCAGGCTGTCGTCGTCGCGGTAGTAGTACTCTTTCAGGTGGTCTTCGAGGTAGCCGTGAACCTCGCTGCCGCTATCCATCTCCCACGCGTCCTGTAGCTCGCCGTTCTTCGTCGGCTGGAGGCGGACCACGTCCGCGAGTCGGCTCCGTTCCTCGTCCGTGAGGCTCATCGGTCCTCGACCGCGCTCGCGGCGCGAACGATCGTCTCCTCGTCGAACTTCGCGCCGACGAGCTGTAGCCCGACGGGGAGGCCGTCGGCCTCGCCGGCCGGCACCGATATCGCGGGGAGGTTCGCGAGGTTCACCGGCGTCGTGTTGGCGTCCGCGAGGTACATCCGCAGCGGGTCGTCGAGGCTCTCGCCGAGTTCGAAGGGGAGGACCGGCATCGTCGGCGAGGCGATCACGTCCACGTCCTCGAACGCCTCCTCGAAGTCCTGCCGGACCCACGCGCGGGCGTCCTGCGCCTTCTCGTAGTACTTGTCGTGGTAGCCGGCCGAGAGCGCGTACGTGCCGAGCAGGATCCGGCGTTTGACCTCCGCGCCGAACCCCTCCTCTCGCGTCTCCGCGAACGACTCGTTCCAGTTGCCGTCCGACTCGCTCCGGTGGCCGTACCGCACGCCGTCGAAGCGCGCGAGGTTCGAGGAGGCCTCCGCCATCGCGATGACGTAGTACGCTTGGACCGCGTGTTCGACCGACGGCAGCGAAATTTCGGTCGTCTCCGCGCCCTGCGCCTCCAAGTCGTCTATCGCGGCCTCGACCGTCTCGACGACGCGCTCGTCGGCCCCCTCGAACAGCTCCGTCGGGACGCCGACGGTCATCCCCTCCACGTCGCCGTCGGCGGCGTCGGCGTAGCTCGCCGACGGGTCCGCGCCCTCAACCTCGCTCAGGTCGCGTGTGGTGCCGTCGTTGGGGTCCGGCCCGGCCATGACGTCGAGCGCGGCGGCCGCCTCCTCGACGGTGCCCGCGATCGGCCCGATCTGTTCGAGCGAGTTCGCGTACGCGATGAGCC
>NZ_CBVY010000008.1:133088-134478 GCF_000513435.1 Halorubrum sp. AJ67 | reverse complement strand
CGTCCGGAGCGGCCTACAGCAGGTCGTTCGCGACGAGTCCGGTCGACCGCCTCCCGGAGGCGCTCCTCGCTCGCGGCGTAGGAGATGCGGGCGTGGCCGGGCGCGTTGAACGCGCCGCCGGGGACGCAGGCGACCGACGCCTCCTCGATGGCGCGCTCGCACCACGCCTGGTCGTCGTCGTCGACGGGGATCATCATGTAGAACGCGCCGTCGCCGACGTCGACGTCGACGCCGTGTTCGTCGAACAGGTCCACGAGCAGGTCGCGGCGGTCGGCGAAGGCGTCGCGCATCTCCTCGACGGACTCGTCGGTGTTCTCTAACGCCTCGATCCCCGCACGCTGGACGAAGTTGGTCGCACAGGAGACGGAGTGGGAGTGGAGCTTGCCCGCCTCGCCGACGAACTCGTCGGTCGCGTGGAGGTAGCCGAGCCGCCAGCCGGTCATCGAGTACGCCTTCGAGAAGCCGTTGATCGTCACCGTGCGGTCGGCCATCCCGTCGAGGCTGGCGAGCGAGACGTGGTCGGCGTCGTAGACGATCCGCTCGTATATCTCGTCCGAGATGACGGCGACGCCGTGCTCGACCGCCAGGTCGCGGACGCCCTCTAACGCGGCCTCCGAGAAGACCGCGCCGGTGGGGTTCGCGGGGGAGTTGACCACGAGCAGCTCGGTGTCGTCCGAGACGGTCTCCGCGAGCGCGTCGAGCGCGGGTTCGAGCTGGAACCCGTGCGGCGCGAGGTCGACGCGCGAGAGGTCCGCGCCCGCGAGCTTCGCCATCGCCTCGTAGGAGACCCACGCCGGATCGAGGAGGACGACCTCGTCGCCCTCGTCTATCAGCGTCTGGAACGTCTCGTACAGCGCCTGCTTGCCGCCGGGCGTGACGATCACCTCGTCGGCGTCGGCGTCGATCCCGGTCTCGCCGAGCTTCCCCGCGATCGCCTCCTTCAGTGCCGGGATCCCGTTCGAGGAGGTGTACCCCGTGTGGCCCGCGTCGAGGGCGTCCTTACCGGCCTCGACGACGTTCTCCGGGGTGTCGAAGTCCGGCTCGCCGACGGAGAGGTCGACGATGTCGGCTCCCTCCGCCTCCTTTGCCGCCGCGAGGTTCGATATCGCCAGCGTCGCGCTGGGCTCTACGCGTCCGATCCGCTCCGAGAAGTCGTATGCGTCGCTCATGTGTCGTGTGTGGTCGGGTGTCTGTCAGTCGAGTTCCTCGGCGAGGTCGATAGCCGCGTTCGCGGCGTCGGCCCCCTTGTCGATCCGCTCGCGCGCCTCAGCGCCGGACATCCCCGGGCCGCTCACGCCGAACGTGACCGGGGTGTCCCGGTCGAGGCTCACGTCGGTGAGCTTCTCGGCGGTCGCGTTCGCGATGACGCGGTCGTGGTCGGTGTCGCCGG
>NZ_CBVY010000008.1:128650-130816 GCF_000513435.1 Halorubrum sp. AJ67 | reverse complement strand
GCCACCACCGAGTCCCAGCGAGACCATATCGGAACTGGTGCGGGCGTCGGCAAAGGTCTACCGTTCGACCGCAGGGTTGCCGGGCGAACGCGTTCGAGACGGGGGTTCGAACTGCCCGGCACCCGCTTATAAATTGACGAGCAAAGCGGTGGCGCGCCTCCGAGCGCCCGACAGGGCGCGAGGAGCACCGCGCGAGGGAGTCGACCGGTCGGAGCGAAGCGGAGACCGGTCGACGAGGCTGGGGAGGCGTGAGGCTGCGGTGCGGGGCTGTGCGGGGCGGGACTCGAAGGGGCAGCCGGGAGAACGAAGCACGCTGTAGCAAGCACCGCAGGAACGAGCGGAGCGAGTGACGAGGAGCGCAGCAAAGCGCGCGATTTCTCCCGGCTGGGGCTTCGGCGGTCATGATCACGGTGCCAGCCGCGACGCGAGCGGGTCACGTCCCGTCTGTACGACGTAATACCCGTAGAATGTCAGAGACAGAAACCCGATCAACAGCGAGAGTGCGCCGAGGAGCCCGATTGGCCGAGGGAAGGAGACGAGGGTGCCCTGTTCGAGCCCGAGCACGACTCGGCAGCCGAACCAGAGGACGAACCCGGAGAGGAAGTACCGCCTCGCGCGGTTGGTTTCGGTCACTCTGTCTACGATCGAGAGGAGGCAGATCCCGAACAGCGGGATCAACAGCGAGATCACGTTCCCCTGACCGCCCAACCACGCTATCATCGAGCGAGAATCGCTGCGCCACGGAAATGTGTCTTCGGGTCGTCGTCTCGTCGAAGAGGGTACAGTCGCGTCACTCCGCGCGTCATTAATACGTCTGCGACGCTAACGACGGTACATGACAAACACCGAGACTGCGACGGTCGGCGGCGGCTGCTTCTGGTGTGTCGAGGCGGCGTTCAAGGAACTCGACGGCGTCGAGAGCGTCACCTCCGGGTACGCCGGCGGCCACGCCGAGGACCCGAGCTACCGCGAGGTCTGTTCCGGCAACACCGGCCACGCCGAGGTCGTTCAGGTCGAGTACGACCACGACGCGCTCTCCTACGAGGACATTCTGGAGGTCTTCTTCACCGTCCACGACCCGACGCAGCTCAACCGGCAGGGTCCCGACGTCGGCAGCCAGTACCGCTCTATCGTCCTGACCCACGACGACGACCAGCACGAGGCGGCGACGCGGTACGTCGAGGCGCTCGACGAGGAGGGCGGCTACGACGACGACGTGGTCACCGAGGTCGAGCCGCTGGAGACGTTCTACCGCGCCGAGGAGAAGCATCAGGACTACTTCGAGAAGAACCCGGCCGACGCCTACTGTACGATGCACGCCCAGCCGAAGGTCGACAAGGTCCGCGAGCGGTTCCGCGAGAAGGTCACGGCGTAGAGATCGACAGGGCAAATCCTACTTTTCGGCCGGTGTTGGCGACGAGAGCGGACTCGTCACTGGTCCGGCGAACACCACCGAAGCCCCAGTCGCGAGGACAGCGCACGCTCGCTGTGCGCCTCACTCGGTCGCTTCGCTCCCTCGTTGCGGTGCTTGCGTCGCCTGCGCTGTCCTCGCGACTGCCCCTTCGAGTCCCGCCCCACACAGCACCGCAGCCTCACGCCTCCCCAACCTCGCGGCTCCCTCCGGTCGCCGCGTCCCTCGCGCGGTGCTCCTCACGGTCGCCGATGGCGACCGCTCGGAGGCACGCGCCACAGCACCGCAGAAAGACGTTTTCGGCTTTTTCGCGTTGACTGACCGCCGAGGGTCCGGACTTGGATGCGTTCCGTTCCGCGGCGCACCTCCCGCCACAACCTATTCCCTCCCGCCAACCGAACCCTCCGCCGATGAAGATCGGTCTCATCTCGGACGTCCACGCGAACCTCCCGGCGCTGGAGACGGTCCTCGACGACATGCCCGCGGTCGACCGGATCTACTGCGCGGGCGACGTGGTCGGCTACAACCCGTGGCCCGCCGAGTGCGTCGAGCGCGTGCGCGAGATCGCGACCGCGACGGTCCGCGGGAACCACGACCGGACCGTCGAGACGCCCGAGCGCTACCCGCGCCAACCGGATGGCCGAGGCGGGCCTCGAACACGCGAAGGCGTCGCTGTCCGACGAGCAGCGCGAGTGGGTCGGCGGCCTCCCGCGGACCGAGACGATCGCGGGCGACCGCTACCTGCTCGTTCACTC
>NZ_CBVY010000008.1:125138-126030 GCF_000513435.1 Halorubrum sp. AJ67 | reverse complement strand
TCACTCTCACCCCGCGGCCGAGCGCGAGGACGCCTACGTCTACCCGGAGGAGTTCCCAACCCTCGACCGTCACATGGGCGAGTACGACGGGATCGTCCTCGGCCACACCCACGTTCAGGGCGTCCGGGAGGCGGGCGGCGGGTTCGTCTGTAATCCGGGCAGCGTCGGCCAGCCGCGCGACGGCGACCCCAGAGCCGGCTACGCGGTCCTCGACACGACGACCGACGGGACCGACGCGGTCGAGACGCGCCGCGTGGAGTACGACATCGACCGCGTCGCCGTCGCGGTCCGGGAGGCCGACCTCCCGGAGCTGACCGCCGAGCGCCTCTACGAGGGCGAGTGACTCACGCCCCGTCGTCGCGGTCGGCGGCAGTGCGATCGGTCGCAGCGGAATCGCGGTCACCGCAGTCCCCGACTTCAACCTCCAACCGCTCGTAGAGGAACGCCCACGAGTCCGTCTGCTCGTCGACGATCATCGAGGCGGGCTTGCCGACGCCGTGGCCGGTCTCGGGCTTGGTGCGCAACAGGAAGGGGCCGCCCGCGGCCTCGTTCTGGAGCCGCGCGGTCATTTTCCGGGCGTGTGAGGGGTGGACCCGCGTGTCGCTCGCGGCCGTGGTGAAGTACACCGGCGGGTAGCTTTCGTCGGGGTCGATGTTGTGATACGGCGAGTACGCCCGGAGGTACTCGAACGCCTCCGGGTCCTCCGGGTGGCCGTACTCCGTCGTCCACGACTCGCCGAGCAGGAAGCGGTGGAACCGCAGCATGTCCAAGAGCGGGACCGCGCACTGCGCGGCCGCCCACAGCTCCGGCCGCTGCGTGACGACCGCACCGACGGAGAGCCCGCCGTTCGACCCGCCCGCGACCGCCAGGTGGTCGCTGTCGGTGAGTCCCG
>NZ_CBVY010000008.1:121779-124107 GCF_000513435.1 Halorubrum sp. AJ67 | reverse complement strand
CCACGCCATCGACCGGGGCGGCCGGTCGTCGTCGCGGTTCGCCGCCCACGCGTTCGGATCGACGAGGACGCGGTCCTCGCCGTCCGGCGCGTCGCGGACGACGAGACGGGTGTGGTCCGCCCGCCGGCTCGCGGACCGTCGCGAAGTAGCGGTCCTCGTGGACGGTGATCGGCCCGTAGTCGGCCACCTCGACGAGGTCGTCGAACCGCGGGCGGAGTCCCTCCCGGAGGTCGTCGTCGAGCGCGGCGTCGGCGTGGTCGTTCTGCGCGTCGGTCCACCGGTGGACCGCCTCGTCGTCGCCTTCGAGCCACCGGTACGGGTCGTCGATCTCGACCCCGTGGAGCGTCTCCGTGACGACCTCGCGTTCGGTCTCCGGCGGAGACGGGACCGGAGCGGACTGGCGTGACATACGATCGCCTGTCGCCGGCGACGCAAAACCGCTGGGGTCGCGGCGGCCGCCGCCGCGGGTCGATCAGCTTCGAGCCGGTGGCGTCGGGCGTCAGGGCCACACGCCGGCGACGAACAGGAGGTTCCGCGCGGCGACGAGAAGCGAGAGGACGCCGACGCCCGCGCACATCAGCGTCGCGACGAACCGACGCGTGCCGCCCGCGACCGCCACCGGAATCCCGATGACGGCCATTCCGGCGACCTTCGTGAGGAGCATCCCGCGGAGGAGGCCGAACCGGGAGATGAACAGGCGGCCGATCGGCGACCCCTCGACGTACTCGCTGCCGGTGAGGGCGACGTACGTCGTCGCCACGTCCGCGGCGGCCCCGACGAACAGGAGGCAGACGGCGAGAGCGAGACGAGAGGGCACTGCCCCAGCGAACGCGGTACGCAGGCATAAATCTCCGGGCACACGGTCGGGTTGCGTGGACGAGCCGGCATCGCTCTCGCTACGACTCGACGTGGCTGGTCGCCGACCGCGCACAGCACGGGGCCATTTAAACCGCCGCGACGCGTACGATCGGTAATGAGTTCGACAGACGACGCGTACGAGGTCGCGGTGGTCGGCGGCGGACCGGCGGGGTTGACGACCGCGCTGTACGGCGCGCGACTGGGCCACGAGACGGTGCTGATCGACCGCGGCGGCGGCCGCGCGGCGATGATGGCCGACACGCACAACGTGATCGGTATCACCGAGGAGACCTCCGGCAACGAACTCCTCCAGACCGGTCGCGATCAGGTACAGTCGTACGGCGGCACCTTCGAGCGCGGGTTCGTCACCGACGTCGAGCGCACCGACGACGACCGCTTCCGCCTCTCGACGAACGATACCGAGATTCTCGCGGACCGCGTCGTCCTCGCGACCGGGTTCTCCGACGAGCGCCCGGACCCGCCGCTCCCGCGGAACGCGAAGGGGCTCCACTGGTGTCTCCACTGCGACGCGTACATGTTCGTCGACGAGCCGGTGTACGTGATGGGCCACGGCGAGGCCGCCGCGCACGTCGCGATGATCATGTTGAACATGACCGACGACGTCGACGTCCTGACTCGCGGCGCGGAGCCGACGTGGAGCGAGGAGACCGACGAACAGCTCCGCGCACACCCGGTAGATGTCGTTCACGAGGACGTCACGGGCATCGAGAACGATCCCGACTCCGGCTGGCTGGAGGCCATGGAATTCGAGGACGGCACCCGCCGCGAGTACCGCGGCGGCTTCCCGATGTACGGCTCCGACTACAACACCGCCCTCGCGGAGGGCCTCGGCTGTGACCTCACCGACGGCGGCGAGGTCGACGTTGACGACCACGGGCGCACCAGCGAGGACGGCGTGTTCGCCGTCGGCGACGTGACGCCGGGCCACAATCAGGTCCCGGTCGCGATGGGACAGGGCGCGAAAGCGGGCATCGCGATCCACAAGAGCCTCCGCGAGTTCCCGCGCTCGACCGAGGAGATCGAGACGAACGGCCCCGTCAGCGAGGACGAGGTGCCGGCCATCGCGCCGCACCTCATGACGACTGCCGTCGCCCACGAGGGCCACGCCGGCGGTCCGCGCGGAGACACGACCACAGAGAACACCGAGGCACCCGCGGCGGACGACGACTGAGCGCGAAACGCGAGCGGTTCGGCTTTCGAGGAGATTTTCGCTCTCTTTTCCGTACAGTCTGCGGTCGGCGCGCGCCTGCGAGCGGCCGCCCTCGGCGGCCGCGAAGCAGCGCCGCGCGAGGGAGTCGGTGGTCCGAAGCGAAGCGGAGGACCGCCGACGAGGCTGGGGAGGCGTGAGGCTGTGCGGTGCCGTACGTGAGAGAGCGAGGTTCATCTCTGCCGTATTTTCGAACGAAACAATTTTGGCCGGCCGGGACTTTCGTTTGTGCCTCGTATCGC
>NZ_CBVY010000008.1:114356-120999 GCF_000513435.1 Halorubrum sp. AJ67 | reverse complement strand
CGCCGGCCGGGATTTGAACCCGGGCCATGAGCTTGGAAGGCCGCGCTCGACCACAACGCTCGCGCGAAACTCCTACTCCGTCTTGCGCTTTTCAGGCGTCTCTACTGTCTTCGAATGGGTTGTCAGTATATAAAACCCGCACCATGAGCGCTTAGGCGAATGGCTGAATTTGAGTCAATTATTGAATCCTGCTATAGAAAGTATACCCATAATAACCAACCATTTAATTATATACGGCTACCAGACGGTTTCATGGATGGCGAAGTTGAAGAACTTCTTAACGGTATAAACAATCGAATTTTCCTTCCCGGATTACAGAGAGAGTTTGTTTGGAATCCAAATCAGATTGAAAGCTTATTTGATTCCCTTGTCCGAGAATATCCCGTTGGAATCATCACCATTTGGAAAACCCGTAGTGGTTCGGTAGATAATTACACTACATACAGATTTTTGAGATCCTATATCGCAAGTGATCATCAACCACCAAACGAAATGCCCGCTCACTTTTCGAGTTATAATGAAAGAGAAGAACAGAGGGATCCCGAATTTCTAATAATTGACGGCCAACAAAGATTAAATTCCTTATATATTGGTGTTTGTGGAGAGATTGTAGAATATAGTGGTGGACAGGGTCGAAAAAGCCAAGATATTGAGAATTGGGAAGTGTCTACATTATGTGTTGATCTGTTTGGACATCCAAACTATACTGGTAGAAGTGATATTAGAGGGGACTATGCGTTTGAGTTTAGATCAACAGGAGAACTTGGAGGGAAAGACAAAACTGGATATGAAGAGCGGGCGGGGAACCACAGTTTGTGGGTTCCAATTAGTGCCTTCTGGATCGAGGATACGGATGGAAGTGAATCGGGCCACGCGATGAATTCTGGCTCGTTTAGAAGTGATATTATTGATCCTTACGTGGATAACGCACCAATTTCTAATGAAGCGTTGGACAAAAACGAGATTGAATTAGCTCGCGTAGCTGGTGACGTAGCAAGAGATATTCACGACAGTATACTAACTGCTGAATTAGATACAAATAGTATCAAAAAAGAAGGAGATCATATTCCTGAAATATTCCAGAGACTAAATAGAGAAGGAGAAAATCCACAGCCATATCAGCTATTTATGTCCCAATTAATGAGCTACTGGCCATATCTTGAGGAGGAACCCATTAATCCAAGAGAAAAAATCCGGGATTGGGTTCAAATGTTCAAAAGCGAATATCCGGAATACGAACAACATATTGATAGAAAGCTCTTTGTGCGCTACTCTGCGTATCTGATCAATTATGACCTTCTCCACAGTAGTATTAATGAATTATCTAAAGATGACATGGACAAACTCCATGAGCGGTGGACACATACAGGGGATTCAAGAAATATAACAGGATATGATTGGTTTAAAAAATCATTAGAAAAAGCATTTGACACCATTATTAATTCCGGGATACGGTACAAAGTAATGAATACAATGCCGCTATTCCCCCTATTGGGCGTGTTTTATTACGAAAATCCAGAGGCCAAGGTCGAAGAAAATGTAAATGAAGTGTTCTACTTCATATCTAAAAGTTTGCTACTCGAACAAGCGGGGTATTCTGTTTTAGGATATGGTAAGTGCCGAAATTGGCGGCGGGACATTTACAATTGGGACTCACCAGACGGTCAACCTATTCTATTCCCCGGTGATGAACTACTAGGAAAATGAGGGTCTTAGTATCTACAAAACAAGCGGTAGAAGAAGCTGTAGATCGATCGAGATATGATACAAACTCGGAAGGAGCTTTATTCACAAACAACAGCGTGGTTGCTATACTCGGACTGATTGAGGAAGCATATGCTGGTGACGATATTTCAGGTTATGCTGTTGATCATATTTATCCCAAAAACAAGTCACGAGAAATAAATGAAGCTGTTGGGGACGAAGTTGACCTGAATAGAATTGGAAACCTACAATTACTACCACAAGGCGCCAATGAGAAAAAATCTGACCAATTACCTAAAGACTGGCTTTATAATATTGGTGAAAGTTCGAGTTCGAGAGTAAAAGAAATCAACCTCTATCCAGATGTTGAACCGGAGAAAGAAAACGCAATAGAATTTATTGAACAGCGAGAACAAATGATAACAGATTATCTACTTCAAAAATACGTTGAGTAATTAAGTAAACTACTATTCATCTATCCTAAGTAGTTCATACTAAAACGACATTTACACTCTGTCCAAAATAGCACCTTTGAGGGTACACTTGAACGAGGGAAGGTCGCGTATGAAATACGGCGGTTAACAACCTGTAGGTATGAATTTAGGTATCACAACTTTACTATTGTATTAGTATCCATTATATCAGATATATTAACTAAATTAGAGGGGTGAAGTGGTATGTTCAGTATCCCGAAAATATAGACGAAAAATCTACACTAAATCCCGGTCAAAACCCGCGATCCTCTCAGACGCCTGAGGATTGTTTCTAAGTGATTCTAACACCAAGAAGTATCAGCCCACGTATAATGAAAACAAAGCTATTAGGAGATACGTCAGGGGCCTTAGGATCGATCCTCGCCAAGGGTTAGAGCCTCCACTATAGACTTGGTACGCTGATTGACTCCAAGAACGTCTACTTCTACTGTAATCGTAGTCGTCACTCATTGCTCATTAAACTACTTATCAGGCTTTAACAACCGATTATAGTACTTTGTGAGGACAGCAATTCACTACTTACTTCTGTTCTCCGTACAGCTACAGCACAGCCTTACAGTAACAGCAACAACAGCTACAGCACAGCCTTACAGCAACAGCAACAGCAACAACAGCTACAGCACAGCCGTATCTACTAAGGCGGCTTCTCCTGATCAGATAACGCTGTTACAAAATCTGTACAGAGTACTG
The DNA here is from genome assembly GCF_000513435.1 of Halorubrum sp. AJ67. Classification (NCBI taxonomy): domain Archaea; kingdom Methanobacteriati; phylum Methanobacteriota; class Halobacteria; order Halobacteriales; family Haloferacaceae; genus Halorubrum; species Halorubrum sp. AJ67. The sequence continues at coordinate 118,111 of NZ_CBVY010000008.1, read as the reverse complement.
TTAACAGCTGAGGTCAATATTGCTAACAGTTCTGTCAACAGACTATTCATCAGTATATCTTTACCAGTACCTCTAAAAAGTAATGTATTGTCAAGAGGCTACCATGGCAAACTATGTCACCCATGGTCTGCTTTCCTTCTGATAGCGCTAATAGTTCAAACCTCTTTGAGTGAGATATATCTGTCAGTATATAAGGTAATCATCCAAAATAATTATATCGTATATTTGTTTACAAAGAGCCGGTTGTGACTTGAATATTTTCTAATACACGTTCTGAAGGAGGTAAGCCGCTCCGGAATTTTCTTGATTTTGACGAGCTTTGGGGGGTATATCGACAAATCTGTACTCGGGAGAACCAGCGTTTTCCCAAAGTGCGCGTGAGAATATTTTGGAGCTAATTTCTACAAAAACCGGCAATCCTATACAAGAACTTGTATAGGTATCTGGTGGTAATGTATGTTTTTAAATACTTCACTTATAAACCCCCTACATCCTATATATACCCCCGTGTATTACTAAGGTTGAGGGGAGTTGAACAAGCTCCTAAACTCGACGGTCGCTCACGCCGTCGGTTCGTTCGCCAGTCTTGGACTGGAAGTGAGACAAGTAATCTACTCGTTTGAAGTTAAGGAGAATTTCCATCGGGAATTCTTCTCGCAAACTGTGTCTGGACGGTGAGGGGCCATGTTCGTAGTCCACACCGGGGTACTAACCCGGATCGGATGGCGATCGGATATGGCGACTAATACCTCTTAGGTACGACAGTTCCACGCGGCTCGGATTATATTCGAGACCGTGGTAAAATGGTCGTAAAGGTCCGAAGCAAGAGCGGCTGATGAGTAAAACCCCGAAACGATGGGTCGCTAAGGGTGTTGTATAGCTTTCCGGAAGTGACAATATAATATAGTGATTGTCCTTCTTCAAATCCACTTACCAAGTGGCTGGTGTTGGCGTATTTTTAAAATATCGTCATCGGCTCTTAGTAACGACAGCAAAGTTGATCAAGATTCTTGTGGTGCGGGCGTCCCCCCGAATAGATAGCTCTGATCAGAGACTCTGTTACTAATTTAAAAATGAGTTCTATTGCCATTCTGAATTACGGTCTGATACTGATTATGTGTAAATACGGCGTAACTCAGGAATTGGGGATTGTCGTCTTATGACCGCTTCTGACGAAAGACGCGGATCGAGTTACTTCAGATACTGACGTGCTGGTCTTTATTGGCCTACTTAATAATTATCTCTCAGGAAATAATAAATCCATTAATATATAACTAACAGTAATTTACAGATTATCTAAGAATGGCCTCCGAACGAGTCTACTCACGTCGGGATCTTCTTTGTCTATGGCTTCAGAGAGGATTTCCATCTCTTCCTCAGAGAATTCCGCAAATGCGCGCCCGTTCTCCCGATCAAGTGCCTTCCAGAGGGTCACTTCCAGTAGCTCAATCTCGATCTCCCGACGCCGTTTGGGAGTTCCACAGGTAACGTATTCTTCGGTGAGTTCTTCGATCTCTTCGGTGTCGATATTGATGTTGTCGGTCATCGTTATCCCATCCGGTTCAGCGCGTCACGTCGATCTTCTACCGGTGCCTGATCGTATCGCATAGTCGTCTTCGGACTCTTGTGACGGAGTTGTGCTTTCGCCGCCGCCAAGTCTTCCTCCCGAGTCATGTACGTCCCTACCGAGTGCCGGATAGTATACCAGCTCATCTGACGGTTCTCAACAGGTATCTCGGCAATCCCACAGAGCCTATGGAGGACTTTCCGAAGTGAACTGGAATTGTATGAGTTCCCGTGACGAGTCAACCAGAGCGCGTCGGAGTCGTCATACTCGTCGTAGTACTCCCGTTCATCCAGCCACCGCTCAAGGGCGCTTCCAGTCCGTTCGGTGATACTAACTGTCCAGTTATCCTCGTTCTTTGAAGACTCGTCCTTCGGAATTCGGAGAACGTTATTCTTGGTATCGACCCATTGGACTCGCGCTCTTTCGACCTCTATCGGACGGAGGCCCGTATCGAGACTTGTCCATGTGATCGACGGGATCTTCCACGAGTTCGCTTTAGTCCAGTCTTCGGGAACAACCTTCTTCTTCGGCTTTTCAAGGCGTTGTGAGAGGTACTGTCTCCATTGGTCGCGTTCTCCCGGGGAGAGTCCGTTGTAAGCGGGAACCGAGCCATAGTCAAGCGCGGCGTCTCGTACAGCCCGTCGTTCATCCATCGTCAGGAAATCCCGAGGCGCAGAGAGATCCTGTGAGAACGTGTGTTCCGGTTCCCACTCTATATCTGCGCCTTCAACGTGGTTTTGATACTTGAAGACGCGCTTGAGGCACTTCTGAACAATATCTTTGTAGGTGTCGCTGTACCTGTCCCCCTCCATTATGAGGTACATCATGTGCGCGTCTGCGCGGTCTGTGGTTAGTCTGGTCCCGTAGTTCCCCGTCTCCTTCCAGTTCCAGACGTTGTAGAGATCGATTTTGTACGTGACGTTCGCAACGGTACTGTCGGCGTAGCCTTCGGCTCTTTCGGGGTTCTTACCCATGGTGTCGAGCCATCGGAGAAGGCGTTCTTTGTAGTCGTAGTAGTCTGTGTACCGTCGTTCATCAAGGTAGTCGCGCGCGGTCCCGCCAACTATGGGGGCTTTCCCGATTTTCTCCATCGGTTTAGGCCCCACCGCTGTCGTGCGGTTTTATTGTTTTGAGCCTGTCACTATTCGAAATCGCTGTACGGCGTCGGGGTGTCTTCGAAACACCCGGGCATTGAGTTGCGGTGTCCATGTTGGATTCATCCTCAAGACACATGAAAAGTGCTGGACGCGACGGAGGAGCGTATGCGCCGGCCGGGATTTGAACCCGGGCCATGAGCTTGGAAGGCTCAGGTCCTACCACTAGACCACCGGCGCTCGCGTCGGTTGACGACGCATCCATACGTAGGCGGAACGTGTTTCATAAGCGTTCCGTGTTCGGACCGAACGCCCCGAGGAGTGTCGTGGCTGAACGACCAATCTGCGTGAGCCGTACTTAAAGACCCACGATACTGCGGACCCCTCCCAGCGCGCTAGAACGCTTTTCAGCCGCTTAGAACACTGTTTGGGATATACGTGTGTACCCACCCAAGGTACACCCGTGAGGTGACACCGATGTCATACCAAACTAGCAATCCGCTGGTCGGCGAGACCGAGTTCGCGCTGGACGGGCCCTGGGCGACGTACTGGATCGCGTTCCTGCGCGTCGTCACTGGCTGGTGGTTCTTCCACTCGGGGTTCACCAAGATCCTGACCGACGGGTTCTCGTACAGCTACGGCCCTATGTACATGTCGGAGATGACCGGGACCGCCCTCGGCCCGATCCCGGTGTGGATGGGGAACAACCTCGCGTTTCTCATCGAGCCGGGAGTACCCCTGTTCGAGACGCTCATCGGGCTGGCGCTGATCGCCGGGGCGTTCACTCGGTTCGCCGCGTTCGGCGGGGTCATCTTCATGTCCTTGTTCTGGATCGGCAACGCCGAGTTCGGTCACGGTGTCGTCAACAGCGACCTCATGGGACTGCTCCTGTTCCTGACCGTGATCGTGCTTGCGGCCGGTCGGTACTACGGTCTCGACGCGCTCATCGAGGAGACGGCGCTCGTCAAACAGAACCCCAAGCTGCGGTACCTGCTCGGCTGAGAGGTGACTTCCAATGACAGACATCATCGACACGGCGGCGCGGGCGTTGAGCGCGGGACTGATGCTGTTCGGCATCGTGGTCCTCGGACTGG
>NZ_CBVY010000008.1:110616-111876 GCF_000513435.1 Halorubrum sp. AJ67 | reverse complement strand
CAGCTCGACGACGGTGCCGCGGCCGAGCGTCCCGCCGAGCAGGCCCAGCCCGACGACCGCGACGCCGACGATGAGGAGGAGGTTCCGTCCGATCATCCCGGAGAGCGCGTACGCCTCGGAGAGGGGGACGTGGACCGCGACCAGCCAGTCCTCGGTGTCCAAGGGCGCGTACGCGACGAGGTACTCGCCGCCGTCCGCGAAGCCGAACGTCGCCGACGGGAGGAAGCCGACGGCCCCCTCCTCGTCGAACAGTGTCGACCGGATCTCGTTGTCGTAGCGGAAACCGGCGGCGTAGTCGTTGTCGCTCGCCGTGATCTCGCCGTTCGGCTCGACGATGGTGGTGAACGCGCCCTCCGTCGGCTGCCGGAGGTCGGCCGTGACGGGGGCGAGCGACACCTCCATCACGAGGTAGTCGCCGATCGGCGTCGAGGTGACGTACGCGATCCGGCGTTCGCCGTCGACCCGGTACGGCTGGCTCCTGAACACCTCGTCTCCGTACACGATGTCGTCGCCAAACCACGCCTTCGAGGCCACCGTCTCGCCGCCGTCGCCCTCGTCGGTGGTAGCGAGGACGGTCCCCTCGGCCGGGTCGACGAAGTGGAGAGCGGCGACCGACTCGTCGGCCCGCGAGAGGTGCGACGCGAGGTATCCGTCCACCCGGTCTGCGTCCTGAGAGAAGATGTCGTTGTCGGCGACGTTCCGAATCGCGGTGCGGCGCTCGGTCGCCCAAGCGTCAAGATCGGTCGCGCTCAGCTCCGCGACGGCGGTGTAGTCGTCCTGCGCGCTCGATTCGAGCTGCTCCGTCGTCTCCGCGTACGTGACGGCTCCGACGGCACCGATCGCGAGCACGACGACAACGAGAGCGACGAGGAACTTCGCGAGGTAGCTCCGGGCCACCGCGTCGGGCGCGACCCGACGCAAGATCCGTTCGAGAAGGGTGTCGGCCATTATCATCAGGCGCTCGACAGGGACTCTTTAATCCACTCCCGTCAGTATCCTCAGTGATAATTAGCGGCTCACCGCCGACACCACCGCGTAACAGTTTCCGCTCGAAACCCGCGTGTGACGGATTTCGAGGTCGCTCGCGGCGAGATCTGACTCGAACTCAGCGGGAGAGTAGATGTGATAGTACCGGGGGACGGTCTCGCCGCCCGGGAGCGTCCAGTCAACGGTCGTGTCGAACCCCTCGTCGCGGTCGAACCGGTCGTGGGCCGTGCTCCACGCGCTGACGAGCGCGACCCCGCCCGGCGCGAGGACCCG
>NZ_CBVY010000008.1:109277-110596 GCF_000513435.1 Halorubrum sp. AJ67 | reverse complement strand
CCTATCCCCTGTGTGCCTTGCCTCCCACGACTTATCACAACCGACATCGGGCGTAATAACTTCGTATAGCATACATTATACGAAGTTATACGATGTTCGGCATCGTGGTCCTCGGACTGGTTCGAGACCCTTTCGGGACAGCCGTTCAGTCCGGCCCCGATCACGAACGAGGCGGGCGAAGTGACGGCGATGCCGCTGATCTCGCCGGAGATCCGCACGGCGTTCGTGCTGGCCGGCATCGCGGTGCTGGGCCTGTACGCGGCGTACCGGATCGTGGCACCGCTCCCGGACGGCCGGGGCGTCAGCCACGAGACGATGGCCGACTGAAGGAGGCGGGACCGCTGACCGCGACGCGACCGATCCGAGGCATCGTCGCGGACGACGCCGATCGCTTTTCCGTTCGACCCTACTCATCGAGCGACCGCTCTCAGCTCTCCGAGCCGTCTGCGTCCGGATCGCTCGCTTGGACCGTCTCGTCGGCGGTGCCGCCGTCCGTGCTGGCGGGAGCGGCGTCCGCGGACACCTCGTCAGCGCCGAATGAGAACGCCGACTCGACCGCGTCCGTCGTCTCGGTCGAGTCGTCGCCACCGACAGCGGCTCCGTCGGCGTCGACCTCGAAGCCCTCGGTCATCTCTCGCAGGTCGCGGGCGCGCCTCGTGGAGGTCGTGCGCCTGCTCGGAGACTTCGCCGAGCGTGGCGGCCTGCTCCTCTGCCGCTGAGGCGACGGTGGTCGCCTCGGCGGTGGTCTGCTGGCTCACGCCCGCGAGGTCGTCGACCGCGCCGGTGACCTCGCTGACCGACGACGCCTGCGCGTCCATCGCGCCGGATATCTCCTGAACGCCGTCGTCGGCCTCGCTCACGCGCTCTGAGACCTCTTCGAGGGCGTCCTCCGCGTCCTCGACAACCTCGACGCCGTCGTCGACCCCCTCACGGATCGCGGCCATCTCGTCGACGCTCTCGTCGGTCCGCTCGCGGAGGCTACCGATTAGCGACTCCACCTCGGCGGCGGACTCCTGCGTCTCCTCCGCGAGCGACTTCACCTCCTCCGCGACGACCGCGAAGCCGGAGCCGCTCTCGCCCGCGCGGGCGGCCTCGATCGAGGCGTTCAGCGCGAGCAGGTTGGTCTGGTCCGCGATCTCCGAGATCGTCTCGACGATCTCGTCGACCTCCGCCATCTCGGCTTCGAGCCGCTCTACCGTCTCCGCGGCGGACTCCGAGCGCGCCTCGATCCCGTGGAGTTCCTCGACGGCGTCGGCCGCCGCCTCGCGGCCCTCCTCGGTGAGCGAGTCGGCCTGCCGGGAGGTGGTCGCGACCTGATC
>NZ_CBVY010000008.1:101805-104829 GCF_000513435.1 Halorubrum sp. AJ67 | reverse complement strand
TGCGCGAGGCGTACACCCGGTGCGTCGTCCCGGCGACGCGGGCCGCGCGCATCCGGTCGCGCTGGGCCCGCCGCCGCGTCTCGTTCTCCCCGACGTAGTCGCCGAAGGCCGTCAGCGCGACGCGGGTGACGAACAGGTCGGCCCGGTCGTCGACGAGCGGGAGCGCGAGCGCGAGGCAGGCCGCGACCGCCGCGACGAGGGGGACGTACTCGATCATCGGTCCGTGGCCGCCGGGTCCCCCGCGGTGGCAGCGTTTTCCTCGTCCGTGAGGGCGTCGGCGTCGACGCCGTCGGCCGCGGCGGCCCGCTCGTCGAGTTTGTCCATCACGCGGTCGGCGTCGGCGTAGTACTCGTTGACGAGGGCGGTGAACGTGCGGTAGTCGTCGATGCCGAGCGCGGAAAGCAGTTCGAGGAAGCGCTCGCGGCGGCGGACCTCGCGGAGCAACTCCGAGCGGGACCAGCCGCGCTCGTCGGCGATCTCATCCAACAGCGACGAGTCGTTCCGCTGGAACGTGTCAGAGTCGGGGTCCCACTCGAACGCCGACGAGTAGTCGAGCTCGCCGGTCCGCTGGTCGATGCCGCCGATCTCGCCGATCGCCTTCGCGCGGCGGACGCGCTGCTCGCCGGAGCGAGTCATCGTCTGGACCGAGAGGAGATCGAGCGACTGGACCATCGCGCGCGGCACGTTGATCGGCTCGTTCTCCAGCCGGTTGATCACCGTCTCGATCGAGTCGGCGTGCATCGTCGAGAACGTCGTGTGTCCCGTGTTCATCGCCTGAAACAGGGTGATAGCCTCTTCCCCGCGGACCTCGCCGACGATGATGTACTCGGGGCGGTGGCGCAGCGCAGAGCGCAGCAGGTCGTACATGTCGATATCAGCCCCCTCGTAGCGGCGCTCGCGGGTAATCGAGGAGAGCCAGTTGTCGTGGTATAAGGAGAGCTCGCGGGTGTCCTCGATCGAGAGAACCTTCGCGCGCGGCGGAATGAACATCGAGACCGCGTTCATCGACGTGGTCTTCCCGGAGGCGGTACCGCCGGCGAAGATGAGACTCTTGTTGTGCTCGATACAGAGCCAGAAGTACGCCATCTGCTCGACGGAGAAGGTCCCGTACTCGACGAGATCGACCGGTGTGAACGGGTCCTCGGCGTACTGACGGATCGTGAACGCCGAGCCGCGCGGCGTCACCTCCTCGCCGAGGGAGAGCTCGGCACGCGAGCCGTCCGGCAGCGTCGTCCCCACGATGGGATCGCCGACGGAGACGTGCCGACCGGACTGCTGGGCGAGCCGGATCACGTAGCTGTCGAGTTCCTCCGGCCCGTAGGAGACGTTCGTCTCGATGTCGGTGTACTCGTCGTGGTAGACGAAGATCGGGAGGTCGTAGCCGTCACACGAGACGTCCTCGATGTGCCGGTCGTTGAGGAGCGGATCGACCTTCCCGTAGCCGCGGAAGTCGCGGTAGAGGTAGTACGCGAGCGCGTGGAACGTGTCCATTCCGGCCTCGACGCCGTACCCCTCCAACAGCGTCTCCAGCTCCGATCTGAGCGTCTCCTCGTCGGTCTTCCCGGTCCCCTCGCGGTACAGGAGCGGGTCGCGGATGTCGTCGACGACGCGGTCGAGGAGGTCGCGCTCGAACGCGTCCAGCTCCGGTTCGACGGCGTAGTAGCGGTGTTCGCTCTCGACGTCGTCGTAGGTGATCACGACGTACGCGTACGGCGCGTTCACCCAGTAGCGGTCGATCTCGCGTTCGTCCTCGGGAACGGTGAATGAGGCGAGCGGCCCGTCCTGTCCGGGGCGGAACGGGCGGACGTCGAGCGTGGACCCCTGAAGCAGCTCCCACGCCCGAGAGAGTCGCCGCTGGAAGGCCTCGATCCGGTCGCCGAGGTCGCTCCCGCCGACGTCGCTCGCCATAGACGTGGGGATGTTGCGGCGGGGGGAAATTAAACTACTCCCGACGATTATCACAACCGACATCGGGGCGGAGCCATCACCGTCGATCCGCTCGTCTCGTCGATCTCGCACCGCCGATCCCCGCCGTCGTCGATCCGCTCGTCTCGTCGATCCGCCCGTTACGTTGATACGGCCGGGCCGCAAAGCGAACCATAGGAAATGCGGCGTGACTGCTTCGATTTGACCGTCGACGGCGTCGGCGACGGCGTCGACTCCCGGTCGCCTCCGCTGGTGCGGATCGACTTCCACGGACCGGAGGAACTGCTCCGCGATCGGCTCTCCGGGGGCGAGAGCGGCGGCGACGACGACCTGCTCACGGCTGACGAGATCGACGTCGCCTTCCGGCTCCGAGAGCCGCTGGACGAGGCGGACGAGCCGGAGGGCGTGGTCGGCGTCACCAACCGGTACACCGGCGACTTCGTCCTCGAACTCAACGAGACGGCGACCGACGTACTCCCCTTCATCCACGCCGCCCGCGACGCCACGGAGGACGGCGACGCGCAGTACCGCGTCGAGATCGACGTCGAGGGCGAGCGGCTCGTCGCCTACGACAAGGACACGTTCCTCGTGTACGACCACGAGGGGAACCTCCTCCGCAGCGAGAGCCTGATCCCCTCGGGCGTCGAACTCTGAGGTCGACGGCCGGAGCGGTTCGCGCGAACTCTTCGACTCACAGGCTGACGCTGTCCGGGACGAACCGGACCGAGTCGCCCGGCCGGAGGTCGAACACGCCGTCGCCGCGCCCGTCGTTGACATCGCACTCCACGTAGCCGTGGCTCCCGACGGTGACGAGTCGCTCGCCGGGGTCGACGGCACCGAACGTCTCCGCGACCGGCGTGAGGTCGCCGTCGACGCGGATCCAGTCGCGGCCGCGGATCAGCGCTCCCGGAACGTTGGTGATCACGTTCCCGAACCGGTCGATCGCGAGCACTTCGCCGTCGACGGCGACGACCTCCCCGGCGTCGTCCGCCCCGTCGTCGACCTCACCATCGCCACCCTCCCCATCGTCGCCCCCGGCGCGCTCGACCGTCGGCTCCGGGAAGCGGACGTCGACGGGGTCGCTCGCGGGGGCGAGGT
>NZ_CBVY010000008.1:99151-100167 GCF_000513435.1 Halorubrum sp. AJ67 | reverse complement strand
CTCGAAGGGGCAGCCGCGAGGACAGCACAGGCGACGCAAGCACCGCAACGAGGGAGCGAAGCGACCGAGTGAGGCGCGCAGCGAGCGTGCGCTGTCCTCGCGGCTGGGGCTTCGGTGGTCTTAGTCACAGCGTCGGTTTCGTCGTAGCGAGCGGGTGGGGCTTCGGAGCGGTTCGCATCGCTCAGCGAGTTATAAGCAGAACCGGAAGTTACGTACCGCCGGTCTACGCGTCGGACGGCTCCTCGCCGTTCGTGTCGGTCTCGGCGATCCGGCGGATGCGCTCGACGCCGTCGACCTCGCGGATCACGTCGACGACGGCGTCCGGGACGAGGTCTTCCCAGTCGCGGCCGCGGATCATCCGCTCGCGGAGCTCGGTCCCCTCCAGCACGTCGCGACGGAACATCGGCGACTGGCGCACCTCGACGCCGGCCTCCTCGAACAGCCGGACCACGAGGGGGTTGTTCGAGTACGCCACGTCGAACCGCGGGGTCATGCTCTGGACGTGGCTCACCCACACCGAGTTCCGGTCGAGGTCCTCGATGGGGACGACGTAGGTGGTGGCGTCTAACTCCTCGACGGCCTTCGTCACCATCATCACGCGCTCGCCGGCGGTGAAGGGGTTCCGCGTGGTGTGAGAGTCGCCGGCGGAGCCGATTCCCAAGACCAGCTCGTCGACCTCCGCCGCGATCTCTTCCACCATGTGCTGGTGCCCGTCGTGGAACGGCTGATACCGACCGATGTAGAACCCCCGCATGAATCTACGTAGCGGCGGCGTCATTTATAAACCCAGTGGGAACGGCCGAACGGAGAGATCGAGGGTTAAACGGCGTCACGAGGGCGTTTACTGCCCCCGAACCGACGGGTCCGGGGGAGAAAGTATATCAGTAGCCGACCCGTCCTTTTCGATAGCGACACCCGATTCTATGAGCAACGAGAAGGACACGAACGACCCGACGGCCGACGACCCCGACGAACCGCCTCACGGCGGCGTCGACGACTCGAATCCGGCGGGGAAC
>NZ_CBVY010000008.1:95251-97039 GCF_000513435.1 Halorubrum sp. AJ67 | reverse complement strand
GCTCGCGGTCCATCGAACAGCAGCTCGCGGACGACTACATCGAGCGCCGGAAGGACTACGAGCTGGAGGTCTCCGACGGCTACGTCGTCGGGCGCGTCAACGGGCTCGCCGTCATGGGCGAAGACTCCGGGATCATGCTCCCGGTGATGGCCGAGGTGACGCCGACCCAAGGCGGCGGTCAGGTGATCGCCACCGGCCAGCTCAAGGAGATGGCCGAGGAGTCGGTCCAGAACGTCTCGGCGATCATCAAGAAGTTCTCCGACGAGAACATCTCGGAGAAGGACATCCACATCCAGTTCATCCAGACGGGCCAGCAGGGCGTCGACGGTGACTCCGCGTCCATCACGGTCGCGACCGCCGTCATCAGCGCCTTAGAGAACGTCGGCGTCGACCAGAGCCTCGCGATGACCGGATCGCTTTCGGTCCGCGGCGACGTGCTCCCGGTCGGCGGAGTGACCCACAAGATCGAGGCGGCCGCGAAGGCCGGCTGTACCCGGGTGATCATCCCCGCGGCCAACGAGCAGGACGTGATGATCGAAGACGAGTACGAGGAGATGATAGAGATCATCCCCGTCTCGCACATCAGCGAGGTCCTCGACATCGCCCTCGAAGGCGAGACCGAGAAGGACTCGCTCGTCTCGCGGCTGAAGTCGATCACGGGATCGACGCTGAAGGACGGCAACGTCTCCAGCCCGTCCAGTCCGAGCCCGCAGTAGACGGTCTCGCGCCCGCTTTTTGCGGTCTTATTTCGCTACCGCTCCGCGAGCCACCGCACTCGCATCCATTCCGCGTCCCGACTCGACCGCTCGTTCGGCGGCAACGCCCCGGCCTCTTTTTACCCCGGGAGCGTCTACGGCGGACGATGAGCGGGAAACCGACCGTCGGCGAGTACATGACGCGCGAGGTGGAGACGGTCAGTCCGGACGAGACGGTGGCCGAGGTCGCGCGTCGCATGGCCGACAGCGACGGCCACAACGGGTTCCCCGTCACGCAGGGCCGCACCGTGGAAGGGTTCGTCTCGGCCGGGGACCTGCTGCTCGCGGACGACGACGCGCCCGTGTTCACCGTGATGACGGAGGACCTGATCGTCGCGCACCCCGACATGAAGGTGACCGACGCCGCCCGCGTGATCTTACGCTCCGGCATCCAGCGGCTCCCCGTCGTCGACGACGCCGACAACCTCGTCGGGATCATCTCGAACACGGACGTGGTGCGCTCGCAGATCGAGCGCGCGACGCCCGGGAAGGTCGGGAAGCTGATGCGGACCCTCTCGCAGATCCACGGCGTCGAGCTCGACGAGGAGCGGCGCGAGGTCGACATCGCGGCCCTGACGCCGACGCAGGCCCGCGTGTATGCCGACGAACTGGAGGGCCGGCAGTACGAACTGGAGAACGGGCTCGCCGAGCCGCTCGTCGTCATCGACAACGGCGGCACGCTCTACCTGGCCGACGGGCACCACCGGGCCATGGCCGCCCGGGAGGCCGGCATCGAGGCGATGGACGCGTACGTGATCATCCCGCGGACCACCGTCGACCTCGGGATGGCGAAGACCGCCGAGAAGGAGGGCCTCCGCGTCGTCGACGACATCGAGATCGTCGACTACGCCAGACACCCGCTCGTGGAGACGACGAAGCGGCTCCAGTGACGGGAGTCGGGGATTTCCCCGCCCACACCAATCCGTGGTTTTCGCAGACACTATTTTTATGAATCGACAAGAGAGGGTCGGTATGGGATCTCGAATCCGAACGGCGTTGAGCAGGGCGAAGTACGCGGCCGTCGGCGCGGCGG
>NZ_CBVY010000008.1:89499-94737 GCF_000513435.1 Halorubrum sp. AJ67 | reverse complement strand
CTCACCGAGATGGCTGGCCCGGAACTGGCCGCGCGTCTCATCGCGCTCGCCGGCGGACTGGAACCGCTCGCGAAGAAGCCGTCCGGGACGGTACAGGTGCTCGGCGCGGAGGACGCGCTGTTCGCGCACCTCTCGGGACGAGCCTCCTCGCCGAAACACGGGATCATCTACACTCACGAGTTCGTTCGAGGGACGCCTCCCGAGGACCGGGGGTCGGCCGCGCGGGCGCTGGCCGGGAAGCTCTCGCTCGGCGCGCGGGCGGACCACTACGCCGGCGAGCGTCGGGAGCGACTCCACGACGACCTCCGCGAGCGGATGGCGACGATCCGGGCGCGGGCGGACAGCGAGGAGAACGGAGCGGCGTCCGACGACGGAGCGGAGGTGACCGACGATGAGTGAGCCGACGCTTCCGAACGGGGTCGAGCGCCAAGAGATCGACGGCGAGCGGCGGCTGGCGACCCGCGGCGAGCCAGTATACGGCGAGCCGACCGCAGACGGCTGGCGCGCGTGGGACCCAGAGCGCTCGAAGCTCGGCGGCATGCTCGAACTCGGACTGGAGACGGGGCTGGCGGGCGGCGAGACCGTCCTCTACCTCGGTGCCGCGAGCGGGACCACGGTGAGTCACGTCGCCGACTTCGCGGGCCCGACGTACGCGGTCGAGTTCGCGCCGCGTCCGGCGCGGGACCTGCTCGACGCCGCGGAGCCACGCGACCGACTGTTCCCGCTGCTGAAGGACGCCCGGAAGCCGGAGACGTACGCGCACGTCGTCGAGAGCGACGTCGACGCGGTTGTTCAGGACGTCGCCACGCGCGGACAGGCCGAGGTGGCCGTGCGTAACGCCCGATTTCTGGCGGACGACGGCCGGCTGCTGCTCGCGATCAAGGCGCGCAGCGAGGACGTGACCGCCGCGCCGGCGGACGTGTTCGACGGGGCGCTCGACCGGCTCCGCGAGGCGTACGAGATTCTGGAGACGCGGCGGCTCGACCGCTACCACGAGGACCACCTCGGCGTCGTGGCGACGCCGAAATAGTCGCACCGCGGCAGTCGGTCACTCTTCGGGGTCGAACAGGTCTTCGATCCGGCAGTCGAAGTGGGCGGCCAGATCGAAGGCGAGCTCCAGCGACGGGTCGTAGCGCTCGCGTTCGATCGCGTTGATAGTCTGGCGCGTCACGCCGACCGCAGCGGCGAGGTCGGCCTGACTCTCGCCGGTCTCGGCGCGCCGGTCGCTGAGGTCGTTTCTCATGTGCGGTTCACAGCCGATACTTGTAGTAGATCACGAACGCGCCGTACGCGACGAAGAGCGCGAACAGCGTCCACATCGAGCCGTAGAACTCGCCCGGGAGCGTGACGATCCCGCTCTCTTCTAACACCAGTCCGCCGGGTGCGCCGAGGACGAACACGTACGCGAACACCTTCATCGTGTAGTGGCCGGCCTCGCGCTCGATGGTCGTGTCTCGCTCGTCATACAGGTCGACGGGGCTGAACCGCTGGACGAGCCCCATCCCGATACCGCCGGCCCAGTAGAGGGCGACGCCGAGGACGAACCGGTCGAGCGCGATGGCGATCCACAGCGCGAGGATGCCGACGCCGAGCAGTCCGTAGGCGATTCGCTTGTACCGTTTCCGCGTGGAGGGTCGAGTCGTCGCGGGGGTAGTGTGTTCGCTCATGGTGGTGGGTAAAGCGAGCGCGGACCGAGTGTAAAGCTCGCTTTACAGTAAAGGAGACTTTACACATCGTCTTAAATCCATCGGCGACAGCCGCGATCGGAGCCGTCGCTGGCGGAAACGGGTGCGAGGGGTAGTAAAAACGGATGGTGAGCGTCCGAGACTCACCACGACGGCGGCGAGAAGCCGGCGTCTTCGAGAATGGGTTTCCACCGCTTTTGAACCGAGAGCCGAGAGACGTCCATCGCGTCGGCGACGGCGGACTGCGAGCGCTCTTCGCCGCGGATCAGCCCGGCAGCGTAGAGGCTGGCGGCGGCCGCGACGCGCTTGCCGCGGTCGTCGTCGGGGGCGCGCGAGAGGAACAGGTCGACCGCGGTCGAGCGCGTCTCCTCGTCGAGGTCGAGCGCGGCGCACGCTTCGTCGAGCAGTTCGATCCACGCCTCGTTGTCGACCCGGTCGCTCGCTCGGTACACGGGCACGGGTAGTCGGTGGGGGTACATAAGCGGCCGCGTCCGTCGAGTCGCGTGCGCCGGTCTCGCCCGCGCGTCCGCCGCCCTGAAGTCGCCCGCGCACGTAGCGCCCGTATGTCGACGCAGACGTGGGACGAGACGCGTGTCCGGAAGCTTCACGACGACCTCGTGTCGCTGTACGAGCCGGTCGACCGAGCCGCCGAACACGGGGCGGACCCGACCGCCGAGCCGGGGGAGGCTCCGCCAGCTGGTGACGACGATTCCTCTCGCAGAACGTCGCCGACGAGAACACGGCCCGGGCCTCGGAGGCGCTGTTCGAGCGCTACGACGGCTTCGCGGCCATCGAGGCCGCCGACCACGAGGAGCTGCGCGAGACGATCCGCGTGGCGGGGCTTCCCGACCAGAAGGCCGCCCGGATTCAGCGCGCGCTGGCCGCGATCCGCGAGGAGACGGGCGGCGCGTACTCGCTTGCGTTCCTCGACGCGATGGCGACCGACGACGCGAAGGCGTGGCTCACGGAGATCAAAGGCGTCGGCCCGAAGACCGCCAGCGTCGTCTTGAACTTCCACTTCGGGAAGCCGACGATGGCGGTCGACACCCACGTCGAGCGCGTCTCGAAGCGGTTCGGGCTGGTCCCCGGGTCGGCGTCGAACCAGCGGGCCCACGAGGTGTTAGACGAGCAGATCCCGGACGAGCTGATCTATCCGCTTCACGTCCTCCTGATCCGCCACGGCCGGGAGTTCTGTTCGGCCCGGAGCCCCGACTGCGACAACCCCGTGTGCGAGACGTACTGCGACTGCGAGGGCTGTTGATACATTTCTGCGAGTGTGTTGAGTTTCTCGGAAGACTCGGCGGCTCATTTATCAGTGACTGCTCGCACGGTGATCACCTCCAAAGCCCCGGCCGCGAGGGCTCGATGCGCTCGCTGCGGTCCTCGTCGCTCACTCCGTTCGCTCCTGCGGTCCTTGCGTCGCACGTCTTCGCCCTCGCGGCCGCCCCTTTGAGTCCCACCTCGCACAGCACCTCACCCTCCCCAGCCTCGTCGCTGGCACCCTCCGCTTCGCTCCGGGAGCCAGCGACTCCCTCGCGCGGTGCTGCTTCGCGGTCGCCGGTGGCGACCGCTCGCAGGCACGCGCCACCGCATTGATATCTCGTGTCGCCGATGGCGGTCCGTCAGGTTCTTGACTCGGTTTCGCCTACGCTGGGTTGCGCGCGGGTTGCCGAGCCAGGCCAAAGGCGTAGCGCTTAGGACGCTATCCCGTAGGGGTCCGCCGGTTCAAATCCGGTCCCGCGCACTGACAGAGTTTTCGAGTAAAGCGAAAAAACGAAGGAAGGAGCAGGAGCGGATTTTGCGAAAAACGTCGCTCAGAACCGAGACGGCGATTACTCCTCGTCCGCGCTCGACACCCGCACGACCTGCTTGCCGATGTTGTCGCCGGAGAAGAGACCGAGGAAAGCGTCGGGCGCGTTCTCTAGCCCCTCCACGACCGTCTCGCGGTGTTTGAGGTCGCCGGTCGCGACCCACCCACCCAGCCGCTCGCTCGCCTCGCCGAACCGGGTCGCGAAGTCGCCGACGAGCAGCCCCTCAATTCTGGCTCGCACGGGGATGATCTGCGGGAGCTTTCGCGGGCCGGTCGGAACGCCCTCGTCGTTGTAGTGGGCGATCTGTCCGCAGACCGCGACGCGGGCGTCGAGGTTCAACTGCGTGAACACGGCGTCGGTGATCGGGCCGCCGACGTTGTCGAAGTACACGTCGACGCCGTCGGGCGCGGCCTCGTCGAGCGCGGCGCGGTAGTCGTCTGTCGCCTTGTAGTTGATCGCGGCATCGAAGCCCAGATCGTCGGTGAGCCAGTCGGTCTTCTCGTCGCTGCCGGCGAAGCCGACGACCCGGCAGCCGTTTCGCTTCGCGATCTGGCCGACGACGGAGCCGACCGCGCCCGCCGCGCCGGAGACGACGACCGTGTCGCCGGGCTTTGGCTGACCGACCTCCAGCAGGCCGAAGTAGGCGGTCCGGCCGGGCATGCCGAGCACGCCGAGGTACGCCTCGGGGTCGGCGACGGTCGGGTCGACGGGCGCGACATCGTCGGCGTCGAGGGTCGCGTAGTCGGCCCACTTCCCCTCGCCGGTCACGAGGTCGCCGGCGTCGTACGCGTCGCTCCCGCTTTCGACCACTTCGCCGACGATGCCGCCCTTGAGCGCGTCGCCGACGTCCCACGGCTCCGCGTAGGACTCGACGTCGCGCATCCGTCCGCGCATGTACGGGTCGACCGAGAGGAATCGGGTTCGGACGAGGAGTTCGCCGGGGTCGGGCGTCGGTACGTCCGTCTCGCGCAGTTCGAAGCTGTCCGTGTCCGGTTCGCCCTCGGGCCGTTCGGCGAGAAGCCACTCGCGGTTGGTGTTCGTCACGGTCCCCCTTGAGCCATCGAACCCAATAGGGTTTGGACCCCAGCAGCCGCGGTGGGGATTCGGAAGGAAGCCGAGGCCGTGGCGGGACCGACCCCGGCGGATTATTCGTCGCCGAGCGGAACCCGCAGTCGACCGTCGGCCAGCTCTCCGTCGGTTCCGTCGACCACGGTGCCGAACGCTTCTGAGCGCTCGGCGACGGTGTCGCGGACCCACGCCGCGACCTCGCCGTCCGCCAGCGCGGCGGTCTCGTCGTCGATGGCGGTCGGGACCACGTCGAGGGCGTCGAGGTCGCCGTCGCGGACGACGAGTTCGAAGAGCGCGCTCCGCTTGTTGCGGACGCCCTCGCGGTCGACGTAGTCGAGGTAGTCGTCGACGAAGTCGCCCGCGTCGTAGATGATCGGCCGCCCCTCGTACACCTCGACGCCCTGGAGGACGTGCGCGCTGTGGCCGTGGACGACGTCGACCCCCTGCTCGACAAGCCACCGACCGAACCGCTCGTGGACCGCACGGGGTTCGGTCTCCCAGTTCGCGCCCCAGTGGAGCGAGGCGACGACGAGATCCGGATCGAGGTCCGCAACGCGGTCGAGCACGTCGCCGACGAGGGCGCGAGTCTCACGCACGGAGGGGTCGAGCCGCGCGAACGCGGTGCCCGGGTCCGCGTCCGTCGCCGCGAACGCCGTCGACTGGTCGGTGAGTCC
>NZ_CBVY010000008.1:86993-89479 GCF_000513435.1 Halorubrum sp. AJ67 | reverse complement strand
CGGCGTCGGCCCAGCGGTCGGCGACGCTGCGACCGAGCATCAGGTCGCCGACGAAGCCGATCCGCGTGGCGTCTCCGTCGGCCGCGTCGGCGTCGATCGCGCCGTCGTCGGAACCGGATGGAGACGCGGCGCAGCCGGCGATTCCGGTGGCTCCGGCGACACCCGAGGCGAGCAGCGCCCGACGAGAGACCATCGTCACGTGGTCTCGGCGAGCGGTGACTTCAAGGCTCCGAACGGGGTGAGAACGGGGACCGCCCTGACCGTCGCGTCACGCGACCGCGACGCCGTTGCGCGTGAGGTAGTCGCTCGCGGCCTTGATCTCGACCGGGCTGCCGATGATCCGGTACCGCTCCGGCATCTCGATGATGGTGACCGTGAACCGGTCTTCGAGACACTCCCGGTGGCCCTCGAGCGCGCCGCGCGGGAGGACGATCTGCGTGCTGTCTCGAAGGCTCGACGGATCTGGCATTCGGCGTGTCTGAGAGTTGCTCGTCGCCGATATAACCGTGTCGAAGTATCGACGTGCCAACCACTCTCGCGGCGGAGATCCGGGGTTCGCGGTCGGCTATCGTCGCGGCCGAACCTCGGGACCGCCCCGGCGACCCGAAGGAACACCTTTAACGACGCGACCGGCCGAGAAACGGGTAATGGGACTGGAGGAGGAGATCGAAGACCTCCGCGAGGAGATCGCCGAGACGCCCTACAACAAGTCAACGGAGGCGCACATCGGGCGGCTGAAGGCGAAGCTCGCGGAGAAAAAGGAGAAGCTGGAGAACCAGTCCTCCGCCGGCGGCGGCCACGGCTACGCGGTCGAGAAGCACGGCGACGCCACGGTCGCCTTAGTCGGGTTCCCGAGCGTCGGCAAGTCCACCCTCATCAACGCCCTCACCAACGCCGACAGCGAGGTCGGCTCCTACGAGTTCACCACCCTTGACGTCAACCCGGGAATGCTGAAGTACCGCGGCGCGAACATCCAGATCCTCGACGTGCCGGGCCTGATCGAGGGTGCCGCGGGCGGCCGCGGGGGCGGCAAGGAGGTTCTCTCCGTCGTCCGGACGGCGGACCTCGTCGTGTTCATGCTTTCGGTCTTCGAGATCGAGCAGTACGACCGGCTCCGCGAGGAGCTGTACGCGACCAACATCCGGCTGGACACGGAGCCGCCGAACATCAACATCCGCAAGACGCACAAGGACGGGCTCGGCGTGACGATGAGCGACGAGGTGAGTTTGGACGAGGAGACCGTCAAGCAGGTGCTCCGCGAGTACGGCTACGTCAACGCGAAGGTCACGATTCCCCACGACCTCACGATCGACGAACTCGTCGACGCCGTGATGGATAATCGTGAGTATCTCCCGTCGATGGTCACCGTCAACAAGGCAGACCTCATCGACAAGAGCTACCTCCCGACCGTGAAAGAGGAGCTCCGCGAGCGCGACCTCGACCCCGACGACGTGCTCTTCATCTCCGCCGAGAAGGGCCTCGGTCTCGACGGACTCAAGGAGCGCCTCTGGGAGGAACTCGGCGTTATTCGGATATACATGGACAAGCCGGGGCGCGGCGTCGACTACGAGGAGCCGCTCATCCTCTTCGAGGGCGACACCGTCGGCGACGCCTGTACGAAGATCGGCGGCGAGTTCGACGAGCGGTTCAAGTTCGCGCGGGTGTCCGGTGAGAGCGCCAAACACGACGACCAGCAGGTCGGGAAGAGCCACGAGTTGGCCGACGAGGACGTGCTCCGGATCGTCGCGCGAAAGTGAGTCGACATCGGTAGGTTCGGGCGCGGGTTTTCTGTTCAGAGCGGTGAACCGGCTGCCAGTCGCAGACAGCGGGGTTTACGCTGCGTCAGATCCGTTGAAACGCTATTCTTTGGACGTACTCCTGCTGGAACGGGCTGGTCGCTGAAGCGCGAGGAGTGGCCACGTTTCGGGCCGGGAGAAGACCTATCCTCGAAGAAGCGGTCGGTCGAATATGGTCCTCGCACCGGACGAGATCCCAGATCAGCTGTTGATCGACTACGAGAACGCGACCGTGTACGGCGATTTCGAACAGGAGCAGGTGCTTCACCGAGGCGAGGTTCGTGTTCTCCCGAACGGATGGGTTGCGTTGCCCACCGACCGACTCCTGTCCCCCGAAGCGGTACACCACATCGATCCGTAGAGAGCCGTACTGAGCGGTTGCGGGCGTAAAACAGCAACTGCTGTCGATTTCAACAAAGCCGGCACCCGGTTTGTACGGTCCCGCCGGAGTCGGTATCGCGGAGTCTTCAGACCTGTCGGGTGTCCTTGACAGCGCGTTTCAGTGGACGCGTTCGGTCTGTCGCTGGGCCTCCGCCACGAAGAGCAGAAACGCGATGACGCCCATGAACAAGATTACGAACGGGAGCGTCGTCGCACCGTGTCGCCCGTAGAACTGTGCGAACGCCATCGGACTGACACACAGGCCGAACAGGCCGACTCGCGTAGCCCAACCTGTCCGTCCGGTCGTCG
>NZ_CBVY010000008.1:80484-83715 GCF_000513435.1 Halorubrum sp. AJ67 | reverse complement strand
GTCGCGCGCCTGTCGATCGACCGCCCGTTCGTCGCGTTCGCCCGCCTCAACGGCCCCCGCGACCCCGGGACGGGCCCCGCGTCGGTGGTGCGGAACCTCCGCGCCGATCGCGACGACCACCACACCCGGCCGGACGACGTGGAGCAGTACTCCTACGACGACCGCTTCCACGGCTTCACCCTCGCGCCCCACGTCGACGGGCTGCCGAACGAGGACGTGCTGTCCCGCCTCGAAGACGCCGACCTCCCCCTCTTCGTCCACGCGGGCCGCGAGTTCCCGCCTGAGGCGGTCGAGACGGAACTCCTCGGCTACGACCTCCCGCTCGTCCTCGGGAGCTTCGGCGGGTACCCGCTGGACGCCGAACTGATGAACCGGACGCTCGACCTGCTCGACGAGCACGACCGCGTGTACGTCGACACGAGCGCGGTGCGCTACCGCGAGGTGCTCGAACGCGGCGTGTTGGAACACCCCGACCGCGTCCTGTTCGGGTCCGGCGCACCCGACGTCCACCCGAACGTCGGCGTGATGGAGGTGCTCACCCTCGACGTCTCCGAGGACCTGATGGCCCGCGTGCTGGCGAAGAACCCCGCTCGCCTCGTCCCCGCGCTCGCCGAAGGCGCGGACGTCTGAGGCGACGCCGCCGGGGTCAGCCTCGATCCGGCCGGAAGCGACGCGCACTTGTTCCGTCGCCGCCGAGCCGACACGTATGAGCGACGCAGCGGCGGACGCCGGCGACAGTGCGGGTTCGGACTCCGACGACCCCTCGTCGAGGTCGTCCGCGCGGTCGGCCACGAGAACGTCACCGCCGAACACGCGAGCACGGTCGAACTCACGACCGACGACTGGCTCACGCCCGCCGGCGACTGTATCGTCGGCGTCGAGGCGGACCGCACACCGCGAGATTTCGGTCCCGAGTTCCGCGAGGCGTGTCGCGACGCGAGCGCGACGATCGAGGCGACGTTCGTCGTCGACGACGGCGACGAGACCCATCGCGAGACGCTCACGGGCCGCGGCGACCCCGACCTCGCGCTCGTCGACGACCGCTCGATGGTCGGGCGCACGAGCGACTACACCGACGACGAGCGCACGATCTTCGTCGAGGGCGAGGGGGCCGCCGCCGACCTCGACCGCGACCTCGTGGCGGCGCTGGCCGACGGCGCGGACCTGAGGTTGCGACTGAAGGTGACTCCCGCGCGGAGCGAGTGAGGCGATCGCCTCCGGTGTCGGTTATCGACCTCGTGACTGGTCTCTGGCTGGGTGTCGGCCCGGACCCGTGGACCGTAGTCGGCCTGTCTCTCGCCGGAGCGCTCTGCCGGGCAATCGACCGTCGAGACACTCGTTCGGTCGGCCGAAATCGATAGGCGACACGTGGAGTCAGCGGCGGTGCGAGACGTTGACGGGCGCCTCGGGCATGTCGATCCCCTCGCTGGCGAAGGCGGCCATCGAGCGCTCGGTCACGTCCGAGGCGAAGGCGAACTCGTCGCGCAGGTCGGCCACGTACGCCTTGCCGCGAATCGTCCGGTAGTAGGACTCGTCTTCGACTAAAACGGTAAGTGGGTGGTCGTCGTCGGTGTAGACGTACTTTGAGGTCATCATGGCCTCCTCGACGATCTCGCTCGCCCGGTCGACATCCGCGGAGGCAGTGACCGCGAGTTCGACGACGACCATCATCTCCGGGCGTCCGTCGTTGGCGTTCGAGACGTTGGCGGTGAACAGCGTGGCGTTCGGAACCATGACGGCGCTGTCGTCGGGCGTCACCAGCGTCGTCGACCGGAGCCCGATGTTGGTCACCTCGCCGTAGTCGCCGTCGATGGCGACCTTGTCGCCGACCTGGTACGGACGCTCGGTGATGAGCACGAGCCCCCCGATCATCCCTGCGAAGAGGTCCTTCAGGCCGAAACCGAGGGCGGCCCCGAGCAGCCCCGACACAGCGAGCAACTGTGCGGTCGAAAGCCTGAGCAGCGGTCCCAAGACGAGAAACGCCGCGGCCGCGTAGATGAGGAAGCGCGCTATCGGAATCAACATCTTGATGCTGATCCTCCGGTCGGGGCTGCGCTCGGCGACCGCGTTGAGCGCGTACCCGACGACTCGACTGGCGAGAGACGCCGCCACGAGCACGACCACGATACCCGTGAGCGTCCCCTGATCTATCCCGAGGTCCGCCAGCACCTGAACTGTGATCACAGTATCTGCCCCCGTTCGGTCGTCGTTGCGGCGACCGGCACCGCCGCCGGGTCGAGTTCCACGATACCGTCCCCGACCGTGACGAGGCCGTCGGCCGAGAGGCGCCTGATGATCCGATCGAGTCCGTCGACGATTTCCGAGAGCTCGGACCGAGCGACCCGCTCTTTCGAGAGCACGATCCGCAGACAGAACGCTTCCTCGCGGGTCAGGTCGCTGTCGGATGCGGGGACGGCGATGTCGCTCGGGCGGACTTCTGCCCCGTGACGGGTCTCCCAGATCGCGGTGGCGACACCGACGTTCCCGTTTGAGACCGCAGCGAGTCGGCCGAAGGTCAGATCCTTCGGATCCAGATCTCCGTCCGAAAAGAGATCTCTGACCGCGACGGGGCTCAGCGTGGGGATCGGGACGGACACCGACCAGTCCCGCCAGCCGATCTCGTGGCGTGTCGTTGCGATCAGGCCCCCTCGGTCGGGGTCGTCGGCGACGAACTCCGGCATCGTGTCGTACCGACCGAGCACGAGTTCCGCGATCCGGTCCGCGGGAAGCGGCTGGACCTCAACGGTGACGGGAAACTCCCGGTCGAGGCCCTGTACCGCCGTGAGATACGCCCACGCGTACCGGTTCCAGCCGGTCACCACCGTCGAATCGAGGCCCGCCAGATCGTCGAGGAACGCGGATAGTTCTTCGAAGCCGTCGATGCGACGCTCGTACAGGTGCTGGCAGTCCGCTATCACGACTGGCCCGCCGTTGATCCTCGCCCGGATTTCGTCGATTCCGTCGCCCGGGTCGAGGCTGACCCGAGTCGCGTCCAGATCGCGTTCGGCACGCTCGAGGACGGACTCCCGTCCGGAGAAGGGGTCGCCGACGACGGCGACCGGCCCGGCCCTCTCACCCGAGAGGGCCGACTCGAACGTCTCGTGGTCGTCACCGAGGAGCGTCGAGACGGTGACGTCCGTCCCCCGACGTCCCCCTTCGACGGCACTGTCGTTCATTATATCACCACCGTTACGCCCGGGCGATTGATAATACTGGGCCCGAGTCAACCGG
>NZ_CBVY010000008.1:78575-80464 GCF_000513435.1 Halorubrum sp. AJ67 | reverse complement strand
CGATCGCGTAGCCCAACCTGTCCGTCCGGTCGTCGAACTGGACGGCGGTACCGAGGAGCGAAACGTCGAACGCGAAGTAGAAGTACGCCGCTCCGGCGTAGACCGCCCCCGTCGCTCCCGAAACGAACCCGCCGGGCGAGAGGAACCGGTATATGCCGAACCCGACCAACAGACCACAGAGGGCGGCGAGCGGGAGGTCCCGATCCATGTGGGCGGATTATCTCAGTTGTGCTAAACGTTGTTGATTTCGGGGTGCGTCGCCCGCTGCCTCTTCGAGTCTCGCCCTACCGCGACCGCCGGAAGCGGATCCGCAGTGGCCGCCGTCGGTCGCTTCGCCGCGCCCGACCGAAAGGCGCTTTTCGCGTCGCCGCGAGGCTCCGGCATGATCACGGTCGCGCTCGCGGGCAAGCCGAACGCCGGCAAGTCCACCTTCTACACCGCCGCCACGGAGGCCGACGTCGACGTCGCGAACTACCCGTTCACGACCATCGACGCCAACCGCGGGGTGACCCACGTGCGGACGCGCTGCCCGTGTCTCGACCGCGAGGAGCGCTGCGGCTCGGAGAACTGCCGCGACGGGAAACGGTACGTCCCGATCGAACTGCTCGACGTGGCCGGGCTCGTCCCGGGCGCACACGAGGGGAAGGGCCTCGGCAACCAGTTCCTCGACGAACTGACGAACGCGGACGTGGTGGTGAACGTCGTCGACGCCTCCGGCGCGACGAACGCCGAGGGGGAGCCGGTCGAGGTCGGGAGCCACGACCCGCTCGACGACGTGGACTTCGTCGAGGAGGAGATGGACCTGTGGCTCGCGGGCATCGTCGACCGCAACTGGGAGGGCGTCGAGCGGAAGTCGCGCTCGCCCGACTTCGACCTCGAAGCCGCGCTGTCCGACATGCTCACCGGCTTCGGCGCGACCGAGGGCGACGTGGCGAGGGTCCTCCGCAGTCTGGAGTACCCGGACGACCCGAAGGCGTGGACCGACGACGACCGCGAGGCGCTCGCGCGGGCGGTCCGCCGCCGGACCAAGCCGATCGTCGTCGTCGCGAACAAGGTCGACGCGGCCCCCGAGGGCGCGGTCGACCGGATCCGCGAGGGCACCGACAAGACCGTGATCGCGGCCACCGCCGACGGCGAACTCGCCTTACGCCGCGCCGCGGACGCCGGCGTCGTCGACTACGATCCCGGCGACGAGTCGTTCGAGATCGTCGGCGACGTCTCCGACGACCAGCGCGCCGGTCTCGACGTGCTCCGCGAGTCGATGGACGAACACGAGGGAACGGGCGTCCAGACGGCGCTGAACGCCGCGGTCTACGACCTGCTCGACCGCATCACGGCCTACCCGGTTCAGGACGCCGGCAAGTGGACGGACGGGACCGGAAACGTCCTTCCGGACGCGTTCCTCCTGCCCTCGGGGTCGACCCCGCCCGACCTCGCGTACGCGGTTCACTCGGACATCGGCGAGGGGTACCTCCACGCGGTCGACGCGCGCGCCTCACGGCGGATCGGCGAGGACCACGAGCTGACCGAGGGCGACGTTGTCAAGATCGTCTCGACCGCGGGACCGTGACCGGTCTCGGGCGTCCGCGTCGCTCGCGCCCCACCGTGGGACCGACAGGCACATGCGGGTCGCCCGAGACGGACCGATAGAGAGCGGCCATGCTCGGGCTCGAACACGACTTCCGGATCGTCGACACCCGCGCGACCCTCGACCCCGACGAGTCGTCGGTCGCCACCCACGGGCGGGACATCTCCCCGGAGCGGCTGGAACGCGAGATGCTTCAGGCGGGGATCGTCCGCGCCGTCGCGAGCCCCGGCCAGCGCGCCCCCGGCCGGAGCTACCTCCGCGCGAACAACGCCGTCGCGCGCCTGTCGATCGACCGCCCGTT
>NZ_CBVY010000008.1:73044-74511 GCF_000513435.1 Halorubrum sp. AJ67 | reverse complement strand
GTCGACCGACAGCGTCAGGTCCTCGGTCTCGACCGAGAGCCGGCGTCCTGCGTCACTCCCGTTCACTCGTCGTGACACGGACGCCGCCGTCGATTCGCCACTCGGCGTGTTCGGCGTCGTCGCCCGTGCCGCTCGGCACCTCGACGGTCATGTCCTCGAACTGATAGTGAATCTCCGCGTTCCGGCCGGTCAGGCGGTCGTACAGACCGATCGCGAGGTCCGGCCAGGTGGTCGTTTCGTCGATACGCTCTTCGGGAGTTTCGGCGTCACTCATACGACCACACATTAGTGATTGATTCACATAAATAAACGGGCTAACACGCCGACGGTCGGATTCGCACCGCTCGGTTCGACGGCGTCGGCGGGTATCGGCCGGTCGTCGACGCGAATCGGCCGTCGACGCGGATCAGTCGTCGGTCCGCGTCAGCCGAACGTCGAGGCACACGTTGTGCTCGTGGGGGGCGTACGACCGGACGACGCGTTCGGTCTCGACGGTGACCGCATACTCGTCGCCCGCGGCGGCCTCTAACGCGCGGCGGCCCGGGCCGAACGGGTCGTCCTCGTGTTGGATGTCGTAGTAGTGGACCACGCAGTCGTCGCCGGCGAGCGCGACCGCCGTGTCCACGAACTCGTCCGCGGAGTGCGGGAGGTTCATCACGAGCCGGTCGGCGGTGTCGGCGTACGCGTCCGCGATAGCCCGCACGTCGCCCGCGATCGCGGTCACCCGGTCGGCGACGCCGTTCCGCTCGGCGTTCTCGCGGAGGTACTCGACCGCGCGCTCGTTGAGGTCGCAGGCGACCACGTCCGCGCCGCGGGCCGCCATCGGGACCGCGTACGGTCCCACACCGGCGAACATGTCGACCGCCGACTCGCCGGACCGTCACCTGCTCCGCGACGCGGTGGCGCTCGGTCGCGAGCCGCGGCGAGAAGTACACCGCGGCCACGTCCAACAGGAACTCGTGGCCGTACTCGCGGTGGACCGTCTCGGTGCCGTTCCCGGCCAGCACGTCCCACTCGCGGACGCGAAGTTCGCCCTCGATCGGCGAGGCGCGGTTGAGGACCGTCTCGCAGGGGACGTGCGAGGCCATCACGGCGTCGGCGATCGCCTGCGCGCGCTCGTCGTCGTCCTCGTCGACGATGACAATGTCGCCGAGCCGTTCCAGCGAGGGCTCGTAGCCGAGGATCGCCGCGGGCGTCGTGGGTCGGTCCCGCGTCTCTGCGTCGCGTTCGACGACCCGGTCCGCGAGGTCGGCGGGCACCCGCTCGCGGCCCGCGACGGGGATGTAGATCGTGTCGCCGTCGACGGCGATCTCGTGGTCGCCGTCGAGGGCGTCCGCGTCGGCGAGGCGGCTCCGGACAGTCTCGCCGCGCTCGCGGGCGACGGCGACGCAGGGAACGCTCATCGTCGGGAGGAGGCGGGCGAGCGAATAAACGGTGACGCTTCGCGGGCCGCACCCGGGAACCGAG
>NZ_CBVY010000008.1:65270-67256 GCF_000513435.1 Halorubrum sp. AJ67 | reverse complement strand
CGAGTCCGCGCGCCCGCTCGTCGGCGTCGATGGTCGTCGCGTCGGCCGTCTCGTGGACCCGTCCCGACGCGCGGCTCTCCAGCCCGCGGAACGCCGGCGTGGTCTCGGTCGTCTCCATACCGAGCCTTGCGGCGGCGGCGACTAATCGCTTCGCACTCGGCGCAACGAGGCGGCAACCGACCGCGGTGGCGCACGCCTGCGAGTGCCGTTTTAAGTACGCGAACAGCCCGCACGAGGGAGTCGCTACCGACCGATACGCCGCTGCGCTCTCATCCTGCCGCGAGGGCGACGGTGGCCGGGGGACGGATCACAGGAGGCGGTCAGCGGTCCGCTTCGCTCGCCTCTTCGCCCGCGCCCCGCAGTTTCGCGTAAGCCGGGGCGAGCAGGTAATCCGCGATGCCGAATCCGACGAGCGTCGCGGCCAACGGGATGGGGTCGAACCCGGCGTCGACCGCCGCGCTCACCATCCCCACCACTCCGGTAAAGCCGATCCCCAAGCCGATTCCGACGGTCCGCTTTCGTCGATGCTCGACTCCCCAGACGAGGAGTCCGGCGACGATCAACGTGACCCCGCTCACACTCGCGTTCGTGACGAACGACAGTCCGCCGAACGCGGTTCCGCCCAGTGCGAATCCGATCCCGAGGCGGCGGAGCTGTTCGACCTCGTCGATCTCCTGTTCGCTCATTCTGCTCGATAGTTCATCTCAGTTTATATATAACCACTCATGGGTACACGGATCCGGATCCGCTGCGTATCGTAGCTGTTTCGCTCTGTTGAATTACTATCCTTCAGATATATTCTTGCCTGAAACGTCTGGTCGCTGAAGAGTGCGAATTGACCACTTGTCGCTGCTCACACACGACGTGAGCCATTCATACGATGATAATTTTTGCCAAATAGTTCATGTTAGTGGGATGTATTCTGTGTCATATGGGGTTCCCCGATACTTCATTCAACTCGATGGCGATGTTGTTGATTGCTGCCTTCCTCGCCGGTAGTACAGGCGTTGTCATCCAGTCCATTATCGGTCGGCAGGAGGCGATCTTGGCGCAAGGGCTCATCTTTGCCATCTCATTTCTCGTTGGATTCGGCTTGGTATATGGTCCAAGCTTCATTCGTGCATACACATCATCAAGTGACAATAGGCAGCAATCAACATAGATATAGTCGGCTCTATTAAAAATCCTCAAATAATAATATATTCTGGCTTGGTTCGTTCAATATAGAAGTAACAGGCTCTGTTGAAATCCTATTCTTCAGACACATTCTCGCTTGAAACAGCCGGGGGATGAGAGCTGCGAGTGTATCAGAGTGTCTCGGTGGTAATCGACACATCACTTGGAGCAGTAACGGTGATTACGAGGGTCTGCTGCTCATCAGAGGGACTGAATGACACGGAATGTTCCGTAGTGACTCGCTCGTCGTCTTGATGAATTGTAGCGTCAATGGTGTACTCACAACGTTCAGAACGAGAAATCGGAATGACGTCATGGCGAATCAAGGGAGCTGCCGCAGCTATGTCCATGCTTTCAGTAATCGAGCCATCCTCAGACCGCCCGTCTAAGCGATACAGCCCAAAGTACTCCGCCCCACTGGGTGTTTAGATTCTGAGGGAGGCTTTCGATAGATTAGATACACCTGCGTCAGATGAACGAGAGGGCGTTGGTTGACTCGTCGGTTGGAGAGCCGAACACCCTACAATGGACGAAAACACCCCTACAAGGATGAGGAGCGTGGACCGTCTATTCATACAGTAATTTGTTTGTTAGTTCGGCATGAATCTTTTGGGTTGGTGAACAACGAAATTTAACACGGTGTTAGACTCACTTTCTGTACTGAGCGATTCGTGAGTCCCCTGTACTGAGCGATTAGGGGTGTAAAACCGTCAACAGAGGAGGGCTTCAACAAAGCCAGATGTTTCTTAATTAGCGACCGTCGAACGAAAAATGATCAGGATAAGAGTCCGCCGTCCGAGCGTTTCGTAT
>NZ_CBVY010000008.1:58606-61875 GCF_000513435.1 Halorubrum sp. AJ67 | reverse complement strand
GAACGCGTAGCCGCCCGCGAGCAGCGCCCATCCCCGCGGCGACAGGAACCCCGACTCGGACCGGTGAGAGTCGTCCATGTCGGGCGGTCGTGGCCCCCGGACAAAGTGGTTGGCGTGGGTGAAACGCCGACTTGCGTCTTCCGTCGCCCCGTCTGTCCCGCCGAATTCGTCGACCCCGCGCCGAAGTCGCCGCCGACAGCGCCCGGCTCACTCGACGGCGATCGCCAGTTCGAACGGGTATGCCCCGTACTCGTCGGGGGTCTGCCCCGGAACGCCCCACGAGACACGGAACGTCCCTCGGCTCACGTACGTGTCCGCCGGGAGCGATTCCGGGACGGCGTACGTCGCGACCATCTCGTCGCTCGCGGTCAGCGACTCCAGCGCCTCGCCGTCGGATCGACGGGGCCGCGGCCCCTCGATCCCCTCGGTCTCGGCGATATCCAGCGACCGCCGCTTCCCGTCGTCGAACACCCAGAGAGCGCTCGGGAGCGCGCCCCGACTCGTGAACGTGTACGGCCCCTCGGCCTCGCCGTCGGCGCGCTCGGGGGCCGGTGCGACCGAGAGCGTGAACTCGCGGGCGGCGTCCTCGCTCGCGGCAACCGACACCGACACCGGAACTCGGTCGTACATCGACTCACCGACCCGGACGTCGTACACGGTGCCGTCGATCCGGTAATAGGGCGGCTCGTCGTACCCGGCCGCGAGGTCGCCGTAGGCGTCAGGCACCTCGGCGGCGAACAGTTGGCTGCGGTCGTCGCCCGGCAGCGCCGGCTTCCGGTGATCGGAGGCCAGCGCGCGCTCGAAGAACGTCACCACCGTGCCGTCGAGTTCGGACTCGTCGACGACCGGTCGGTCCCACATGTCGCCCTCGGTCAGCTCGCGCGCCGTGATCGCGTGTGGCGGCTCCGCGTTCTCGACCGCCGTCTCGATCCGAGAGAGTCCGCGTCCGTCCTCCAAGTAGTCGTACTCGTCGAGGAACTCGGCGACCGCCTCGGGGCGGTCACAGCGCCGGTACTCCCCTCGCGCCACGTTTGGCCCGTACGCCGTTAGCGCGTCGACGAACGTCTCGACCGCCGCCGAGTCGATGTCGTCGCGCTCCCGCGACTCCCGGAAGACCCGATCCTCGTCGTACTCGTCGGCTTCCTCGTCGGCAAGCTCCGCGGTGAACGTCGGCATCGCGTGTTCGAACACGTAGCGCGTCCCGTCGAGTTCGACGTACGGCTTCAGCTCGCCGCGGTCGTAGACGCGGAACTCGTCGACCGCCGAAAGGAGCGCGTTGTCGGGGTCGTCGGTCTCGAACCCGCCGTCGAGCGCCGCGTCGAGGGGGTCGCGCAGCGCGGCCGGGACCTCCGCCTCGGGGACCACGTGTTCCGGATCAACTCCCCGACTCGGCGAGGGCTCGTACGCGGTGACGACGTGCGGGACGGTCCGGAGCTCGACGTCGAGAGACGCGGTCGACCCGTCGCCCGACTGACCGCCGTCAGTTCCAGTCGGTCCGCCGTCGGTGCCGTTCGTCGAGGGGGCCACGCCGAGGTCGTCGCCGACGCACCCCGAGAGCGGGACGAGGGACGCGCCGGCCGCGGAGAGGAGGGCTCTGCGGTCCATAGTCGGGATTTCGCGACGAGCGGTAAAACGTTTCCGCGGGGTTCTGGGTCTCGAGGCGGCGACTCCGGGTTCAGGGCGTGATGACGGCTCGGCCGTCGATCTCCCGGTGTTCGAGCTTCTCGGCGACGGCGTTGATCTCGCCGAGGTCGTACCGGCTCGTGTGGAGGTCGACGTCGCCCTGCTCAACGAGCGCGACGAGTTCCTGAAGCTCCGCGTACCGGCCGACGATGTTGCCGACGAAGGAGAACTCGCCGTTCACCAGCGCCTGCGATGGCTCGTGGACGTGCCCGCCGTAGCCGATGATGTGGTGGTCGCCGCCGGCGGCGGTGATCTCGGGCGCGTAGGCGGTCGTCACGTCCTCGCCGACGAAGTCGAGCACCTGCGCCGCCCCCGTCCCGTCCGTGATCGCTTCTATCTCGGCGGCGACGTCGTCGTCGGTTGGGTTCACGAGGAAGTCGGCCCCGTACCCCTCCGCGAGGTCGAGTGCCGAGTCCTTCAGGTCGACCGCCGTGATCTGTGCCGCGCTCATCGCGTCGAGACACTGAAGGCCGATATGGCCGAGTCCGCCGACGCCGATGACGACGGCGTGGTCGCCGGGGTTCAGTTCCCCGACCGCCTTCTTAGCCGCGTGGTACGCGGTGATGCCGGCGTCGGCGTGCGGCGCGATGTCGATCGGTTCGACCCCGCTCGGCAGCGGGATCACCGAGCGCTCGCTGGTGTGGAGGTACTCGGCGAAGCCGCCGTCCGTGGTGAGCCCGTTGAACGCGTCGTTCTCGCAGTACATCGTCTCGCCGAGCCGGCAGGGACGGCAGGTGCCGCAGGTCTGGACCGGGTGACAGATCACCGGGTCGCCCGGGGAGACGAGGTCGACGTTGTCGCCCGTCTCGACGACCGTTCCGGCGTTCTCGTGGCCCAGCGTCATCGGGAGCTCCTGCGGGACGTACTCCGCCCACATCCCCTCGATAATGTGGTTGTCCGTCTGACACCATCCCGCCCCCTCGACCTCGACTATCACGTCGTCCGGTCCGGTCGCCGCCGGCCGGTCGACCTCGTCGATGGTGAGCCCCTCGCTCATGTCGTCCGTGTACTCGTGGAGCCTGGCTGCCTCCATGCGAACAGGGATCACACGGAATTCACATAAACGTTCGTCGCCGACTCACAGCAGCCGGTCGAACGCCCCGAGCGGAGGGAACCGGAGCGGCTCCCCGCCGTCGGGGTCGTACACGACGGGCGCGAGGGCGGCCGCGTCGTCGACGAGGGGAGAATTCAGTCCCCCGGTCGCCGCGTCGTTGACCGGGACGCCGGCGGCGAGCCGGGTGAACGCGGGCAACAGCAGCACGTCGGCACCGCGGTACGTGCCGGCACCGCGGAGGAAGCAGGGCCGGCGGTCGCCGTCGATCTCGATCGTCGGGTGGACGTGCCCGATCACGTACCGGTCGGCCGTGACCGACGGCGGTTCGTGGCCGTGACAGATCACGGCGGTGCGCGTTTCAGGTTCGCCCGCACTGGTGCGACTCTCCAACCCGGCCGCGGCGGCCTCCTCGACGACGTACGCCTCCCGGACGGTCCCGCCCCACGCGTCCGCGAGCGCGGTGTCGTGGTTGCCGGCGACGAGTTCGAGGTCCGCCCCTCGATCCGAACACGCCTCGCGGAGCGCCTCCAAG
>NZ_CBVY010000008.1:51631-57715 GCF_000513435.1 Halorubrum sp. AJ67 | reverse complement strand
AATCAAGTTCCCGCCGGCGTCGCGGCTACGGGGCGTCGAGTGCCGCGGATCGCCGGCGAAAAAAGTGGTTCCGAACCGACCGGCTCAGATCATCCCCTTCGCTTCCAGCCCGTCGAGGATGTCGTCGACGAGTTCCTCGGCGGTGTCGTAGGGGAACTCCTGTTCGCTGCCGAGCTTCGCCGCCATCTCCATGGCGGTGAGGCTCACGTCGCCGGCCTCGAACTTCGTCGCGGGGCCGTCCGGCAGCGCCGGGACGAGGTCCATCTGGTTCTCGACGGGGAAGTCTGCGCCGCCGAACGCCTCTAAGAACTGTTCGCGGAGTTCCGCTCTCACGTCGCTCATACACACTCCATCCCGCGAGCGCCCGCAAAAGGGTTGCGGAACAACGGTAAACTAATTTAGCGTTTGTGAGATCGGCGAAGCCAGACGGCCGTGCCAGATCCTGCGGACCTTTGTCGCTGGCGCGGACAGTCACGGACATGGCACACGAGTTCGACTTCGAGTTCGACCTGCTCCGAGAGCTGACCGAGGCCCGCGGCGTCCCGGGCTACGAGGACGACGTCCGCGAGGTCGTCCGGCGCGAGTTCGCCGACAGGGTCGACCGCGTCCGAACCGACGCGATGGGCAACGTCGTCGGGACGATCGAGGGCGACGCGGACTACTCGGTCGCCGTGGCGGCCCACATGGACGAGATCGGGTTCATGATCCGGCACGTCACCGACGACGGGTTCGTTCAGGTGGACCCCCTCGGCGGCTTCGACGCCCGCGTGCTGCGCGCGCAGCGCGTTACCGTCCACGGCGACGAGGACCTGACCGGCGTCATCGGCTCCGTCCCGCCGCACACGCTCACGGAGGAACAGCAGGAGACGGACGACGAGGTGAAAGACGTCTTCATCGACCTCGGGCGCGACGCCGAGGCGGTCGACGACCTCGTGAGCGTCGGCGACCTCGTCACCCTCGATCAGACCACGACGCGGATGGGAGACCGGATCACGGGCAAGGCGCTCGACGACCGGATCTGCCTGTTCGCGATGCTCGAAGCGGCCGACCGAATCGAGGAGCCCGACGCCACGATCCACTTCGCGGCGACGGTTCAGGAGGAGGTCGGCATTCGGGGGGCGACCGCGCTCGGCGTCGACATCGACCCCAACCTCGCGATCGCCTTAGACGTCACCGTCGCCAACGACGTGCCCCAGATCGGCGACGAGGCCGACGCCGTCACCGAACTCGGCGATGGCGCGGCCGTCAAGCTGAAGGACTCCTCGGTGATCACCAGCCCGAAGGTCCACGGTCGCCTCACCGACGTGGCTGAAGCGGCGGACATCGACCACCAGCACGAGGTGCTGCCCGCGGGCGGCACCGACACGGCCGGGTTCCAGAACACGGCGGGCGCGAAGCCCGTCGGCGCGATATCGATCCCGACGCGGTACCTCCACACTGTCACCGAAACCGCCGACGGCGGCGACGTGGAGGCGACGATCGACCTTCTGACGTCGTTCTTGGAGTCCGAGACGGGCGAACACGACTACACCCTCTGAGCCGGAGTTCGCGTCGGACCCCGCGACTCAGTCGTCGCCGGGGACCGCGGGTCCGGGATCCCGGGCGGCGCGGTGGGCGTTCCGCGCCTGCCACGCGAAGCCGGTCGTCGCGAACGCGATGAACGCGGCCGCGAGCAGGAACCCGGTCTCGGTGCTCGTCCCGTCCATCGTGGTGCCGACCAGCACCGGACCGACGACCTGCCCGACCTTCCACGAGACGGACCGCAGGCTCATCGCGCTGGCGACGGAGTCGTACGCCTCCCCCTCGCTGACGAACAGCGACATGCTCGCCGGCAGCCGGATCGAGTCCGCGATCCCCAGAAGCGAGTAGGCCCCGAACAGCGCGAAGAAGGCCCCGCCGAGCGTCTGGGAGTCGCCGAGGTACGAGACGGTGACCGGCGAGACGGTCCCCTCGAAGTACGCGGCGAGGGGGATCGTCGCCGTGCCGACGCCGTACAGGAGTGCGCCGACCGCGACGAACAGGTAGGTGCGCTCGTAGCGGTCGGTGAGGTCGCCGACGAACCCCTGCGTGAGCGCCTTCGTCGCCTTCCCGCCGGCCATGATCCAGCCGATGGCGAACGCGGAGATGCCGAACGACGTCCGCGCGTAGATGGGTAGGAAGATGATCACCGCCATCTTCCCGACGCTGAAGGTGAACCGGAAGAAGACGAGGGCGCGCAGCATTGGGAGTCCGAGAAGCGACCGGAACGTCTCGATCCCGCCCGCGTCCTCGGGGTCCTTCCGGCCGCCGGGGTTGTCGCGGAGGAAGGCGTACACTAAGGCGAAGGCGGCGAGCGTGACGAGCGTCAAGACGAGGTACGTCTCGGAGAAGCCGTAGGCGTACA
This sequence comes from Halorubrum sp. AJ67, assembly GCF_000513435.1. Lineage (NCBI taxonomy): Archaea > Methanobacteriati > Methanobacteriota > Halobacteria > Halobacteriales > Haloferacaceae > Halorubrum > Halorubrum sp. AJ67. Next base: position 55,332 of record NZ_CBVY010000008.1, on the reverse strand, counting down.
GCAGGTAGCCGCCGACGAGGTCGCCCGCGAGCGACGAGAAGGAGGCGAACTGGTTGTACGAGCCGAGCCAGCGCCCCCGCTCGTCGTCCGGGCTGATCTCGCCGATCACCGTCGCGCCCGTGATCCAGAGGACGCTCGCGCCGAGCCCCTGGACCATCCGCACGAGGATCACGTGGACCGAGCTGTCGACCAAGGCGAACCCGACGAAGACGGCGACGTTGACCAGAAAGCCGCCGAGCAGCCACCGCTTCGCGTTCCCGGTGTCGACCCACCGGCCGAGCGGGAGGACGATGACGAGTTGGACGACCGCGAAGGCGGTGCCAAAGAGTCCCTCGACGAACCCGGTGGTGCCGAACAGATCCGCGTACAGCGCGAGGGCGATGAGGATCGTCGAGTACGCCTGACTGCGCGCGAACGCGGTCCCGGCGAGCGCCGCGAACTCCCGGTCCCCGAGCAGCCGTACCGAGTTGCCGAACTGCGCCACGGTCGTCTCGGCTCGGCCTCAGTGCGTCCCGAGACAAAAGGCCCGCAGATCCGGCGGTCCGCGTGGGGTTATCGTTTCAATCGAACGAGAGTCGGATCGGACGACGCCGACAGAGAGATTCGCGCGAATAGGGTGCTTTCGGCCGATTCCGGGCGTCAGAAACGGTGATCACGGATCCAACCACAAAACTGATTTGTCGCGGTCGTGTCCCGAGTTCCGTATGCCCTCCCGCTCTCGTCGCGCCCTCCTCGCGGCAGTCGGTACCGGATTCGCCGGCGGTCTCGCCGGCTGTAGCGCCCGGCTCGGAAACTTGACATCACAGACCGATCCGAACGAGTTCAGCGTAGGTCCGCTCTACGTCGCCGACGGCGTTCCGCTCCCGGACGGTGCCGACCCGCAGACCGTCGATGACCCCGCGGCCGCACGCGTCGCGCTGTTCCCGTCCGACGGGTTCGACCGACCGGAGCCGGGGACTGCGCTTCGGGAGTCGACTCCGGTGGTGGTCGTCGGCCGCAACGCACAGGTGCTTCCCATGGACCTCTGTGCGGCCGACGGTCGGCCGTACGGCTTCGCCAGCGACGGTTGGGGGTCAGATACGCGCGTCGCGGCCGCCGTCCCGTCCGAAGACGGGCTGGTCACGCACGTGTTCGAGGGGATCGAGGTCCCGGGCGGCCTCGCCGGAGCGGTCGACACCGTGCTGAATCCGCCGCGAACCGCGTGCGCGGTCGACGCGGAGCTGTCGGACCGCCCGCCCGGGTTCGACGAGGAGGCGAGGACGCTCGGCCCCTCGTACGTCCACGGTCGCAACGACGTGGCCACATTCACCCGTCGGGACGCGGTTCGAGTTGTCAGCGACGCGGACGGGACCCACGTCGAACTCGAACTGCGGGGGACGATACGCGGCGGCGACGGGACGTACGACGCCGATCAGGTGCGGCTCGTGGCCTCGTTCGACGACCGCTTGCGCGCGACCGCCCCGCCGGCGAGCGAGACCGGAGGGCTGGCGGTCCGGCGTGTTGCGGAGGAGACCGGCGACACCGTCGACCATCGATTCACGCAGGCGGGCGACGGGGTGCGTCCGGAGTTCACTGCCTGTCAGCGCTCGCTCGTGACGGCGGCGGAGACGCCCGGTCCGTTCTCGTACGTGGGTAACGCCCGGTTCCGGTGGCGGGATCAGCGGCTCATCCGCGAGGACGACCTGTGGCACCATCACACCCCGGGTCAGGGGGTGTGGTATCCCGACGGCGGCCGGTCGGTGTAAACCGCCGCCGGCGAGGTCGACGGACGCGACAGCGCCCGTCAGTCGTGCCGGAAGCAGCGCGTCCCGGTGAACGCCATCGCCATGTCGCGCTCGTCGGCGGCGGCGATCACGTCCTCGTCGTTGACGGAGCCGCCGGGCTGGATCACGGCCTCGATCCCCGCGTCGGCCGCCTCCTCGATCGCGTCCGGGAACGGGAAGAAGGCGTCCGAGGCCATCACCGCGCCCTCGGCGGACTTGCCCTCCGCGTCCTTCTCGGCTTTCATCGCCGCGAGCGTGACGGCGTCGACCCGCGAGACCTGTCCCATCCCGACGCCGACCGTCTCGGTGCCGGTCGCGAAGAGGATGCCGTTCGATTTCACGTGCTTGAGGGTCTGCCACGCGAACAGCATCGTCTCGACCTGCTCGTCGGTCGGCTCGCGCTCGGTGACGACCTCCAAGTCCTCTGCGGTCGGCGACTGTCGGTCGCGCGCCTGAACGAGGCGGCCGCCGACGATCGGTTTCTCGGTGAACCGCTCCGAGAACCGGTCGTCGCCCTCGCCGAGCGGGCCCACGTCGAGCACGCGGAGGTTCTTCTTCTCCGTGAGGACGTCGAGCGCGCTGTCGGTGTAGCCGGGCGCGACGACGACCTCCTTGAACGAGTCGGCGACCGCGGTCGCGGTGTCGGCGTCGCACTCGCGGTTCAGCGCGACGATGCCGCCGAACGCCGACTTCGCGTCGGTTCGCAGCGCGCGGTCGTACGCGTCCGCGAGGTCGTCTCCGACCGCACAGCCCGCGGGGTTAGTGTGTTTGATCACCGCGGCCGCGGGGTCGTCGAACTCCTTCACGAGGTCCAGCGCGGCGTCGGCGTCGTTGTAGTTGTTGTACCCCATGCCCTTCGCACCGGGGTTCAGCTGGTCGGCGTCGACGACGCTCGCCTCCTCGCAGCCGTCGTCGACGTACAAGGCGGCGTCCTGATGCGGGTTCTCACCGTACCGGAGCGTGGCGGTCCGCTCCTCGGAGACGAACCGCCGCTCGGGGAAGTCGCCGCCCACGTCGCCCTCGACCGCGACATCGACCGGGCTACCGTCCGCGTCGCGCTCGACGGTCACGCGGTCCTCGGCGAACCACCGGACCGCCCGCGGGTACGCGGTGAACTCGGCCTCGCGGAGGACGCGCGCCTTCAGCGAGTCGGCGTCGTCGTCCTCGTAGACGGGGATCGGCTCCTGCGTGACGACCGGGCCGGCGTCGACCTCCTCGGTGACGACGTGGACCGTACAGCCGGTCGTTCGAACGCCGGCGGCCAGCACCTGCTCGTGGGCGTCGGTGCCGGGGAACGACGGGAGCAGCGAGGGGTGGACGTTCAGCGTCGTCGGGACCGCGTCGAGGAACTCGTCGGTCAGCACGCGCATGTAGCCGTCCAGACAGACCAGATCGAAGTCGTAGTCGGAGAGACGTTCGACGATCCGGCGCTCGTGTGCCTCCCGCGACTCCCCCTCGTCGCGCTCGACGACCTCGGTCGGGACGCGGCGCTCCGTCGCGGCCTCCAGAACGGGTGCCTGCTCGCGGTTCGTCAGGACGACCGACAGCTCCGCGCCGCCGGGCGCGGCGTCGGCGATGTGTCTGAGGTTCCGTCCCGGTTCGCTCGCGAGTCCGGCGATCTTCATGTGTGAGGGTCCGACCGATCGGGTATATCGATTGCGGTCCGCGCCGGTCTAATAGGCACGATTGCGGATCGAGACGGGGGTTCGACGCGTCGAGGACGCGAGACGGATCCACGTCCGTGGTTCGTCCCATCGACACGCTTTTGCTGGCTCCGGCGGCAGTCGCGACCATGACCGACGATGCCGACGAGGACGCCGGCGACGCGATAGCCGGACTGGACCGATCGGACCCGCTCGCGGCCGTCTCGCCGCTCGACGGGCGATACGCCGGCCGGACGGCACCGCTGTCGCCGTACGCGAGCGAGGCCGCGCTGAT
>NZ_CBVY010000008.1:48410-49934 GCF_000513435.1 Halorubrum sp. AJ67 | reverse complement strand
CTTCGAGAACAGCGAGGGGAACCTCTCGAAGGCGAAACGGCGACCTCACGTTCCTCGCCGACTACGTGACGAGTTCGCGGCTCCAGCGCGACCTCTCGGACTCGACGGTCAAGCGCAACGTCGGCGCGGCGCTGGCGCACTGTCTCATCGGCTACTCGAAGGCCGCCGACGGACTCGGCAAGGTCGTCCCGAACGAGACCATCATGCGCGAGGAGCTGGACGCGACCCCCGAGGTGATCGGCGAGGCGGTCCAGACGATCCTGCGGCGCGAGGGCGACACCGAGGCGTACGAGCGCGTGAAGGCCCTCTCCCGCGGTCGGTCGGTGACGCTCGACGACTTCCGCGAGCTGTTCGACGACCTCGACGTCGACGACGCGGTCCGCGCGGAGCTGAAGGCGCTGACACCCGCCAGCTACACCGGCTTCGCCGACGAGCTCGTCGACGAGGTTGACGGGGGCGACGAGTAGGGCAGACCCCGAGACGAGACGCCACAAGAGGTTTGTCCCTCGGCACGAGAGACGCGATCGATGCCCTCCCAGAACGACGAGACGGAGTACTCCGTCTTCGACGACGACGAGCGCGACGACCGCCGCGACGGACGAGACGGGTCCGCCGAGCGAGGCCGCGACGCCCAGACCGACGACCGTCCGGCCTCGCTCGGCGGCGACGGCGAGGACGGCTGTCCGAAGTGCGGCGGGATCGAGACCGAGACCGACGAGATCGCCACCAGCGGCACGGGACTCACCAAGATGTTCGACGTCCAGAACCGCAGGTTCCTCGTGGTCTCGTGCGCGGACTGCGGCTACTCCGAGCTGTACAAGGGGCAGTCGTCCGGGGACGCGATCGACTTCTTCCTCGGGTAAGCAGGGACCGAGATTCCCCGGAGAACCGCGCGACGCGGAGCGACCGATTTTTGTCGGAGAACGAACCAGTCGTGGTATGGTCTCCCTCCGACCGCTCGCAGCCCTCCCCGTCGTCGGCGTCCTCGCCGACGGCCGCACGTATCGCCACCTGCTGTACCTGCTGGTCGCGCTCCCGCTCGCCTTCGTCCACTCGGGCGTGTTCTCGTTCGGGCTCGCCTTCGGGCTCCTCCTCACGCCGGTGCTCGTCGGCCTCGTCGTGCTGCTCGTGACCCTGATCGCCACGCGGCTGTTCGCCGCGTTCGAACGCTGGCTCGCCGACGCGCTGCTCGGGACCGACCTCGCGAAGCCGGACGACATCGCCGACGCCGACGGCGCGCTCGGCGGCGCGAGGAAGTACGTGGACGCCGCCTCGACGTGGCGGGGACTTGGGTTCCTCATGGCGAAGTTCTGGGTCGCCCTGTTCGGGTTCGTCCCGCTGCTCCTAATCGCCCGCGGGCTCCCGCTCGTCACCGCGCCGCTCCGGTACCCCCTCGTGGTCGAGTTCGGCGAGGTCAACGGCGAGCCGGCGACGTGGGCGATCGGGACGCAGCCGGAGGCGCTGGCGGCGGTCCCGCTGGGAATCGCCGCCGTCCTCGTCGGCCTCCACCTCGCCAACGCCGCC
>NZ_CBVY010000008.1:40883-42932 GCF_000513435.1 Halorubrum sp. AJ67 | reverse complement strand
GGCGCGGAGACGCGGCTGTCCGTCACGTTCGCCGACGTGCGGCTGGACGGGGGGTCCCACCGGGTGGTCGTCGCGACCGCGAACCGGACGCGGGAGCGGGCCGTGACGCTGACTCACCCGAGTCCGTACGGGAAGACGACCCTCCGGCTCTACGTCGATGACGAGGCGGTCGACCGCAACGTCTCAGGCGTCGTCGCGGCCGCGACGGGCTACTGGGAGCGCACCGACGAGCGCTACCTCGGCTACCCGGTCGCCTACGAGCGCGTGAGCGACGAGGAGCGGGCGGACGTAATCCTGCGGTTCGACCGCGTGGATCGCTGTGGCGTGGAGGACGGCGACGCGCGCTACTTCGGCTGCGCGGACCTCCTCGTCGACGAGCCCCGGACGCCGATGACCGCGACCGTCGAGCCGAACATCTCGGACGCGGAGATGAGCGCGACGATCATCCACGAACTCGGCCACGTTCAGGGCCTCGAACACGGCGAGGAGCCCGCCGACCTGATGGCCCCGACCAGCAACCTCACGACCCATCGGCCGGTGAAGGTCCACCTCCGCGCCGAGAGCGGCGACGTTCCGCGGCGCGTCGAGGACGAGGTCGCGGCGGGACTCGACTACTTCGCGGACAGCGAGGATATCGTCGGGAGCGACGGGTTCGCGTGGGAGTTCGTCGACAGCGCGCGCGAGGCGCACGTCCAGATCACCTACGACGACCGCGGGAACATCTGCTTCGCCGACGGCGGCGGCGGGTCCTGTACGGTTGAGGGCGAATACTACGGGCAGCAGGACGTGCGACTGGAGGAGATAGACGACGAGGTCGTCGCGTGGCACGTCGGCGCGTCGTTCGCCCCGGTGCTCTTGGAGGAGGTGCCCCCGGAGCTCATGCGCGACGCGGACCGACGGGAGCGGGAGGAGTGGCCGGAGTAGGGAGGAACGGGCAGCGAGGGGGACTCGGTGCGTGCGGCACTCGATTGGCGCGGTTCCGAGGCTCGCTTGCGGCGCAAAAACACGGACTCGCGGGGGTCCCGCGAGCGACCGCAGGGAGCGAGTGGGACCACGCGAGGAAATGACTGAGGGAACGAAGTGATCGAAGGAATGGACTCGCGGGGATTTGAACCCCGGGCCTTCCCCGTGCCAGGGGGATGATCTACCACTGATCTACGAGCCCTCGACGCACTCGTTCGTTCCCCGCTGGATATATTAAGGCCTTCGACTCGGCGACGCGGCCGGCGTCGTGGCGCGATCCGCTCAGATCCGATTCGAGTCCACGTACACGTCGAGGTCGACGTCGCGGGTCGACCCCTCCAAGTCCTGGACGGCGCGCTCGACGACGCGTTCGGCCTCGCTTCTGATCAGCGGGATCGCCTTCTTCAGCACCCAGTCGAACGAGACCAGCCGCGGGAGATCAAGCGCGTCGGAACTGGCGGAGCCGGGGTCGAACTCGACTTCGAGCGCGACCTCGCAGGGGGCGTTGCCGTTCGGATCGGCGTCGCTCGGGTCTTCCGGGTCGTCGACGCCGTCACCGGTTTCAGGGGGCGTCACCCGCCAGCAGCCGCCGGCGTCGATATCCTTCGTGATCTCCCAGTCGATCCGCTCCGGCGGCTCGACGCCGGTCACCTCCGAGCGCGCGGTGTAGGAGATCTTCCACCACGCGAAGGTGAGCGCGTATTGGGTGCCGGGACCGCCGTCACCGGAGACGGTCGTGACCTCCCGGAGGTACTCCGAGTAGTTCGCGTACTGCGGGAAATCGAGCAGGAACGCGTACACCTCTTCGGGGTCGGCGTACACCTCCGTACTCACGACGAGTTCGTCCACGTACCGTGGTTCGAGCCGCGCTTATTAAACCGTCCGGCGATACGCAGTCGTTCGCTACGATCCAGTGGCTCACTACGATCCGGTGGCTTCCGACGCTTTGACCGAGACCACCGAAGCCCCAGCCGCTCGGCTGTACGTGACTGTTCTTGTCAGGACCAACTCCGTGACTGAGACCACCGAAGCCCCAGCCGCGAGGACTCGGTGCGCTCGCTGCGCTCCTCAGTCGCTCGTTTCACT
>NZ_CBVY010000008.1:33501-35482 GCF_000513435.1 Halorubrum sp. AJ67 | reverse complement strand
CCACGGCCCGGTCCGAGAGTACGACGACGTCCGCGCCGTCCTCGATTGCGGCCGCCGCGTCCGCGCGGACCCGGCTCACGGCGTCGACGAGCGACCCATCACGGTCGTAGCTGACGTCGACGGTGACCGAAGAGAAGGCCGGCGTATCCCCGCCGCCGGATGCGCGCTCGCCCGGTCCGGGGAGGTCGCGGAGCGCGGCGGTCTCGGCGTCCGTCAGGACCGGCGAGTCGGCGACGATCTGCTCGGCGTGTTCCGGGGTCTCCGCGAGGAGGTTGCGCTGGTTCCCGATGCGGGTCTCGAGCGAGGTGACCAGCTCCTCGCGGATGTAGTCGATCGGGGGGTTCGACACCTGCGCGAACAGCTGTTTGAAGTAGGTAAAAAGCGGGCGGTCGATGTCGGCGAGGACCGACAGCGGCGTGTCGTCGCCCATCGAGCCGACCGGGTCCTTCCCCTCCGCCGCCATCGGCTCGACGAGGTGATTCAGCGAGTCGGTCGTGTAACCGAACGCGGCCTGATGCGCGCGGACGGTCGGTTCGGTCTCGTCGGGGTCGCTCGCCGCTGCGTCGTCCGCGTCGAGGTCTCTCCCGTCGACTCTGGCCGCGACCCCGCTTTCGTCGGTGAGCGCGCCCAGGTCGACCTGCCCGCGGTCGACCCACTCGCCGTACCGGTCGTCGGTGAGGTCCTCGAACACCTCGTCGTCGGGGACGATCCGGCCCGTCTCCGGGTCCGCGACGAAGATCTCGCCGGGCTGGAGCCGACCGCGTCGACGCACGTCGGCGGGGTCGGTGGGGAGCGCACCGACCTCGCTGCCGACGACGAGTCGGTCGTCGGTCGTCACCTCGTAGCGGCACGGCCGGAGCCCGTTCCGGTCCAGGACGCCCGCGACACGCTCGCCGTCGAAGCCGATTACGAGTGCGGGGCCGTCCCACGGCTCGACGAGCGAGGCGTGGTAGTCGTAGAAGTCCGCGCGGTCGTCGTCCATCAGGTCGTCGCCGCGGAACGCCTCCGGGATCAGCATCCGGAGGGCGTGCGGGAGGTCGCGGTCCGTCTGGAGGAGGAGTTCGAGCGCGTTGTCGACGCTCGCGGTGTCGGACTGGTTCGGGTCGTCGATCACCGGTTTGATCGTGTCGAGCTCGGCCCCGAACGCCGGGTGTTCGAGGTCGTTCTCGCGGGCCCGCATCCAGTTGACGTTGCCGCGGATCGTGTTGAACTCGCCGTTGTGGACGATGTTCCGGTACGGATGCGCGAGGTGCCACGCGCCGAGCGTGTTCGTCGAGAAACGCGCGTGGACGAGAGCGACGTGGCTCGCGAACCGCTCGTCGGTCAGGTCGGGGTAGTAGTCCGCGAGCTGTGACCCCTTCAGGAGTCCCTTGTAGACGACGCGCTGGCGGTCGAGCGAGCAGACGTAGAAGCGGCCGGCACCGTCGACGTCGGACACCTCGTTTTCGATCTCGCGTCGCGCGGCGTACAGCGCGCGGTCGAACCCGAGCAGGTCCGGGTCGGCGTCGTCCGGCCGGGTTTCGTCGGTCGTGAACCGCTGGGCCAGCCCCGCGCCCTCGACGGGGGCGACGAACACCTGCGACACCTCCGGTTCCGATTCGAGGGCCGTCGCGCCGAGGTCGGCGTTGTCGGTCGGGACCGAGCGCCACGCCAGCACCTCCAGCCCGTAGACGGCGCACACCTCGGCGATGACGTCGTGGATCTCCGCCTGAACGCTCGGTTCCGGCGGCATGAACACGGAGCCGACGGCGTACTCCTCCGGGAGGTCGGCGTCGACGACCTCGCGGAAGAATTCGTCGGGCCGGGCGACCATGATCCCCGCGCCGTCGCCGGTGTTCTCTTCCGCGCCGGTCGTCCCGCGGTGTTCGAGGTTCTCAAGTAGCGTAATCGCGTCCGAGACGGCCTCGTGGGTCGGGTCGGCGTCGAGGTCGACGACGCCGCCGATACCGCAGTTCGATCGGTCGTCCGTCGGCGCTGCCAG
>NZ_CBVY010000008.1:18025-31421 GCF_000513435.1 Halorubrum sp. AJ67 | reverse complement strand
GGCGATGGTCCCGGTTCCGGCCGGACCGTCCGAGCCGGTCGGGTCGGCCTCGGTCGACCCCAGCGTGTCGGATTCGTTCGCGCTCCCGTTCGTCACGGGTTCGTCGACCGGGTCGGCGGCGTACGTCAGCCGCGTCGTCACCGGGTCGTCGCCGGTCCGGTTCAGTCGCTCGTCGTCGACACGGAATCCGGCTTCGAACGTCTCGCCGTCGGCGGGCGGCGTTTCGGTACCGAACGCGGTCTCGCCGTCGGCGACCAAGAACAGACCGGTGCGGTCGAGGTGGACCGTCGATTCGTTCGGGACGGGTCCGAGCGCATCCCCCTCGGTAGGGTCGGTGGCTTTGCTCGCGTTCGTCCGGGTCACCCCGAAAGAGAGGCCGTCGAGCCGAGCGAGGTCTGCGCCGCGGTCCAGCGACGCGTTCACGGCGGCCGGGAGACCGGTCAGTCCGGTCGCGTTCACGCCGTAGACAACCGTGTCGTTCGCGCTGGCGGTCGTCGCCGCCGTGAGCGTTCCGTCGGCGATCGCATCGCGGACCGCGGTCGCGTTCTCGAAGTCCCCGGGAACGGCTTCGCGCGTGGTGTACGCGGTGAGATCAGTTGTCGACCGCGGCGTTATCGTGACCGTTGCGGTGTCGTTCGCGGCCGCAGTGCCGTGTTCCGACCGCACCGTCACGTCGTACGTCCCGGGTGAGATCGGATCGGTGTTACCGGTGATCGACTCGACGCTGACACCGGACCCCGTCGTGACGAACTCCGACGGCGAATCCGGCGACGCGTACGTGTTGATTGTAATAGGTGTCGGACCTGTATCGGTCGTCGTGAGGTTGAGCGTGGTAATGTTACCAGTTGAAGAGGACAGTGAAACTGAGGATCGAGGATACGTTGAATTGATTGATAAATTAAGATAGCCACCATTGAATAGTTCTTGGCCGTAATTAGTAAGAACTTCTGGCTTTTTTGCCTCAACAACATCCACTCCCTGAGTAGCGATCACACCTGCGTTTGGGTCATACACTGTCACGCTATAATTTCCGGACTGAGAAACAGGGATAGATCTGCTAGCACTAGAATTTCTGTCAAACAGAATCTCATCACGATATACCACAGAACTTGAATTTGTCACGTTAAGAACTGCTCCACTGCTTGCCCCCTCCTGCTCAATATGTACCAGTATCGGAGAATTTTCTGCTGAATCAGTTGCCTCAATATTGATTTTGGGTTTAATTAGTTCGATCGTAGTATTTTGAGATTCAGATCTAGAACTCAACGAGTAATGTCCGGTCTCAAGCATATCCGTACCAAATTCATAGATTCTGGTTACATCTGTTGTATTTATTCTTCGGACAATACTTCCATCTGCTTTGGAAAGGAGATATTGTGTTTCATTTTGTGATTTGAATCCAATATTCGAGCCCTGATTGATCGTATATTTTTCGTTATCAGAGACTATCGTAGCGATACGAGTAGGCGAATTATAGCTATTATTGAGTGGTGTACTATTTGATTTAGAGATGATATTTTCAATTCGGATATGTTCAATTGGAGAAGACATAACAGACTGATTTGATATATTTACATATAAGATGCTATCTTCCACGTTATATTTTTGATTATGGTCGTTAAGTCGGATCTCTGTTGTATTGTTATCTAAAAATCGAACACGGATCTGGCCTTGTGATTCAGATATGTCTGTATTAAATTCAAATAGAAGTGTGCCATTGTGGTCGCTTCCAGTTTGAGTTTTGCTAAGGTGGAACGGACCTCCTACAAGTTGAGCAGGTACTGAAATATTAATTGTTGCTGTGTCCACGGCGTATATTGTGTCGGATCCATCCTTATTCTGCGGAGAATGTATACCAATAAGAACATCCGTTTCACCCCTGATATCCGTACCGCTGAGAGATATGTTTTCACGGGGTAAATCCACGGTTCCAATTTTTCGTCCAACACTACCATCATGATTTTTCTCCCAAATTGTTACAGAAGAATTAAATTTTAATCTGTTATTAACAGAGTAGTTATACAGAATTGATTCCGTTGTCTCGTCATATGCCCCGGTTTTAACGTTAATAGACAGTGGAGAAGAAATTTTGAATTCGGCAGATCTTCCCATTCCACCTTCTCTGGCGGTATAAGAAATTTCCCGATTTATTTTCGATCCGTTTCTCTTATATAGACTAACACTTGTCGTATCGATATTATCGATATAGAGGTCAAATAGTCCGGATTTTGGAATTACGGAGTTGGCGATGACAATCGTTGCATCTGAACTATTTGGTTCCTCTATGTACACTCCAGAATTCTTTGTCTCTTTGTCGGATGTAATTCGGTATGAGGTCTCATTGTGATCCAGTTGCGCTCCGGAAGCAACGAGATCTCCCACATGAACTTTGACAGGACCACTAGTCTGAGCCACTTCAATATTGGAAACTACTTGCTCTTCATCTGTCCCCACGTCAAGATCACTTACGCTATCTACGTTAAATACTATGCCAGATGCCACGATTGTCCCTGAGTTTATTAGTATTACAACGGAACCGATCACAAAGCAGACAACAATACCGACCGACACCCATCGAAGCGATCGCATCCGGATCATAGCGAAGGAGCCACGAATGCCAGAGCAGTCGCTCTCGGGGCAACGCGGGGTCGAGAGGGTTGACCCGGTGCCCGCGAAGCGCCGCTTGTCACACCGCGGGATATCTCACTCGGGCCGATCGCTTATAAGTGACTTACGGAGCCGAAAGCTTCCGATCGAGAGAATAATCGCAGGATGATAGCCCGTCCGTCGAAAAGATACGCAAGTATTAGGTTCTCAGCCGCGAGTTGACATCCTCCCCGCGCTAAAGCGCGAGGATTCCCCGAAGGGGATATTCAGGTTGCGCGTTTCCTCGGGGTTCAAGTACGCTTTCGCGTGACCCGTCGAAGGTCGCCACCGAGTTGTGACCAACGGTGTGCTTTCCAGCGCGTACAGCCCTGTCAATGGGGCCTTCCTCCCCGCAATCTGCGGGCGTCAATGACGACTGGTTTTTCAGCCAGCGAGGTAGCACGGTTCGCCTCACCTGAGGTGTTAGGCCGTACATGGTTCTCCCTCCCGTTGTGCGATGTTCTCCGAAGCGTTCAGGTCGGCGTGGCGTCCGCGACCGCACTCCGAACACGAAAAGTGGTCCCCATCACGGGTTCCCATCGAACCACAGACCGAACACTTCTGACTGGTGTGATACGCATCGACCTTCTCGACACGAATACCAGCGTATTCGGCCTTGTACGTGATGAACTGTTGGAGTTGGTGGAAATGCCACGAGTGAACGCCCGACCACGAACTGTTCTCGCGGATGCCTTCGAGGTCTTCCATCCGAATGACAGGGTTCTCGAATTGTTCCGCGAACGTGATGAGGCGACGGGAGAGTTTATGATTCAGGTCTTTGATTCGACGCTGTTCTTTGTCACCCACGCGGTTGCGTGCGCGAAGCGCACCCGCTTCCGAAAGCGAATCGCGTAGGGAACGATATTTGCGTCGAACGTACTTCGCCTCACCACCCGACACCAGCATCGACTCGTCCTCACCGTAGGCAGTCGCAGCGAGGATGTGACGCTCACCGATATCGATACCGATGGGGGTCTCACCCGACGTGTCGGCGTCGTATTCGATGTTGAACGTACAGTACCAGTCGTCGCCGCGACGATAGATCTGTAGACGGGTCTTGTCAGCGTCCCCCTCGACCAGTCGGTCTACGGGGTCGACAATGTCGTCGTACACTTCGATAGGCGTGTACCACCATTGGGAGACGCACGGGAACCCGACGACAACCGAGCCATTCTCGGTGGTGTCGATCTCCCAGTTCTGGTTGTTGACGGCGAACGGCTGACTCTCTCGGTAGCGAACCGCTCCATCCTTGCTGTGGTCGGATTTCGCCTCTCGGATGGCTTGGTTTTGAATGGCCGAGTAAAGGTCGTTGTCGATGCTGGCTGTGGTCACGGATTTGCCGAAGTCGCCGTTCTCCCATCCGTCGATACAGAACTGTTTGGTGTCACGGTAGAGTCGAGAGGCATGTTGCCACTCCCTCCGCCGTGAGAGAGATGGGTTGTGGAACTTCGCGGTGACAGTCACCGTGATCATTACATTTGTAACTGAGTACGCCCTATTAAATATCTATCGGAATATCAGGCTATGCTATCGTCGGCAGTTTGTGTAGTCAATTATCGGATTCATCCCCGCCCTGAAGGGCGGGGCTTTCTCCTTGATTCTCCGTAACACAGAAGTGCGAGGAGGGGGCTGCCGGGAAGTCGCCGAGGCGGTTAGTGCTCGATCGATCCCATCATCGAGAGCAGCTGTTCAGACTGATCGATTTCCTGCGGGTGGACGCCGACTGTCACGATGACGTCATCGCCGTCCTGAACGGTGGCGATGTAGACGAGGACGGGAACATCCTCGACGGAACCACTTTGGTTGCTGGCGTCGTTGACGTCCGCGCTGACGGTCGTTTCGAGGATCGAGACGGTGGTCTCTTCGCCCAGAATAGTCTGTGTCTCTTCGCCGGCCTCCTCGATGTCGTCCGTTTGGATCTCGGTCCCGTTGCCGCCGATCCCCTGCTGGTCGATCTGGTCGAGGAGCCGTCGGATGAGCTCCGCGCCCTCGACTCTGACGAGCGGGTTGACCGACTGTCCGGCAACCGACTCGTTCGGGGTGCTCGCCACGAACAGCGCCGACCCGATCTCGTCGTTGGTGTACTGGGCGACCCACGTCGTCGCCGACACCTCTACGTTCACGCCGGTGGCGTTGAACTCCCGATCGATAGAGAACGATTCCGGCTCCTGACCGGTGAACCCGTCTGCGTACGCGCTCTCGGGAATCCGTGCCGGCTCCGCGTTGAGGTCGAGGTTCTGGTCTTGGCCGGCGCACCCGGCGACGGCGACCGAGGTCGACGCGGCGAGTGCCGCGAGCAGCCCACGTCGATTCATACGAGTACGTAGGTCAGTACGCTTCTTTAAGACTATCGGCGCAGATATCGGTCCCGAGAACGCCGCAGCCGAAGGCACAAAGTTCACGTCGTGGCGCACGCGACGTGAGGCAAATGGAACGCCGAGGACAAATAGGGCTGGTGGAAGCCCTCTTCTTAGATGTCGTTCGCCTCCACGAGACGTGGATGGAGATCGTCTTCCCACGACAGCTCGACCCGAGCGCGGTCCTGGGGAAGTGGAAGCCCGAAAGCGCCGTCCAGTCGATCGGCTATTACCTCTGGGCGGTGCTCGGTGCGCCGCTCGTGGCGGTCGCGTACCCCCTGCTGCTCGTCGGGTTCGCCACGCGCTACTACGCGGCGAAGCTCGACTCGGCGGTCACCCGCATCGGAATCGCGGGTGCCGTGCTCGTCTCCGCGGTCGCCTGGGGGACGCTCACGGTGATCACACACCTCCAGCTTCCCTTCGACGCGGTGATCGCGGTCGGCGCGGCGAGTACGGTGGCGGTCGTCTCGGCTGCCCTCGCCGCCGGCTTCTCGAAGCTCGGCGGCCGGTTCGTCAGCGTCCTCCTCGCGTACCCGTTCGCGATGACGGCGCTGTTCTTACCGCCCGTCGTGGCCGCGCTCGTCACTCCCACCTTAGAGGAGCTGATCCTCCCGCCGAGCTACGAACTCGCGCGGTGGATCCTTGACACGTTCCTCTCGGTCGGTGGGATCAACGAGACGCTCCGCGGCGCGTTCGACCTGGAGACGTTCGGCGAACAGTGGGGGACTACCCGGGTTGGGGTACGTCCTGATGTGGCTCGGCATTTCGGTGCCGCTCGGCTGGTTCCTCGGGCTGCTCGTCGCGCTCGCGAACCTGATCCGACCGACGTCGGACGCCTGAGTCGATCGGCGTCGCGCACCCGGTCCAGCCCGCGTCCGGCCCCAAGCGGAACCGTCTGGCCGACTGTGCGCGGTCGCCGCCAGTCCACGCCGGAGTGAAATGGGACCGCGGCGGATCGGAATCGTGTCACTCGAACACTCGCACGCGCCCGACTTCACGCTTGAATCCACGTCCGGCGAGACCGTCACGCTGTCCGAGACCCTGGCGGACGGGCCGACGGTCGTGTTGATCAACCGCGGTCACTGGTGTAGCTTCTGTGCGGAACAGCTCCAGACGTTCAGCGAGGTCTCGTACGACCTCTGGTTCAACGACGGCGTGGACGTGCTCCCGGTCGTGACCGACCCGATCGGTCCGCTCACCGAGATGCGCGACCGGTACGACCTGGACATCCAGTTACTCGCGGACCCGGACGGCGAGGTCGCGGACCAGTACAGCGGGACGGAGGAGACCGAGCGGGGCGTCACCGGGATCGCCGCGACGTACGTGGTCGACGGCGACGGCGACGTGCGGTACGAGCAGGTCGCCGACAACCCCGGCGACCGCACATACGGGAACTACGTCCGCTACTTCGTCCGCCAGGAATTCTCTGACCCGTTCGACGGGTGACGCCGAGCGGTTCGTTCGACGGGTGACGCCGAGGCCGTACCGCGTCGACACGTGATCAGGAGTCGTCGTCGACTCGCTCGGCGGCGGTCCCGAAGGAGAGTTCTTCCTGCTGTCGCGCCTTACGCGTCTCTCGCTCCGCGATCGCCTCGGGATCCGGACTCGCGTCGTCGTCGATCCGCGCGACCGACCCGTGGACCTTCGCGTGACACCAGCGACACAGGCCGACGGTGATCTCGTGCGCGTCGTCGCCGTCGTACGAGAGGTGGTGTTCCTCCACGAGCGGGCGGGCGTTCTCGTGAGCCAACCGCACGTCCCCTATACCGCACCGAACGCACGCCTTTGCGTCGGTCGTCGATCGGTAGTGGGGACACGCGCGCCACTCGCCGTCGGCACCGACGTGACAGTCGTAGCCCTCGGCACGGCGGTCGGCCGAGAACTCGGGGTCGTCACTCGCTCGGGTCAGCGCGAAGCGGCATCGGCCGTCGTCGGTGAGGTGGTCGCAGACGCCGGCGACCTCGTACGGGTCGTCGACGCCGACGGGGGTTCCGTCGGGGGTGCGCTCCATGGGATCGGGTGGCGGCGGATACACTTCAATTCGGTCGGACCGACGCGTCGATCCGACCAAGACTCGGACGAGACTGGCAACGTCGTGGGCGCGACTCAGACGAGGCTGGCCCCGTCGAAGTCGGTGCGCCCGTAGTCGATGTCGAGCAGTTTGAGGAGGGTGGGCGCGACGTCGAGGAGGTCTGCGTCCCTGACGGCCGCGTCGGGGTGGTCGACGAACAGCGCGGCGTCGCCGAAGGCGTGCATCCCGGTCCGCGGCCCGTCGGCGTCGAACACGCCGTCGTTCGGGCGGAAGCCGGCCTTGAGGTCGAACCCGTCGTTCGGCACGACGACGAGGTCGGGCGCGATAGCGGCGTGGTCGCCCCGGAACGCGGTCTCGCGGTCAACGACGCGGTCGGCGACCGGGTTCCCGTCGGGACCGGTCCACGACTCCAGCGCCTCGCGGAGTTCGGCGCGCGTCTCCTCGTACTCCGGCTCGGGGACGACGCCGTTGGGCTCGCGCCCCTCGACGTTGAGATAGAAGCGGCCGGGGACGAGCGAGTACGCGCGGGCGTCGTCGTCGATGTCAGCGAGCGCGTCGTGGTCGTCGTCCTCGTAGGAGAGCCACCCCTCGCGTTCGAGCCACTCGTTACAGTAGACGTCGTAGTCGAGTCGGGTGAACCCGTGCGTGGAGCCGACGACGAGCGTGACATCGTTCGGGAGCGCCTCGCGGATCGAGCCGATGTGCTCGTCGAGCGCGGCGTGGAAGTCGAGCAGTTCCTCGCGGTACGTCCCGCCGTCCTCGTAGTCGCTCCACAGGAAGTGGTTGACGCGGTCGGGGGCGGTGAAGACGCCGACGAAGAGGTCCCAGTCGTCGCGCTCGACGTACCGCTCGAACGCCGCGGCGCGGGCGTCGAGGGTCTCGCGGGCGTGTTTCAGGAACGCCGTCTTGTCCGCCTTGTGGCCGAGCTTCGCGTTGACCGACAGCCGGTAGTCGCTGCCGGTGAGGTACTCGCGGAGTTCCTCGGGGTGAGCGGCCGCGTCGAGGTCGGGCGAGAGGTAGCCCGAGACCATCCGCTGGACGGTCCGCTGCGGCGGAAACGTGACGGGGACGTTCAGCACGGTCGCGTCGAGTCCCGCGTCGGTCGCGCGGTCCCACACCCGCGGGGCCTGGACGTCGCGCCCCATCGGCACGTACGTGTCGTAGGAGCCGACCTCGCGGTCTTGGAAGCCGTACACGCCCGTCTCGCCCGGGTTCTTGCCCGTCGTGAGGCTCGGCCAGCACGCGCTCGACTCCGCCGGGAGAATGCTGTCGATACCGCCTCCCCCGCCGCCGTCCGCGATCGCCGACAGCGTCGGGAACGTCTCCGGGTTGTCGGCGACCAGCCGGTACGAGAGGCCGTCGATCCCGATGAACGCCACGCGCGGGGTGTCACTCCCTCGCAGCCGGTCGAAGAGGCCCATACCCCCCTATCCGCGGTCGGAGGCAAAAGGATTGACATCGGCGGGCGAGAGCGAGGGGCGAGCGGCCCGGACGCGGGTGCGGTCGTCCGACCCGTCGAACGCCGCCGCCGGACCCACATACACAAGTGGATTCGGTGGGAGGTGCGAACGATGACCCCGGAGCCCGTGCGGGTGCTGCTCGCGGACGGCGACGACCGGTTCGCCGACGCGCTGAGCGACGCGCTCGATCGGGCCTCGGGAGCCGCGATGATGTCTCGCGTCCGCGGCCATGCCGCCGCCGTAACCGCCGTAGAGACCGAACCGTACGACTGCGTCGTCACCGAGTACGACATCGACGGCCCGGCGGGTGGGACCGACAAAGACGACCGGAACGGGGCCGAGGTCGACGGCGCGACGAGCGGACTCGACGTCCTTCGTCGCGTCCGCGAACGCGACCAAGCGCTTCCCGTGTTCCTCGTCACCGGAGCGGGCAGCGAGCAGGTCGCGGCCGCCGCCGTCAACGCCGACGCGACGGGCTACCTCCGGAAGGGGGAATCGCCGGGGGACGACGAGAGCGTCACCGAGACGCTCGCGGAGCGGATCGGCAGCGCGGTGGCGGCCTACCGGTCGGAGTCGCAGTCGCACGCGTTCGGCGAGGACCGAGCCGAGATCCTCGATCGGATGGCGGACGGGTTCATCGCCGTCGACGGCGACGATGCCATCACGTACCTCAACGCGCAGGCGGCCGCGCTCGCCGGTACGGTCGACGGGCGCGGACGCGGAGCAGACGGGACAGAGACCCGGGGCGACGACGCGGTGTCGGGCGATAAATCGGTCGACGCGGACGCGCTCGTCGGGACGAGCCTCTGGGAGGCGTTCCCGAACGCGGCGGGGACCGAGTTCGAGGCCGCATTCGAGCGCGCCCGGGAGACCGGCGATCCGACCGAGGCACAGACGTACTACGAGCCGGCCGCCAGCTGGTTCGAAGCGCGGATCTACCCGTCCCCGACCGGCGTCTCGGTGTACTTCCGCGACGTCACCGAGGCGGTCGAAGAGCGAGAGGAGATAGAGCGCCGGGAGCGGGTGATGCGCCGTCTCTACGAGATCATCTCGGCGAAGGACGACCCGTTCGAGGGGAAGGTCGAGAAGCTGCTCGCGCTCGGACGCGACGTCCTCGGCGCGGAGTCGGGGCTGCTCTCGCACGTTCAGGGGAACCGGTACGTCGTCGAGATCGCCGACGACGCGACCGGATCGTTCGAGGCGGGCGCGGTGGTCGACCTGTCGGCGACCAACTGCGAGCGCGTGGTGTCGACGGAGGCCTCGCTTCAGGTACACGACATCGCGTCGGACCCGGACCTGTCCGCGCGCGCCGGGTTCGTCCAGCAGGGCATCTCCTGTTACGTCGGCGCGCCCGTGGTCGTCGACGGCGACGTGTACGGGACGTTCTGTTTCTACGACCGCGAGGACCGACCGGTCCCGTTCTCCGAGTGGGAGGCGACGCTGGTCGACCTGATGGCTCGCTGGGTCGGGTACGAGTTAGAGCGCCGGGAGACCCAAGCGGAGATGCGCCGCGAGCGCGACCGCCTCGACCAGTTCGCGAGCGTCGTGAGCCACGACCTCCGAAGCCCGCTCAACATCGCAGCGGGCAACGTGGATCTGGTCCGGGAGTCGGTCGACGACGAGCGGCTCGACACGACGGCGAAGGCGCTCCGTCGGATGGAAGAGCTGATTGCGGACGCGCTCTCGTTCGCCCGGCTCGGCGAGCGCGTCGTCGACACGGAGGCCGTCGACCTCGACCGCGTGGTCGATGAGGCGTGGACGACGACCGCGACCGGCGACGCGACGCTGGACGCGGCGGCGCTCGGGACCGTCGTCGGCGACGCTTCCCGGGTCCGGACGCTGTTCGAGAACCTGTTTCGTAACGGCGTGGAACACGCCGGCGACGCCCCGACCGTCACGGTCGGCTGGGACGACGACGATGTCCTCTACGTCGCCGACGACGGGCCGGGGATCCCGGAGGCCGACCGCGAGCGGGTCTTCGAGACGGGGTACACGACGAGTCGAGAGGGACGGGGTTCGGACTCGGCATCGTCAAGGCGGTGGCCGAGGCCCACGGTGGACCGTGCGGGCCACCGCCGCGGACGGCGGCGGCGCGCGGTTCGAGTTCGGAGACGTGGTCCGCCGCCGAGAGGACTGACCGCCGCCGGGACATGACGGGTCCGATCCGCGCACCGCCGACTCGCTCGGGAGGCTTTTTGTCCGTGACTCGCCGAAGGGTCGACATGGAGACCCGACGCGCGCTGCTCGTCGACGCGTTCGCCGCGGAGCCGCTGGCCGGGAACGCCGCCGGCGTCCTCCTCGACGCCGAGGGACTGAGCGACGACCAGATGGCCGCAGTCGCCGCCGAACTCGGTGCCTCGGAGACGGCGTTCCGCACCGACGAGGACGAGACGACCGAGGGCGGGGAGGCGGTCAACACGGTCGACGGCGGGGAGCCGGTCGACGACCGGCTCCGCTACTTCTCGCCGACTACGGAGGTCGACCTCTGCGGGCACGCCACGATTGCGACGTACGGGGCGCTGTTCGCCGAGGAGGCTATCGACGGGGGCGAGCGCACGCTCCGCACGAACGTCGGCGACCTCACCGTCGCGGTCGACGACGACGGGACCGTCTGGATGCGACAGCAGGCACCGAGCGTGGAGGTCGTCGACGTCGACCTCGGTCGGGTCGCGGACGCGCTCGGGATCGACCCCGCCGCGCTGCGCGACGTGGGCGCGGACCTCCCCGTCGCGGTCGCATCGACCGGGCTTCCGTTCCTCGTCGTCCCCGTGAACTTCCTCGAACGGCTCGGCGAGGCCGACCCGGACGACGAGGCGATCGAGCGCCTCTCCGAGGAGTTCGACGTCGCGGGCGTGTACGCGTTCACCTTCGACACGCTCGAAGGCGACTCGACGCTCCACGGCCGGGCGTTCGTCCCGTCGCTCGGGATCTCGGAGGACCCGGTCACGGGCACCGCGAGCGGCGCGGTCGGGGGATACCTCCGGCACGTCGACGCGTTCGACGGGGACGAGCCGGACGAACTCCGCTTCGAACAGGGCCACTTCCTCAACCGCCCGGGGTACGTCCGGGTCCGCATCGAGTCGGATGGGGTCCGCGTCGGCGGGCAAACGACCGTCTCGCTCGACGGCGAGATCCGGATCCCCGACGACGAGGACGACGAGATCATCGAAGCGTGAGCCGTCGCGGCGGTCGCGCCGCGGACCGAACGTTTAGCATCACTCGCGGCGTACGAACCCCATGGAATTCGACCTTCCGCGCGCGGCAGCGATACTCGTACTGATCGTCGCGATCGGCGCTGGCGGCCTGATCGGTGCCGGAATGATGCCCCTTCAGACGACGCTGATGATGGTCGTGCCGTCGATGCTCGTCTTCGGAGCGGTCGCGTTCGCGCTCGGCGTGAAACACGGCGAGTTCCGGTCGGCCCACGCCTGATTGCGGAGCGAAACCGACCGCCGTCCGACCCGGATCCGAATCACGACGCTTTTGAAACGGCGACGCGAACCCGGAGCCGTGCTGCCCGGGTCGCCACTCGTCGAACTGCTGTTGATCGCCGGCGGCGTCGCCCTCCTGTACGTCGGTGCCGAACTGCTCGTCTCCGGCGCGAGCGACTTCGCGCTCGCCGTCGGGCTGAAGGCGTCGACCGTCGGCGTCACCGTCGTGGCGTTCGCGACGACGGCCCCGGAACTCTTCGTCTCCCTGCTCGGCGCGGTCACGGTGTCGACCGACATCGGACTCGGCGCGATCGTCGGCTCGAACATCGCGAACATCGGGCTGGTGTTGGGCGTCTCCGCGCTCATCCGCCCGCTCGACGTCTCTGACACCGTTTTCCGCCGCCACGTCCCGTTCATGGTCGTCGCCGCGCTGCTGCTCGTCGGTCTCGGCTGGGACGGCCGGATCGGACTCGTCGACGGCGTCGTGCTGCTGGCGGCGCTCGTCGCGTTCACCGCCGCGGTCCTCCGGAACGTCCAACAGAACCAGTCAGCCATCTCCGAGGCGGAACGGGACGAGATGCCGGACGCGAAGGCGCGCGACGTCGCGGCCGTGGTCGGCGGAATCGTCGCGCTCGTCCTCGGTTCGCGGTGGCTGATCAACGGCGGCGAGTCGCTGCTGTCGGCCGCGGGCTTTTCGGACATCTTCATCGGCCTCACGGTGCTGGCGCTCGGCACGTCGCTGCCGGAGCTGGCCGCGAGCGTCGTCGCCGCGGTGCGCGGCGAGGCGGAGTTCAGCGTCGGCAACGTGGTCGGCTCGAACATCTACAACGTCCTCGCCGTTATCGGCATCGTCGCCGTGGTGACGCCCATCGGCGTCTCCCCCGCCGTCCGCGGGTTCGAGTTCCCCGCGCTGCTCGCGTTCACGGCCGTCGCGGTCGGAATGATGGCGTACGGCGAGCGGATCACCCGCGTCGACGGCGCGGTCCTCGTCGTCGGCTACGGCAGCTTCGTGTACCTGTTGCTGCCGTAACGGGGGCGGGGACCCCATAGTACGGACCGGAGACCCGCAGTACCGCGACCGCGCCGCGAACCGACGGGTATTCGGTCGCGCGCGGCCGAGTCGGGAGCGTGATAGCGATCGTCGTCAGCCGTGCCGACAGCGCCTCGGCGCACATCGGCGAGCGGCTCTTGGAGGTCGGCGACTGGGAGGCCCGCGAGGACGGTTCGCTGCCCGACTCCGAGGGTGGCGGGACCTACTACCGGACGGAAGGGTTCGAACTCCGCGAGTTCGACGACCTCCACATCCACCTGTCGGACCCGGTCGCCGCGTTCGACTGCGACCCGGCGTTCCTCGCGTTCGTCTCCAGGCACTCGGGCGAGACCGGGGAGCTCCTTACCGCGCACGTCACCGGGAACTTCGGCGGGGCCGAGTACGGCGGCGAGCCGGAGTCGCTGGCGCGGGCCGCGCCC
>NZ_CBVY010000008.1:10531-15476 GCF_000513435.1 Halorubrum sp. AJ67 | reverse complement strand
CACCATCGCCATCGTCACGACCCCCTTCACCGCCGAGGGCGAGGTCCGTCGCACGAACGCCGAGGCCGGCCTCGAACGCCTCCGCGACGTGAGCGACACCGTCATCGTCGTCCCCAACGACCGCCTGCTCGACGCGGTCGGGAAGCTCCCGGTCCGGCAGGCGTTCAAGGTGTCCGACGAGGTGCTGATGCGCTCGGTGAAAGGTATCACCGAACTCATCACGATGCCCGGACTGGTCAACCTCGACTTCGCCGACGTCCGCACCGTCATGGAGAAGGGCGGCGTCGCGATGATCGGCCTCGGCGAGTCAGACTCCGACTCGAAGGCGCAGGACTCGGTGAAGTCGGCGCTGCGCTCGCCGCTGCTCGACGTCGACATCTCCGGCGCGAACTCCGCGCTGGTGAACGTCACCGGCGGACAGGACATGTCCATCGAAGAAGCGGAGGGTGTCGTCGAGGAGATATACGACCGGATCGACCCCGACGCGCGGATCATCTGGGGGACCTCCGTCGACGACGAACTCGAAGGCGAGATGCGCACGATGATCGTCGTGACCGGCGTCGAGTCGCCGCAGATCTACGGCAACAACGGCGAGCCGCCGGAGGGTGACGCGCCCAGCGATGTCGAGGACATCGACTACGTGGAGTAGTTCGACGCCCCGAGTTCGACCGCTCAGCGGCGCATCAAAAGGTAAAAACCGTCCCGTCTCGAATCCGCTGGTAACATGGACGTTCCGTACGATCTCAACAGTTACATTCGGGTGCTGAAGCTGGCGAGCACGCCGAGCACCGACGAGTTCCTCCAGGTGTCGAAGATCGCCGGTGCCGGAATCCTGCTGATCGGGTTCATCGGCTTCCTCATGTTCGCGATCATGAGCCTCCTCCCGGGGGTCGGCGCGTAATGCCGATCTACTCGGTCAAGACGACGGCGAGCCAGGAGCGCACCGTCGCCGACATGCTCGCCGAGAAGGAGATGCCCGAGATCCAGGCCGTCATCGCCCCCGACCAGCTCACGAGCTACGTGATGGTCGAGGCCACCGACGGCACGGTGTTCGAGCGGATTCTCGACGAGATCCCGCACGCGAACGGCGTCATTCAGGGCGGCGACGGGCCCGCGGAGAGCCCCTTCTCCGAGGTCGAACACTTCCTCTCGCCGACCCCGGACGTGGAGGGGATCGCCGAGGGCGACATCGTCGAACTGATCGCCGGGCCGTTCAAGGGCGAGAAGGCGCGCGTCCAGCGGATCGACGAAGGGAAAGACCAAGTGACCGTCGAGCTGTACGGGGCGACCGTCCCGATCCCGGTGACGGTCCGCGGCGACCAGATCCGCGTCCTCGACAGTGAGGAGCGGTAGCTCCTCATATTGAGCGAGCGGCGCGACGCGCCGCGAGCCGACAGCGAGGAGCGGTAGTCCCTCGGGTCGAACGGACATCGCGCCGCTCTCCCGCGCGACTCGCACGTAACGACAAGGGCTTTATTCGACGACGACGGACGATACGGACATGTTCGGCCACGGCGTGCCGGCGGTGTTGAGCGTGATCCCCGACACGTTCACGTTCGCGTGGATCGTGGCGGTCCTCTTCGCGGCGTCGTGGCTGTTGGACAGCCGCGGGCTGGACGCGGGCCGCGCGCTCGCGGCCGCGACGTGGGCGCTGTTCGGACTGTTCTGGCTGTCGACGGTGCCGTACTTCGCGTTCGAACACCAGAGCTACGTGGAGGCGATCCTCGCGCTCGTCGGCTTCCCAGCCAGCGTGTACGCGGGGTACCTCCTGTACAACGGGCGCGCGTCGCTTTTTACCCTCACCCGGGCCATCGCATTCATGTTATTCATCTACCTCCCGTTCGAGACGATTCCGGCGTTCACCGTCGCCGGGGTCGCGGTCCCGGAGCCACGGCGGATCCTCATCGAGGTCGTCGCGGCGCAGACGGGAACGCTCATCGACCTCCTCGGCTACGCGCCGGAGGCGGTGACGAGCAGCGAGGGGTACGACGCGGCGTACTCGTGGACGCTCGCCGACGGCCACACCGTCGTCATTCACATCGTGCTGGCGTGTACGGGGCTGGGAAGCATCGCCATCTTCGGCGGCCTCGTCGCCGCCGTCGAAGCGCCGCTCTCTCGGAAACTCCGCGCGCTCGCGGTGTCAGTACCGCTCATCTACGTGCTGAACGTCCTCCGGACGACGTTCATCTCCGTGGTGGCGGGCAACCAGTACATGCACTGGTATCCGGATCTGGTGTTGGCGATGTTCGGCGCGAGCGACCCGTACCGCGTCTCCTTCCTCATTTCCGACCGGATCATGAGCCAGCTGTTGGCGGTCGTGGCGCTCATCGCGATCACCTTCCTCGCGGTGCGCGAGCTGCCCGAACTCGCGGTCATCTTAGAGGACGTGCTGTACCTGATCACCGGCGAGGAACACGACCTGACGGAGGCACTCGACCTCCCACGCGAGCCGACGAATCGGTAGCGGACCGGTTCCGTCCCGCGGCGTTCCGGGGATATATACCACTATATAGCAAGCTATAGACGTGGGGGACGGATACGGACGGCCATGATCGCGAGGACGCAGGTCGGAGCAGCCCGTTCCGGGGCGCGGCCGCGGCGAGGTGGTCGGCGGTGATGGGTGCGATCGATCCGTTCGTCTACCTGGAGACGAACGTCGCCAAGCTGGTGTTGGCGACCGCGCTCGGCATGTTCCTCGGGCTGGAACGCGAGTGGTCACAGAAGTCGGCGGGGATCCGGACGTTCGCGCTCATCAGCCTCGCGGCGGCGGTGTTCTCGCTGCTCGACGAGCCGGGACTGCTCGTCGTCGGCGGCGTGTCGGTCGTCGCCAGCGCGGTGCTTCTGGCGGTCCGGAGCTTCGTCGAGACCGACGTCGACGGGCTCTCGCTGACGACGTCGGCGTCGATGCTCGTCGCCTACGGGGTCGGCGTCCTCGTCGCGCAGGGGCTGTTCATCGAGTCGGTGACGGTGGCGGTGCTGTCGTCGCTGTTGCTCGTGTTGAAGCGCGAGCTCCACGAGTTCGCGTGGGGGCTCTCCCGCGAGGAGGTCCGCAGCGCTGTGGAGTTCACCATCCTCGCGTTTGTCGTCTTCCCGCTGTTGCCGGCCGAGACCGTCGACCCGTGGAACGCGGTCCAGCCGCGGCTCGTCTGGTCGCTCGTGGTCGCGGTCAGCGCCATCGGCTTCGTCAACTACGTGCTGGTGAAGCGGTATCAGGGGCGCGGCTACGCGGTCACGGGATTCTTCGGCGGGCTGGTGAACTCGACGGCCGTCGTCGCGGAGATGGCGAAGCGGGCGAAGGGGCGGGCCGACCTCGGCGAGATCGCGGTCGGGTCGATCCTCCTCGCTAACGCCGCCATGGCGTTCCGGAACGCCGCGGTGGTGGCCGTCTTCGTCCCGGAGGCGGCGCTCGTCGTCGGGGCCCCACTGGGCGCGATCACCGTCGCGGGGATCGGGGTCGCCGTGTGGCGCAGCGACTGGCGGACGACGATGGAGGCGGAGCTGACCTCTCCGTTCAGCCTACGTAACGCCTTGACGTTCGGCGGGCTCTTCCTCGTCGTGTTGCTCGTCTCCGCGGTCGCCGAGGAGACGTTCGGCGCGGGCGGGTTCGTCGCCACGTCCTTCCTCGCCGGGTTGGTGTCCTCGGGAACCTCGACGACGACGGCGGTCTCGCTGCTCGGGACCGGACAGATCGGCGTCGACACCGCGGTCGCGGGCGTGGTCGCCGGCACCGCCGCCAGCATCCTGATCAAGACCGCGTTCGCGGCGAGCATCGCCCGAGAACTGGTCCGCCCGGTGTTCCTCTGGAACCTCCTCTTGATCGCCGTGGGAGTGATCGCCGGGATCCCGCTGCTGCTGTTATGAGGATCCGCCGGGCGAGGGCGAGCCGGACCGCCGGGTCGGTTCGTCCCCAGCGACCCCGTCAGGAGAGGTGTTCGGCGATGTCCGTCGTCGACACCATCCCGACGTAGTCGTCGTCGACGACCGGGAGGTGTTTGACGCCGTACATCGTCATCATCGCGGCGACCTCCTGCATCATGAGGTCCGGCGTCACCGTCTCGACGTCCTCGGTCATCACGTCGCGGACCGTCGTCTCCGCGGGGTCGCGCCCGTCCGCGATCGCTCCGACGATGTCGCTCTGCGTGACGATACAGCCGCCGCCGGTCGTCACGACGAGCGCGCTGATGTCCTGATCGCGCATGCGCCGAGCGGCCTCGCGGAGGGGCGCGTCCCCCGCGATCGTCTCCAGCGGCGCGGACATGACGTCCGCGACACGCGTTCTGTCGTCGAGATCCATAGCGAGTCGTACGTTACCACATAGCATTACTCTTCCGGAACGCACAACGCGGACGGGATCCCCCGGCGTTCAGAGGGACGTCTCCTACTCAGACGAGTTGCGGCCTTCCGCTGTTCCGAAACGCGACCGCCGCGTCACTTCGCCCGCGAGAGGTACGCCGTGAGGTCAGTCGTCGACACCATCCCGATCGGTTTCCCGGCGTCGTCGGTCACGGGGAGGTGCGTGTAGCCGTGAGCGGTCGGCTCGGCCAGCTCCGCGACGGTGTCGTCGCGGCTCACGGTGACGACGTCCGTCGTCATGAACGCCTCGACCGGCGTCCGGTCCTTCGGGTCGTTATCGCGGACGAGCGTGACGAAGTCCGTCGCGGTGATCAGCCCCGCCAGCGTTCCGTCCGTCTCGACGACGAGGATCGAGCTCACGTCAGTCTCGCGCATCCGCTTCGCCGCGTCGGCCGCGGCCGCCCCGCGTTCGATGGTCGTGAGGTCGGTCGACATGAGCCGCTCGACGGGAACATCGTTCATGTCTCGTGGTAACGTTGGCCACAGTAATCAAGCGTCCGGTCGAACCGATGGTTGTCCGGGAGCGCCGAGGAGAGCCTACTCCTCGACGAGCGACTCCGGAGCGTCCGCGAGGCCGACGAGGGCGTCCGCT
>NZ_CBVY010000008.1:5365-8920 GCF_000513435.1 Halorubrum sp. AJ67 | reverse complement strand
GCGGATATCGGGGGATCCGGTGACGGGATCGCTTCGACCAGCCAGAACTTCGCGAAGGCCTTGATGCGATCGGGGCTCAACGTCTTCACGCATCGGCACTACCCGTCGCGGATCCGCGGCGGTCACACCTACACCGAGGTCCGCGCGTCGGCGGACCCCGTCGAATCCCGCGGCGACGGCTACAACTTCCTGCTCGCGCTGGGCGACTCGTTCGCCCGCAACCCGCAGGAGGGGGCCGTCTACGGGAACGAGGAGATCAAACCCCTCTCGGAGAACTTGGACGAGCTCCGCGAGGGCGGCGTCATCATCTACGACGAGGGGCTCTTAGACGCCTCGGAGATCCCGAACTTCGACGAGCGCGCCGAGGAGAACGACTGGCACGTCTTCCCCCTCGATCTCCGCGGACTCGCCCGCGACCAAGGCCGCGAGGTCATGCGCAACACCGCCGGCGTCGGCGCGACCTGCGCGATCACCGGGATGGACCTCGACCACGTCCAGGATCTCATGCGCGACGCGATGCCGGAGAAGATCCTCGAACCGAACCTCGAGATCCTCCAGATCGCGTACGATCAGGTTCGCGAGGAGTACGACGTGGACGCGCCGGACGTCTCCGTCCCGACCGGCAAACACGACGAGGAACAGCTGCTCATGTCCGGCTCGGACGCCATCGCCTACGGTGCCATCGACGAGGGGTGCCGGTTCATCTCCGGTTACCCGATGACGCCGTGGACCGAGGTGTTCACCATCATGACCAAGAACCTGCCGAAGCTCGGCGGGATCTCCGAGCAGGTCGAAGACGAGATCGCTGCGGCCGCGCTCGCGGTCGGCGCGTCGCACGCCGGCGTCAAGGCCATGTCCGGCTCCTCCGGCGGCGGGTTCGCGCTGATGTCTGAGCCGCTCGGACTCGCGGAGATGACGGAGACGCCCGTCGTCTTGGTCGAGGCGATGCGCGCCGGTCCCTCGACCGGGATGCCCACGAAGCCGGAGCAGTCCGACCTCGAACACGTGCTGTACACGTCGCAGGGCGACTCCCAGCGCGTCGTCTTAGCGCCGGGGACCGTCGAGGAGGCGTACGACCAGTCGCGGCTCGCCTTCCGGCTCGCCTACGAGTACCAGATCCCGTCGATCCTCCTGTACGACCAGAAGCTCGGCGGCGAGCTCGTGAACGTCCCGAAGAGCCACTTCGACCGCGAGCCGAACCCGACGCTCGGGAAGACGCTCTCGGAGGACGCGCTCTCCGAGCAGCCCCACAGCGAGGACGGGAAGTTCCACCGCTTCCAGCACGACGTCGACAACGGCGTCTCGCCGCGCTCGATCCCCGGTCAGAAGGGCGGTCGCTTCCTCGCGACCGGCAACGAGCACGACCCGACCGGCCACATCAGCGAGTCCCCGGACAACCGGGTCGCGCAGATCGACCGGCGGGCCCAGAAGCTGGCGGCGATCCGCGACGACCTCGACACGGTCGACACCGGCTCGTACGCCGGCCCCGAGGACGCCGAGTACGGCATCCTCACGTTCGGCAGCCAGCAGGGAACCGTCGAAGAGGCGGTCGGTCGCCTCAACGATGCCGGAATCTCGGTGAAGTCGTACGGTGTCTCCGACATGCTCCCGTTCCCGACCGAGCAGGTGGAGGCGTTCATCGAGAGCGTCGACGAGGTCCTCGTCGTCGAGATGACGGCGTCCGGACAGTTCCGCGGGCTCGTCCAGAAGAACCTCGGCCGCTACGGCGAGAAGCTGTCGAGCCTGCTGAAGTACAACGGGAACCCGTTCGAGCCGGCGGAGATCGTCGACGGGTTCGAGACCGCGATCGTCGAGGGCGACGGCGACGCGTCCGGCCATCAGACCACCTTCGTCCCAGCCGCAGGTGACTAACCAATGAGCACGTTTTCAGCGATCGGCGAGGAGCGAGAGATCGACCGCGACGAGTACACTCCCGGCGTGGAGCCGCAGCCGACCTGGTGTCCGGGCTGCGGTGACTTCAGCGTCCTGAAGGCGCTGAAGCAGGCGCTCCCGGAGGTCGGGCGCACGCCCGAGGAGACCCTGCTGTGTACCGGGATCGGCTGTTCGGGTAAGCTGAACAGCTACCTCGACACGTACGGCTTCCACACGATCCACGGGCGCTCGCTGCCCGTGGCCCGCGCCGCGAAGCTCGCGAACCCCGATCTCGAAGTGATCGCCGCCGGCGGCGACGGCGACGGCTACGGGATCGGCGGGAACCACTTCCTCCACACGGCCCGGGAGAACCACGACATGACGTACATCGTCTTCAACAACGAGATCTTCGGGCTCACGAAGGGACAGACCTCCCCGACGAGCCCCAAGGGTCACAAGTCGAAGACGCAGCCGTCCGGCAGCGCCAAGGAGCCGCTCAAGCCGCTCTCGCTGTCGCTGAACGCCGGCGCGTCCTACGTCGCCCGCACGGCCGCGGTCAATCCGAACCAGGCCAAAGAGATCATCGTCGAGGCGATCGAACACGACGGGTTCGCGCACGTCGACTTCCTCACCCAGTGTCCGACCTGGAACAAGGACGCGCGCCAGTACGTCCCGTACATCGACGTCAACGACTCCGACGACTACGAGTTCGACAAGACGGACCGCGTCGAGGCCGCCGAGATGATGCGAGAGACCGAGGAGTCGCTCCACGAGGGCGAGGTCCTCACCGGTCGCTTCTACGTCGACGAGGATCGTCCCTCCTACGGCGAGGAGAAGCAGGCGATCGGCGAGATGCCTGAGGAGCCGCTCGCCGAGCGCTACTGGGACGACGACTACGAGTGGGAGCGCTCCCACGATATGTTCCTCGACAAACACGCCTGAGCGGTCGCCGCAGCCGTTCACGGCGCAAGGCGCTCGTTTTCTGATTCGGAAGGTATTTTTTCATTGGAGACAACCATATACTCATGAGTACGGTATCGACGGAGGAACGGATCCTCTCTGTGTTAGAAGAGGACGCACAGGCGTCCTGCGGAGAGATCGCCGAGCGAGCCGACGTCTCGAAGCCGACGGTGCGGAAGTACATCGACCGCCTCGAAGACCGGGGTGTGATCGTCGGCTACTCGGCGGAGGTCGACCCGAAGAAGCTCTCCTCGCAGTCGATCGCCATGGTGGGGATGGACGTGGACTCGGGTCAGTACGTCGGGGCCACCCGGGAACTGAAGTCGCTCGACGAGGTCCAGGCGCTGTACACCTCCTCCGGCGACCACATGCTGATGGCCGAGGTGCGCGCCGGCGACGGCGACGAGCTCGGCGACGTCATCTCCGAGAAGCTGCTCGGGGTGGAGGGCGTGACCGCGGCACACCCGTCGTTCCTCCAAGAGCGGCTGAAGTGAGTCGATCCGGCGGTCGGCGGTCCCGCAGCCCGTTAGTCCCGCGTCTCAGCCGAGCGCCCGTGGGTCGGCGATGACGACCGATTCGTCACCCGCCGGGCTCCGGCACGTTCCGCGGCGCGTGAACCCGTGGGCGCTGAAGAACTCCTCGGCGCTGGGACGGTCTGAGGGAACCGTCGCGCGGAGCGTGTCGACCCCGCGACCGGCGAGGGCGTCGCCGACACGGGCGAGC
>NZ_CBVY010000008.1:0-4050 GCF_000513435.1 Halorubrum sp. AJ67 | reverse complement strand
GGGTGGGCGATCGCCAGTCCGACCGGGCCCTCCTCGTCGGTTTCCATCAGGAACGACCACTCGGCCTCGGCGGCGGCCTCGCGGACGCCGGCGGCGGACACGTCGAGTAAGGGCGCGCCGATGTCGTCGAACACCGTCTCCTCGCGCGCTCGCGAGACCACGGTCCGCAGCGCCTCCGCGTCGTCGGGCCGGGCCGCCCGGACATACATAATCAATCGTGAGTAAAGAACGCACCTATAGGTTTCGGCGGCGGCGCGATTGACGGGTGACGGCGGGCTGAAACGGTCGGCGTGACGGGGGAAGACCGACGCTCCGGGCCGTTACGCGACCGGTTCGACGCCGATCGTGACCGTGATACCCTCGACCTCCCACTCCTCGACGAGGCCGCCCTCGGCGGCCGCGGCGTCGCTCGGGTCATCGAGCCACGCGTCGGCGCGTACTCCCCGGCGATCAGGTCGGCGTGGTCGTCGACAAACGCGGCGACGCGGTCGTCGTCGACCGCGACGCCGACGCGGATCCGCGCCTCCACGTCCAAGTCGAGCTCTTTGCGCATCTCCTGGATCCGGCGAATCACGTCGCGGGCGTAGCCCTCGGACTCGATCTCGGGGGTCAGGGAGGTGTCGACGTAGACGGTGCCGCCCTCGAACTCCGCACCAGAGACGTTCTCCGGCGGCTCCGCGACGTACTCGACCATCTCGTCGTCGAGGTCGATCGACTCGCCGTCGACCGCGACCTCGCCGCCCTCGACGGCCGCGCGGGTCGCGCCCTGAACGGCCTCCATCACCTTCTGTGCGTCGCCGCCGAACGCAGGCCCGATGGCGGCCATCTGCGGCTCGGCGGTCTCGACCAGTTCGTCGAACGCGTCGGTGACGACCACCTCGCGCGCGTTGACGCGGTCGGCGATCAGCTCGGAGAGCCTGTCGACCGCGGCCGCGACCGTCTCGTCGTCGGTCTCGACGACGACGCGCGGCACGGGCCACCGGAGCTTGCGCCCGGCCTGCTGGCGCGCGTTCGCGGCGGCCTCCTCCACGTCGCGGAAGACCGCCACGTCGCGTTCGAGGTCGGGGTCGCGCAGGTCGGCGTCCGGCTCGGGGTACGACAGCGCGTGGACCGTCGTCGCCTCGCCGTCGAGGGTCTGGTACATGCGCTCGGTCATGTACGGCGCGATCGGCGCGAGCAGACGCGTCACCTCGTCGAGGACGGTCGCGAGCGTGGCATACGCGCCGCGCTTCGAGGCGGAGTCGGCCTCCTCCCACATGCGGTCGCGGACCGCCTTCACGTAGAACCGGGAGACGTCCTGCGTGACGAACTCGATCACGGCGTTGACGGCGTCGCTGACCTGATAGTCGTCCCAGGCGTCCGCGACCTCGGCTTCCACGGACTGGAGCCGCGAGAGCACCCACTCGTCGACGAGTTCGAGGTCGCCGTCCGCCAGATCGGCCTCGGCCGGGTCGTAGCCGTCGAGGTCCATGTACTCTAAGGGGAACCGGAACACGTTCCAGAGGATGTTGAGCTTGCCCTGTATCTCGCCGAGCCCGTCCCACTCGAACGCGAGGTCGACGCCCTGCTGGTCGTGGCTGAGGAGGTAGGTTCGCAGCGGGTCGCGTCCGGCGCGGTCGATCGCCTCCTCGGGCGTGACGATGTTCCCGACCGACTTCGACATCTTGCGGCCGTCCTCGTCGTTGGCGAACCCGTGCATCAGCACCTCCTCGTAGGGGATCTGGTCGACCGCGGCGGTCCCCATCCCGAGCTGCGACCAGAACCAGCCGCGGGTCTGGTCGTGCGCCTCGATGATCAGGTCCGCGGGCCACAGCTCCTCGTGGGCCGCCTCGTCGCTCGGGTAGCCGAGCGTCGCCCACGACGCCACCGAGGAGTCGATCCACACGTCGAACACGTCGTCGATCCGCCGGTAGGTCGTCCCGTCCTCGACGACGGTGAGGTCGTCCACAGAGGGGCGGTGGAGGTCGATCGACTCGGGGTCGACGTCCTCCTCGACGCGGTCGGCGAGCTCCTCCCGGGTGCCGATCACGATCATGTCCTCGTCGAGCTGTCCGGACTCGGCGTCTTCGGGCACCCAGATCGGGATCGGGATCCCCCAGTAGCGCTGGCGGGAGACGTTCCAGTCGGGGGCGTCCTCGATGAAGTCGCGGAACCGGTTGTCCCGCGCCCACTGCGGGTGCCACTCCGACTCCTCCATGTTGTCGAGGAGGTCGTCTTTCACGTCCGTGATCGAGATGAACCACTGGTCGGTGACCAGCTGGATGATTCCGGTGTCACACCGCCAGCAGTGGCCGTAGCTGTGCTCAATGGTCCCGTGCGCGAGCATGTGGCCGTCAGCGACGAGGTCGTCGATGATGTCGTCGTTGGCGTCGCGGACGAACTGGCCGGCGTACTCCCCGGCGGCCTCGGTGAACTCGCCGTTCGGCCCGACGGGACAGTGGACGTCGAGGCCGAGTTCGGTGCCGCGGTGGAAGTCCTCCTCCCCGTGGCCGGGCGCGGAGTGGACGAGTCCGGTGCGGTCGGCCTCCACGTAGTCGGCGGCGTACACCCGCCCGGCACCGTCGAAGTCCGGGTACTCGGCGACGCGGTCGGCGAGCGGGTGGTCGTACGCCCAGCCGACGAGGTCGTCGCCGGTCAGCTCGGCCTCGACTTCGTAGCTCTCGTAGCGGCCCGCCTGCAGCACGTCTTCGACGCACTCGGCGGCGACGTAGAGCAGTTCCTCCTCGCCGTCCCGCTCGGCGCGGACCGCGTTGTAGGTCAGCTCCTCGTCGACGGCGACGAAGGTGTTCGCGGGGATCGTCCACGGCGTCGTCGTCCAGATGACGAGGCTCCCCTCGCGGTCGGCGAGCGGGAACTTCACGTAGATCGAGGGGTCCTCGACGTCCTCGTACTCGACCTCGTTGTTGGCGAGGCCGGTCTCGCAGCGCGGGCACTGCGAGATCGAGCGTTTCCCCTGCTCGACGAGGCCGTTGTCGGCGACCTCGGAGAACGCCCACCAGGCGGCCTCCATGTACTCGGGGTCGATCGTCTCGTAGGGGTCCTCCCAGTCCATCCACGCGCCGATGGACTTGAAGTCCTCGTCCATCGCCGCCCGGTTCTCGACGGCGAACTGCTTGCACTTCTCGATGAACGCCTCCATCCCGTACTCCTCGATGTCCCGCTTGTTCTCGAAGCCGAGCTCCTCCTCGACTTTCACCTCGATCGGGAGCCCGTGCATGTCGTAGCCGGGGCGGTCGGTGACGCGGTGGCCGGTCATCCGCTTGTACCGGATGACGGCGTCTTTCAGCGTCTTGTTCCAAGCGGTTCCGAGGTGCATCTGCCCGGAGGTGTACGGCGGGCCGTCCACGAAAAAGAACGGCGGGTCGTCGGCGTGCGCCTCTTTCGCCGCCTCGTAGGCGTCGTGGTCGTCCCAGTACTCGTCGACCGCGGTCTCGACGTCCGCGGGCGCGTACTGGTCGTCGATCTGCTCCATACGCGTTGGTCTGCGCGCGCGTATTTGAATACGGCGGAGTCGTGGGAACAGTTCAGACGGCGGGACCGACCGGGCACCGAACCGCGAAGCCGCGACCGCGATCCGCGAGTAGATTCCCGCTCGGACGCGGACGGAAGGTCGATCCTACTCGGGTATTTGGCCCATACCAATATCGTTCGACCCCCGATTGCGAGTATGAACGCCTCACGTGTGGTCGTCGTCGCGGCGGCGGTGCTGGTCGTCGTCGTCGCGACCGGCGGCGCGGTCGGTCAGGAGCAGGTGACGCTCACCGTCTCGGTGACGGACCAGAACGGCGACACGGTCGGCGGCGTGACCGTCGAGGCGACGTGGGAGACCGAGTCCGGCGAGACGGAGACCGCGACGGGGACGACGGCGAGCAACGGGAACGTACTGCTCGACGTCCCCGAGGGGGCGAGCGTCGAACTGGACGTCGACGACGACGCGTACGTCCGGAACCGCCCCCTCCGCGTCGCAAACGCGAGCGAGACGGCGGTCGCGCTCGGCGTCAGTCGGAGCGGGACGGCGACGGTGACCGTGGTCGACGACCGGGACCGGCC
>NZ_CBVY010000007.1:165733-167847 GCF_000513435.1 Halorubrum sp. AJ67 | reverse complement strand
AGCCGAGGACCCCGCGTCGGGACGACCGGTCGGCGACGCCGCGATCGATCCCGCCGTCGCGGCGACGACCCGCGAGGAGCTTCGCACCACGTTCGACTATCAGGTCGAGCGACTCCGCGAGATCGACAACAAGGCGATCGAGATCCTGAAGGCGAACCTGCTGCTCATCGGGATCGTCGTCACCGGCGGTTCGATCGTCGTCCAGACGACGGTGGATCTGGCCGCCTTCCTCAATCCGTTCACCGTTGCGGGCGGCCTCCTCCTGCTCGCGTCGACCGGGCTGGCGGCGGTCACCTACACCGCCTCGGACCTCCGCGGCGGGTTGGACCTCCGCGCCGTCGACGCCGTCATCGCCGCCGAGCGGAGCGAGGGCTCGTGGCTTGGAGGCGACGAAACGCCGACGAGCGACGCCGAGTTCGACGAGCGACTGCTTCGGAGCTACGCCGAGTGGATCGACTACAACGCCCGCGTCACCGCGGTCAACGACCTGTTGGCGACGGTGACGGTGCTACTGATCTTCGTCGCCTTCGTCTACGTGATCGCCGGCGTCGTCGTGGGTGCGGCGGGTCTGTCCGCGACCGAGTCGTGGGTCTCATTCGTCGTTCTCACCGTCTTCTCGACCGCGTTCACGTGGATATCGGCCCACATGGACCACCTCGGTCCCGAGACCACGCACCCGGCGGCGTCGTTCGCGGGGATCCCCCTCTCGAAGGGCGGGGACAGACGGCAGGCGTGGTCGTCGCTGCGGGCGATGCTCGGTCGAGCGCCCACGGAGGCGGAGGAGCTCGGCGTCGCGACGACGGAGCCGAAGGTCGACGAGGGAGGGGCCGGCGACGTCGAAGGTCCCTCTCGATAAATCCGGGCAAAACCGGGCAGATAAGGGACGGCAAGGGGTCAGTCCGTGTACGGCTTCTCGATGTTCGCGTCGCCGCTGATGTACGCGTTCATCCGACGCGTGACCCCGTCGAACAGCGTGATGAGCGGCGAGAGGACGCGCTCGACGAGTCGCACCGGCGACGCGATCCGCAGCGACCACGTCTCGGCGTTCCCGAGCCCGAACGCCTTGGGGACGATCTCGCCGAACACGAGGACGAGAACGCTCGTACAGGCGGTCGTCACCACGACCGCTGCGCCGGTGGGGAGGTAGCTGGCGACCAACACGGTCACGATACTCGAAATCGCGATGTTCACGACGTTGTTCCCGACGAGCAGCGTCACCAGCAGTCGGTGGGGGTCGTCGTAGAGCTCCTTCAACACGTGTCCCCGCGGGTCGTCCGCGGCGGCCTGCTTCTCGAACCACTCCGCCGGCAGCGAGAAGATCGCCGTCTCCGAACTCGAAAAGAACGCGCTGAGCGCCAACAACACGGTTACCACCCCGATCCCGGCCAGTCCGAATGCGACTCCGACCATGGGTCGTATATAAAGACGAGGTCAAAGAGGGTGTCGGCCGGACGCCGGCGATCGGAGCGAGTACCTGCCGCTCTCGTGTCAGTGTGCGGATCGGAGCGGAGCGAGGCGACGGTTCCGGCAGGACGCAGGGGCTGCGGTAGTTATTCTTCTTCCTCTTCTTCGACCGGTCCCCGTCCTCGTTCCCAGACGGCGTCCGCGGAGGTGTCGTTCGGTGCTGTGTGCGAGACATCTTTCATGCTGTCGCGGTCGTCTGCCACATTGACTCCCGATACCCCGGACCTCCGTATTAACCCTTCGTGGAAAGAGATAATGAGTCCTCATACCATATAAGGTATTAATATCCTCTGGCGCGAGCGCGATCCGATCGGTGGACGAACCGCGAATTGTCGCCGTATTATCCCCGATAAACCGGACGAACGCACGGAACCGATCCGAGAACCGCGACGGTGAAGCGCGCCGCCGTCAAAGCGTGAGTCGTGTTCGGAAACGCCGGGCCGCGCGACCGATTGACGGTGGTCAGAGACGGGACGACGCTCGCGGTCGGCCGCGAGGTCGCCGCACCGCCCGAGTCGACCGCGAGAGCGCTTCGGGACACCCGGCGGTGGCCCGAGTGGAGCCCGTCCGTCGGCGGCGTCGAGAGCGCGGACCGATACGTCGAGACCGGAACGACCGGCCGAGTCCGGATCGCAGGCGTCTGGGTCCCG
>NZ_CBVY010000007.1:159305-161524 GCF_000513435.1 Halorubrum sp. AJ67 | reverse complement strand
CTTCGGCGGCTGGATCGACGGCGTGACCTCCGCGGCGGTGATCGCCCGCCTCGTCGCCGACGAGGGGCTCGACGCGCTCCGCGAGCCGGTCACCGAGCGCCCGTACCGCAAGGTGAGCGTCTCCTGTCCCGACGACGCGAAGGAGTCGGTGATGGACCGGCTGGAGACGGTGCTGCCGGGGGCGTTCCCCGACGCCGCGGTCGACACCGACCACGGCGTCCGGCTGGAGTTCGACGACGCCTCGTGGACGCTGGTGCGTCCCTCCGGAACGGAGCCGTACGTCCGAGTGTACGCCGAGAGCGACGACGTCGACGCGCTCGTCGCCGACGTGGAGGACGTGGTCGAGGACGCGGTCGCGGCGGCGTAAGCCCCCGCACGTTCCGAGCGCCGTCAGTCATCTACGACCGTGAGGAATCCGGGTTCGTGGATCGAACGACGCGGATATCCCCTCGATCCCGGCGCAATACCGCCGCTTCTTTTCACGAACGTGTCGCCTCGGTGGCCGGGGAACGGTGAATTTATGCCCTGTTCCGACGGGTGTACGAACGAGATGGCATCCGACTTCGAGCGGCGGCGGTTCATCAAGGCGGCAAGCGCAGCGGGCCTGATCGGCCTCGCCGGGTGTAGTGGCGGCCCGAGCGACGGCGGGGACGGGTCCGACGGCGACGACGGCATGGACGGCTCCGACGGAGAGGACGGTTCGGACGGGTCCGACGGCGGGGACGGCTCCGACTCGCCCCCGGCGAGGGTCGGCATCGTCTACTCCGACGGCGGGCTGGGCGACAACTCGTTCAACGACGCGGCCAAGCAGGGCATCGTCGACGCCGAAGAGGAGTTCGGCATCGAGTACGCCGAGTCCGAGCCGGACGGCACCGGCGAGTTCGGCCAGTACCAGCAGCGGTACGCGAGCTCGACGGACCCGAACTACGACCTGGTCTCCTGTATCGGGTTCAATCAGGGCGACGCGCTCACCGAGACCGCGTCGCAGTTCCCCGACCAGGACTTCATGATCGTCGACACCGTGGTCGACTCGCCGAACGTCGCGAACTACCTGTTCCGCGAGGAGGAGGGGTCGTTCCTGATGGGCGTCCTCGCCGGCCGGCTGACCGAGACGGACTTCTCCGCGGGCGGCGGCTCGACCGCTCCCGACTCGACGAACGTCGGGTTCATCGGCGGGGTCGACAGCCCGGTCATCCGGCGGTTCCAGGCCGGCTTCGAGGCCGGCGTCGACTACGCGTCCGACGACGTCGACGTTTCCACGAGCTACGTCGGTAGCTACAGCGACCCCACGGCCGGACAGGAGCAGGCGCTGTCGATGTACCAGAGCGGGGCCGACATCGTCTATCACGCCGCGGGCGCGACCGGCGTCGGCGTCTTTCAGGCCGCGCAGTCCGAGGGTCGGTTCGCGTTCGGCGTCGATCAGGACCAGTCGGTCACCGAGGACTCGTTCGCCGACGTAATCTTAGCCTCGATGGTGAAACGCGTCGACACCGCGGTGTACGAGTCGATCTCGAACGTCGTCGACGACGACCACCAGGGCGGCTCGACGACGGCGCTCGGGCTGGAGTCCAACGGCGTCGAGTGCGTCTACGGACAGGAGATCGGCGACCAGGTGCCCGACGAGATCGTGACCGCGGTCTCGGACGCGCGCGACGAGATCATCGCCGGCAACATCGACGTGCCGGACACGACGAGCAACTGAGGACGTGTTCGGCGTCGGTTTTCCACCGCGACTCGTTCGACGCGTTCGGCGTCGGTTTTTCGTCCGCGATTTTTCCGCGCTCCGGTCGGTCATCCGACAGTACCGCGAGCGTCAGCCCGAAATCCGCGCGTTTTTAGGCTCCGGTGCGGAGTTACGGGTGAATGAACCCGGCGGTCCACTTGGACGGTATCACGAAGCGATTCCCCGGGGTCGTCGCGAACGACGACGTTGATCTCGCGGTGGAACGCGGGAGCGTCCACGCCCTGCTCGGCGAGAACGGGGCCGGCAAGACCACGCTGATGAACGTGTTGTACGGTCTCTACCAGCCGACCGAGGGGACCGTCCGTCTCGACGGGGAGCCACAGTCGTTCGACTCGCCGCGGGACGCGATCGACGCGGGCGTCGGCATGATCCACCAGCACTTCATGCTCGTCGACCCGATGACGGTGTGGGAGAACGTCGTCTTGGGCAACGAGCCGACCACGTGGGGCGGCCTCCGCGTCGACAGGGATGCGGC
>NZ_CBVY010000007.1:151759-156801 GCF_000513435.1 Halorubrum sp. AJ67 | reverse complement strand
TCGTGCTGATCGCGGTCGGCACCGCGGCCGGCGCGGTCGGCGGCGGACTGTGGGGCGCGATCCCCGGCGCGCTCAAGGCGTACGCCGACGCCAACGAGGTGATCACGACGATCATGCTCAACTTCGTCGCCGCGAACGTCGCGTACGTGCTCGTGTTGGAGGTGTTCCGCGCCGAGGGCTCCTCCGTGGTCGCCACCGAGTACGTCCCCGAGTACGCGCAGCTCCGTCCGTGGCTGTTCCCCGCCTCCAGCGACTTCGCGCTGGTCGCGCTGCTCATCGGGGTCGGCTTCATCGGCGCGCTCTACTACTTCGTCGAACACACCTCGCTCGGCTACGACCTCCGGACGAGCGGCGTTCAGGCCGCGGCCGCCGAGTACGGCGGCGTGAACGCGAAGCTCACGACCGTCCGGGCGATGACGCTGTCGGGCGCGCTCGGCGGCGTCGGCGGCGCGGTGTGGGTGCTGATGTCCGAGGGCCGGTGGCTGGCCTCGATTCCGGACCTCGGCTTCGACGGCATCACCGTCTCGATTCTGGCCGGGAACAACCCGATCGGCGTGTTGCCGGCCGCGTTCCTCTTCGGCGTGTTGAAGGGCGGGGCCTTGGAGATCGGGTTCCGCACGGACGTGCCCACGCAGCTCGTCGCGGTGTTGCGCGGGCTCATCATCCTCTTCGTCGCGATGCCGGAGTTCTTCCGGATGATCGGTCGGTACGCCGGGCTCGGCGGAGGCGGCGTCGCAGCGCCGACGGAGTCAGACGAGACCGCCGGCGGCGAGGGAGGTGAGACCGATGCGTAACCCGCTGTCGTCGACGCGAGTCATGGAGGGGCTGTTCGAGTCCGACTACGTGCGCTCGCTCGTCGTCGGCACGGTCGGCGCGTTCGCGCTGGTCGGAATTCTCGGGCTCTTGTTCCCCGACTCGATCGCGGGCGACCTCGCTGGGATCGTCTTCTCGACGAGCACCGCCACGTCGACGGCGCGGCTCGCGGCCCCCATCGTGCTCGCCGGGCTCGGCGGTATCTTCGCCGAGAAGTCGGGCGTCATCAACATCGGGCTGGAGGGACTGTTAATCATCTCGGCGTTCGTCTCCGTGTACGCCGCGTCGGTCGTCGGGATCGGCAACGCGGTCCTCGGCGTTCCGGCGCTCGCGATCGGCTTTATCGCCGGCATCGCCGCGTCGACGCTGCTGTCGGCGGTGTTCGCGGTCGTCTGTATCGAGTTCAAGGCGGACCAGATCATCGCCGGACTGGCCGTCTGGCTCATCGCCTTAGGGCTCGCGCCGTTCATGTCGACGGTGTTCTTCGGCGGCGTCAACACGCCGAACCTCGGCGCGAACGTCGGCTGGGCGTACTCCGCGACGCTGGTGCTCATCGCGACCGCGGGGTCGTGGTGGCTGCTGAACCGGACCGCCTTCGGGAAACACCTCCGTGCGGCCGGCGAGAACCCGAAGGCGCTCGACACGGTCGGCGTCTCGGTCTCGAAGGTGCGCTACGCGGGCGTGCTGCTCTCGGGCGTTCTCTCCGGCGTCGGCGGGTCGGCACTGGCGCTGTCGATCGGCCAGTTCGTCGGCTCCGGCGAGACGATGGTCCAAGGGAAGGGGTTCATCGCCATCGTCGCGTACCTGTTCGGCAACTACAACCCGGTCGGAACGCTCGGCGCGGGCGCGCTGTTCGCCGGTCTCGACGCGATGCAGATCCGGCTCCAACAGCTCGGCTACGCGGTCCCGGACACGCTGGTCCAGACCATCCCGTACGTCGTCGTGATCGTCGTGCTCGCCTTGGTCGGCCGGACCCAGATCCCCGAGGCCGCGGGCGAACACTACGAGACCGAAGAGTAGGGCGTCCGATCCGCGTTGTGGTCCTCCCGTTCAACAGGACTCGTCAGCGACGATACCACGTCCGGATCCGAAATTCGTTCTCTCGAATACGACCGAAATGGGAGCAAAGAGTTTTGCCGGGCGCACGACACGCTCCGGTAATGGATATCGACGAGTACGACGTCGTCGTGGCGGGGGCCGGGACCGCCGGCTGTTACGCCGCCGCGACGATCGCGAACGAGGGGCTCGACGTCGTCATCGTCGAGCGAAAGGACGCGGAGGAGGCCGGCCACATCGCCTGCGGCGACGCCCTGAAGGGCGCGGACGCGTTCCCCGAGGCGATCCCGAAAGACCGGCTGGAGCCGGCGTTCACGAACACCGGCGTCGACCACGGTCGCTTCGAGATCCCCCAAGAGGACACGGTTCTGGAGATCCCCGTCCCCGGCGAACTCGCCGTCATCGACCGCTGGGAGTACGGCCGCCAGATAATCGCCGCTGCCGAGGAAGCCGGGGTAGAGTTCCACTACGACACCGTCATCAACGACGTGGTCCAAGACGAGACGGGCCGCGTCACGGGGCTGCGGGCGGTGCGAAAGGGCGACCCGCGGACCTACGCGGCCGACGTCGTCATCGACGGCGCGGGGTCGCTCTCGCTGCTCCAGGACAAGGTCGACTTCGAGGGGACGACCTTCGACACGAACGT
Organism: Halorubrum sp. AJ67; assembly: GCF_000513435.1. Classification (NCBI taxonomy): domain Archaea; kingdom Methanobacteriati; phylum Methanobacteriota; class Halobacteria; order Halobacteriales; family Haloferacaceae; genus Halorubrum; species Halorubrum sp. AJ67. The sequence goes on along the minus strand of NZ_CBVY010000007.1, from coordinate 154,286 downwards.
TCGCTACTCGCAGTTCTGTTCCGCGTACCGCGAGGTCGTCGAGGTGCCGGAGCCGGTCGAGTGGGACGACGCCCTCGTCTTCAAGGCGACCGACCGCGCCGCGGGCTACCTCTGGTACTTCCCGCGGACCGCGACTGAGATCAACGCCGGGCTCGGCTTCCAGATGAACGAGGAGCCGATGCAACTGGTCGAGTCGCTGAAGAAGGACCTCCGGGACCGCCCCGAGTTCGAGGGCGCGGAGGTCACGGACAAGCTCGGGGCCGCGCTGCCCACCCGACGCCCCTACGACTCGGCGGTCGCGCCGGGCTACATGGCGGTCGGCGACGCCGCGGGCCACGTGAACCCGACGACCGGGGGCGGAATTGCGGGCGCGGCGTACGCGGGCAAGTACGCCGGCGAACAGGCCGTGAAGGCGGTCTCCGACGGCGACGTGAGCGAGGAGAACCTCTGGCGGTACAACACCCGCGTGATGGACCACTTCGGCGGCCGGTATGCCGGCCTCGACGTGTACAACGTCCTCTCGACCGCGGTCGATGTCGACGATCTGATGGGCCTCCTCGCGTCGCTGCCGGGCGAGAAGCTCGCGGAGGCGCTCTACGAGGGGTCGACCTCGATGTCCTTCGGGCTGAAGGTGAAGGCCGCGGTCAAGAGCTTCGGCTACTGGGGGACGATCCGGAACTTCTACCAGACGAAGTCGCTGGCGGACGAGCTGATCGGCCATTACGACGAGTACCCGACCAGCCCCGCCGCGATGGCGAACTGGACCCGCGAGCGCGACGGCATCATGGACCGCGTGTACGAGACGACCGGCGCGGACGCGAAGTACTGAGACGCCGACCGACCGCGACTCACCGCATGAGTGACCGCCGACTCGCCGCATGAGCGACTACCGACTCACGACCGTCGAGACCGTCCGCGAGCAGGGTTCGTGGGCGTTCACGGCCCGCGAGGGCGACACCGACCGCGAGGTGTTCCTCGTGCCCTGCGCGGACGAGCCGGACGGTGAGGCGGAGCGTTCGGATCGAGCGGTTCGGGCGTGGATCAACCGCTGTACCCACGAGGACCAGCGCCTCCACCGCGAAGAAGTCGGCGCAGTCACCCGCGGCGAGTCCGTCGTCTGCCCGAAGCACGGCTCGGCGTTCGACGCCTGCGACGGCTCCTGTGACAACGGCGAGGCCGCGGGGACGACGCTGCGAGAGATCGACGTGGCCGTCCGCGACGGCGCGGTGTTCCTCACCGACGACGACCTCACGTACCTCTACGAGGGGCTGCCGGACGACGACGGCGACGACGAGGGGCCGGCATCGAGTTCGCACCTGACGTTCTGAGTCGACTGCGGGCGATCAGTGAACGTCGGCGAAATTCCGGGCGCTCAGCTGTACGGCGTAGTGACTGGTTAGGCTCTGTTGAAATTCTTAAAAGGTGATAGGTTCTGTCCCCCTGCGGTCAATACAGACAACTCCCGTAGCAGTTCGTTAACTCTGAATGTTGGTGCGTTCCGCTTCCTGAACCCAACCGAGTTTCCGGCGGGTGCGAGCCCATCCGCTCTTCCAAACGAGCCAGTAGCCGGGAATAACACCTACCACGAATAAGGCGATATAGTACTGTAGCTCAACCAGTGGAGGATGGGTAATAGTTGTTACCACGTTCATATATCCTAGAACAAACCAGAGTTGGATCGTAACGAGATGGCCGACAACGAAGGTGCCGACAATTCGCTCAAGAGTCCCGGCGGTTCTGGTTCGCCCCCCAATCTCACTCCGGTAAAGCAGGTACCCAACGGTAAGCGGTTGGAAAAGAGTACATCCGATCGCCCACAGATAATTCATGTTACTTCCTCGCTCGGTGGCGTCAAGGTAAACCCAGTAACCGACGAGAATCAAGGACAGAGCGTGGAACAGGTAGAAGGGAGAACCGAGAATATTCGAGATGATAGTGATCATATCGATAATTAAACTTCAACTGACATATATTTTCCGTTCAATTCAGGGAACGTATTTACTATTGAAATCGGTAATTGATGTATGGCTGAGGTGCGTCGTATCGACTTGGAGAATCCGTGGGTATTCGTATTGACGACCGTTGTTATGTGGGTCGTAGTCACTGTTACCATCCAAACAGTTCTCTCCGACGGTGAGTGGACTGGTGCGGTCATCAGGGGAGCTGGAGGCGGTTTCGTTTGTGGAATTACGATGTTCTATCTTAGGAAGAAAGACTGGTTCTGACACATTCAATCAAGACGCACTCTCATCGCCCGGCTGTTTCAGACGAGAAACTGCCTGAAGAATAGGATCTCAACAGAGCCACTGCTTATAAATCACAGACAGACACAGACGCCACCGAAGCCCCAGCCGCGAGGACGGCGCACGCTCGCTGCGGTCCTCACTCGGTCGCTACCGCTCCCTCGTTGCGGTCCTTACTTCGCCTGCGCCGTCCTCGCGGCAGCGAGGCGCTACGCGCCTCGGGCAGCCGGCGGCTTCGCCGCCGGCGACTGCCCCTTCGAGTCCCACCCCGCACCGCTCCGCAC
>NZ_CBVY010000007.1:149758-151482 GCF_000513435.1 Halorubrum sp. AJ67 | reverse complement strand
TGTGGTGGCCGCCCGGGTGGTCGGTGCCGACGCCGAGGTAGCAGGCGAGTCCGCCGCGCTCTTGGACGCGGTTCATCAGGTACGTCGCGTCCTCGGAGCCGCCGAGGTCGTCGCTGTCGACGATGCTCGTGACGCCCGCGACGTCGCCCGCGGACTCCCGGACGAGCCCGGCGAGCGCGTCGTCGCTCGTCGCGCTGGGGGCCTCGCCGAGCGTCGACACCTCGACCTCGCAGTCGTGCATCTCCGCGGCCGAGTTCAGGATCCGGTCCGCGTGGTCGGACATGTACTCGGCGAGTTCGGTCGTCTGGCCCCGAAGCTCGCCCTCGATGTGCGACTCCTCCGGGATGATGTTCGTCGCGGTGCCGCCCCCGACGAGCCCGGCGTTCACCCGCGTCGGGCCGTCCGCGTGCCGCGGGATGGCGTAGAGGTTCTGGACCGCTGCCGCCATCGCCTGAACCGCGTTCCGGCCCTGCTCGGGCCGCGCGCCGGCGTGGGCGGGTTCGCCCTCGAACTCCGCGAGGAGGTGCCGCACCGCGAGGAACCCCTCGACCCCGCAGACGATCTCGCCGGACGGGTGGTCCAAGCCGACGTGGACCGCGTAGAGGTAGTCGACGTCGTCGAGGTGGCCGGACTCGGCCATCGGCTTGCCGCCCGCGACCTGCTCTTCGCCCGGCTGGAAGAACACCTTCAGCGTGCCGGAAAAGTCGGAGTCGAGGACGGCGTCGAGCGCGCCGAGCCCCATCGTCGCGTGGGCGTCGTGGCCGCAGGCGTGCATGAACCCCTCGTGTTCGGAGCGGAACCCCTCCCCGGCCGGGACGTGGTCGCCCGCTTCCGACTCGGTGATCGGGAGGCCGTCGATGTCGACGCGCAGGCCGACCACGGGACCGTCGCCGCGCTCGACGACCGCGACGCAGCCGGTGTAGCCGCCGGAGAGCCGGTCGACGATCTCGGGGTCCGCACCCGCCTCGCGGGCCTGCGTCTCCCACTCGGCTAGCTCCTCGTCGTCCGGGACGTTCAGGCGCTCCTCGGTCGCCAGCGCGTCGCGGCCGACGTGAAGCGCCGTCAGGTCCCGCTCGCGGAGGGCCTCGACGATGCGGGCGGTGGTGTAGAACTCGCGCCACGCCGGCTCGGGGTGGCGGTGGAGGTCGCGGCGAAACGCGCGGTACTCGTCGTTGTCGAGAACGCTCATACCCGTGGGTGGCCCGGCGACCGCTTAAACGATCGCCTGTCGGAGAGCGGGACCGCCGGAACGCGGCCGACGCGGAGCGGCCGCGACCGGCTTACTCCGCCGCCGGTCCCATCCGCTCCGAGTAGTCCCACGTGTGGAGCCGCTCGGGCTCGATCCGGATCTCGACCTCCTCGCGCTCGGGGCGCAGGAGCCGCTCGCCGGTCGCGTTGTCGACCCCGCCGAGGTACTTCTCCAGAAGCGACCGCAGGAGCCGCTTGTCCTCGTCGGGGACGACCGTCGCGCGGCCGCGGCCGCGGACGCCCTTGTACGGCGGGTCGTTCGTCGATACGTCGAAGGAGACCTCGTCGTCGTGTTCGACGAACTCGACGAGGTCGGCGGTCGCGCTCGTCGCACAGCGGATCGCGCCGCTCGGGCGGTCGGGGTCGCCTGCGTCGTCGCCGCGAGGTCCGGCCACCGGATCCCACGCGAACCACAGCGAGACGATCCACGGGCGGTCGGTCGGCGTGCGACAGCCGAGTCGGACCGGGACGCGGGC
>NZ_CBVY010000007.1:146290-147199 GCF_000513435.1 Halorubrum sp. AJ67 | reverse complement strand
GACCTCGACGAACTGCCGTGCGCCTGTCCGGCCTGCGCGAAACCGCGAAGCGAGTTCACGCGCGCCGACTGCGCCGAGCACAACGTCAACGCGCTCCGCGCCGAACTCCGCCGGGTCCGCGAGCGGATCCGGAGCGGTCGCCTGCGGGACTACGTCGAGGGGCAGGCCCGCCACGAGGGGTGGCTCACGGCCGCGTTCCGCGAGTTCGACGACCAGTGGGCCTATCTGGAGGAGCGGACGCCGCTCATGCGCGACGCCGAGGTGACCGCGGCGAGCGCCGAGACGCTCGACCGCGTCGAGATCCGCCGGTTCGCCGACCGCGTCACGAGCCGCTACCGGAACCGCTTTGACGACCAGCCGCTCGTTCTAGTTCCCTGCTCGGCGACGAAACCGTACAGCGACTCCCAGAGCCACCGCCAGTTCCACGACGCGATCAAGTGGCGCGGCCACACCGTCTCGATGACCTCGCCGATCGGCGTGGTCCCACAGGAACTGGAGACGACCTACCCCGCACAGCACTACGACTCCGTGGTCACCGGCGACTGGAGCGAAGACGAGATCGAGTTCGTCGCGGAGGTGTTGCGGCGATATCTGACGCGCAACGACTACTCCCGCGTCGTCGCGCACGTCCCCGAGGACGGCTACAGGGAGATCTGCGAGCGCGTCGAGGCCGACCCCGAGATCGATGTCCCCTTCGAGTACACCTGCGTCGACCACCCGACGACCGACGAGTCGCTCGGCGAGCTGAACGCCGCCCTACAGGGCGAGCCGGCGTACAGCAAGCGGGAGCGCGAACACAACACGGTCCGGGCGCTCGCCGACTACCTGCTCGGCGACGGCGCGGGCGACGACCTGTTCGGCGGCGCGGGCGACGAGTAGTCGTGGGAGGCAAGGCACACAGGGGATAGG
>NZ_CBVY010000007.1:141044-146270 GCF_000513435.1 Halorubrum sp. AJ67 | reverse complement strand
CCTATCCCCTGTGTGCCTTGCCTCCCACGACTAATAAAACGTTAATAACTTCGTATAGCATACATTATACGAAGTTATACGACGAGATCGACGCGTTCGTCCCGCACGGCTCTGTGCTCGCGCCGGGCGTCGTCGACGCGGACGACGGGATCCGCGTCGGCGACGAGGTCGTGATCGAGGGGCCGAAGGCGTTCGCGGTCGGCCGCGCCGAGATGTCCGGCCCGGAGATGGCGGGGTCGACCCGCGGCGTCGCCGTTCAGGTCCGCCATGTCGACGATAAATGACTGCTTGGGTTCGTTGAAGTACTCGGTCGGTGGCCGAGTCCGCCAGCCGTACGGGATGGAAGGTGCGCATCTCGCATGGAATCATTCCCAATTCGGTCCGAATTGTTCACTACTGGACAACTCTTGAACTATCTCCGAGTGATAAAACAGCTATTCTAACCACTTACCAATAGTCTAGTATAAGATGTCTAAGATGAAATCAACAGCGACTAATAACCCTATATGTCGAATGTCTGTTGCCCCTTCAATTCGAATGTCAAGTAGTTTGACTCGATTGCCTCCCAAGACTTATCCAATCCATCTTGAATACTGATAGTTTCCATCAACGCCCGAATAATACGACAGAATTTCCGAATGTCGTTACTCGATAGGGTCTCCCCGATACGATTTTGAATCCACTTATTCACGACAGGCCTGTGGCCGATCTCGTACTCCCACACATCTTGTGGTACCGGGGCGAAGTACTGGTCAGAGTTGATATACAGCCGCTGTTTCTCCTCATCGTAGTGTCGATAGTACTCTCCGGTATTCTCTGACACCTCATTCTCACCATCACCACCCTCCTCAGTATGAAGTTTTATTCCCGGAGACTCCAGATTCGAGTGATCAAGTAAGTGAAGCAGTACTAACTCTTCGCCCAGTGATTCAAACTTCTTGAATAACACTTCATCTCTAGGGAACGGAATTTTCGGATAGTCGGTCTCCATAAACTCCGAGTACGTCAGCCGATATGGTCGCGTGTATAATACCGCGTACGTGTAATTGAATACTTTTTCAGGGGTTACCTCGTCACTGTAGGCTTCGGAGAGTTGTGAGATGAGGCGTGAATTGATACTCGTCTGCTGGGTGGTATTGGGGAGTTTCGAAGTAGTTTCATCCGGTACATTCGGGTAGAGGTATAGCGGGAACAGATGGTTTCCCTCCTTTGTGGACAACCCGGATTGCTCCATTATCCCATCTGTCACAAACGCATGGTCGAATGGCGTACGTTCTGTCCGGTTAGGTAGGGCCAGAGCGACATTATCTCCCGCGAGCATATGTTTCGATAACCGACCTGCACGGCGATGGACTGCGACGTGCTTGTCGTAGACAGTGTACTGCTTGTCGAAAGGGGCTGTTTGGATTTGAACTATTTTCTCTTCCCAATCTGTGGTCTCCAGATGATCCTTCGCATCGCTGTAATTCCACTATTCCTGTCCGCACAGATTGAAATACTCCCGCGCTTCGCTTTCTGTTTCTGTTGCGAGAAACTGCCTAACTTTCTGCTTCTGTCGTTCCGGTGTGGATGAGATAGCAAATCCGTTGTGCGTGGTTACGATACCAAATGGGGGGTCAGCGAATTCCGAGAAGATCTGTGTTACCTTCACCCAATCGTGGTAAGAGCTCGCTAGCTCTTGGTTGCGTGGGACAAAGAGATACTGCGGCTCGCGTGGGGTTACTTCTTCCCACTCAATATCGTTCATATCGCTACCGCTTAGTGCTTGAAATTTTTCTTCTCTTGTCCCCCACAGGTCGCTGTGGAAGACATCTGCGTATTCCCCGTTAGTGCCGTCATCAGTTTTTACGAAGATACTAATCGCGACACCCTGCTTGATATCGAATACGTTCTCATCAATTCCACCCTCGGGGGTTTTCTCTCCGCGATTCGAGTTACCGTGTAGGTCTAAAACATAGATTTCGTCGAATTCCAATAGCAGCTGTTCGCGCATCCCCATAAAGGTCGGATTATCGATATAGCCGTGATTGGTAATATACCCAACCGTTCCTTTTTCGGCGTCAGAGAGCTTCCACTGTGCCCATCGAATGAATTTCACGTAGTCATCGTGTAGCCATTTTGCCTGCGCAGGCTTTTGCAACTGCGGATATCCCTCTTTGTAGTCCTCCACGAGAGATTCGATCCACTCGCCTTGATTTTCTGAGTGGCCCGCGTATGGTGGGTTCCCCAAGATAGCCAGAATCGGGGTCTCTTCCTTCACATCGTGCGCCATTTCCGCTTCCTCGGCGAGCGATGACGCGAACGGTAGGTGTGTCTGCTCTACTTCCTCCGGTTCCAACGTATTTGTCAGGAACAGCTGTACGCGGTCATCGTCGTCAAGTTCATATCCCTGTTCCTCGAATAGAATCGCCATTTTCAGATGCCCAATAGTGTACGCAGCGACGAGTAGTTCAAACGAATAGAAGTGGTCTAAAATGTGATCAGATAGAAGTGCCGATACCCCACCATGTCCGTACTTTTCTGCGTATTCTTCCACCGCGAGACGCGTCGCTGCCGCCATGAACGTCATCGTCCCTGCCGCAGGATCAAGAATAGTCACATCATCGTTGGCGAGACCGTCATCACGGTCAAGGTCAGTCTTCAGCACGGAGTTCACTGACTGTGTGATCCACTCCACGACCGGTTCTGGAGTGTAGTACACGCCTTTCTGCTGTCGAGTCTCAGGGTCGTACTCTTCGAGGAATGTTTCGTAGAAGTGTACGAGCGGTGTGGATTCGGCCTTGGCTGCGTAGAACTCGCTGAGGATATCGTCCACGTTCGTGCCGGAAAGTACATCTGAGACGTCATCGACGATCCACTCAACCTCCATCGGTGGATCGGACGTGGAAATAAAGTCGAAGATATCCTTTAGAATCCCAATTGTGGAAGGAATGGCATCAGCAGCGTCGGTACGGTTAAATTCTCCAGACACGCGTGTTCGAGCAGTGAGTAATCCGTACGTAATTGTTTGGCTGTAGATATCTGCGAACTCTCGTTGATTTAGATCAGGCATCAGGTGGTCTTCGAACGCTTCGTAGAATCCGAGGATGTGTCCATCCTGCTCAGCGATCTCCCGTTTGAGTTCCTGTAACACCACCTCTCGCATAAACGATGTTCGTTTTGCGAGTTCCATCGCTAGCCCTCTTGCGGACTCAATTTCTGGCCGCGAAAAAGAGAAGAACTTCTCAAGCAGGGTTTCGATGTTGTCCGTGTTGACGGCGTCAGGGGCGTCCCCGAACCGAGGGATTTTGGGTGGGTCTGCGATCTTTGCTTCGGCGACTTGTTCGCCGTTTCGATATAGTCGGAATTCGACAAAATTCGTCAAGATAACGTTCTCGAACGTGTTCCGATATCTAGTAAGCTGCTCTGTCTTCTCGATGGTGTCGAGCGATCTGCCACTCGGGAGTTTTGCTTCAATATATCCCGTGACTTCATTTGTACCGTTCCACACCCTGAAATCCGGATTTCCGCCGTCGGTTGGGGAGGGGAGGGTGGTGACCTGAACGTCATCTTGTCTGTCCTTGCCAGCGGATTCTTCCAGAAAATCACTGAGGTCGCCGTAGTAGCTTTCTTCGCGTGTGTCGCCAGTTCTCGCAGTATCAGTTAGTGATTCGAGGTACTGTTGTACGTCGGCCATTATAGCATTTCATAACAAGTAGAATAAAAAGTGCTTTGACAATTTGTAGGTGTTTCAAGCCGGGGGGGTCTCCAACGAGATCTACGGCTTACAATCCTAGAGAGCGCTCAAAATATCATCCAAAAATGCTGGAATCTATCGGTCACTTCGCAGGCTTGTTTCACCGAGTGATTCAGGATCCGTTTTAGAGAAAACAGCGCAGGTACCCTGGCGACTACACGCTCGGTATTCGGCAGGTGACTCTTGCCGAGTTCGGGGAGATTCCAAAAAGTCAACCGAACCGTCTCGCCTCAGTCGTCCGCGGTCGCCTCGGGGCGGTACGCCTCGCTTATCTTCTTCCACTTCCCCGAGCGGAACCGCAGGTAGTTGATCAGCGCTGGGATCGTCGTCTCGGCCATGAACGCGAGGTACAGGCCCCACAGCCCGATCGCGGGGAGCGCGACCTCCGGGAGCGTGAACCCGACGAACGGGATCTCAGCCGCCCGAATCGTGACTCCGAAGAGCGGGACCTCCACCGCCGGGATCGTGAGGACTTCGGGGATCGTTATCGCCGGCGTCGCGTCGTGCGCGCCGACGTACGCGAGCGGGATCGACACGCAGAACATGCCGAGGAACTGGCTCGCGAACGGTATCTTCGTGTCGCCGGCGGCGTCGAGCGGGCCGGCCGCGCCGCCGGAGACGCCTTGGAAGATCACCGCGGCACAGGCCGCGTACACGAGGTTCACGGCGATCGGGATCTCAGGGCTGTTCGGCGACTGGGCGAACAGCGAGACGATCTGGGTCGCGAAGACGGCGATCAGCACCGCGGAGACGGCGTACGTCGCGACCGAGAAGCGGATGATGTCGCGGGCGTACGCCTCCGCCTCGTCGGGGCGCTCGACGCCGAGCTCCTGCCCGACCAGGCTGGAGGAGGCGAGGCCGAAGCCCCAGCCGGGGGTGTTCATGATCCCCCAGATGCGGCGGGCGATGACGAACGCGGCCACGGTGTTCTCGCCGAACACATCGAGGATGGCGAGCATGGGGAACTCCGCGGCCGTCCACACGAGGTTGCGCGCGCCGACGGGGACGCCGATCTCGACGAGGTCGCGGAGCATGTCGGGGTTCAGGTACGAGCCGGTCGGGTCGATCGCGACCGGGAACTCACCGACGAGCGGAGCGCTGCCGCGGACGAGCCCGACGGTGAACCCCCCGACTGCGAGGACGTTCGAGAGGACGGTCCCGATCGCGGCCCCCTCGACGCCCCAGCCGAAGCCGAAGATGAACAGCGCGCTGAGGACGATGTTGGCGACCGCGCCGCCCGCCCGCACCTGCATCGCGGTGTAGGCGTCGTCACAGCCGACCAGCACGCGGCTGCCGACGAGGTTGAGCGCGGCGAACGGGACGCCGAGTCGACCACCCGGACGGTAGTCCGCGCCGTAGGCGATCGCCCGCTCGTTGCTGCTCAGCACGTCGATGAACGACCGGGGCGGTACGCCCACGAACGCCGCGCTGACCGGGACGGGTGATCGCGACCGCGAGGAGGACGCTCGACCGGACGGCGTCGCCGAGTT
>NZ_CBVY010000007.1:135178-137196 GCF_000513435.1 Halorubrum sp. AJ67 | reverse complement strand
GTCTGGCGTCGACGGGCTGGTCGGTTCGTTTGCCATGAACGCGCCCGTCGCCGGCGGCGACGGACACGAGGAATGAGTCGTCGAACGGTATCTATCCACGCCGTGGAGTGTTAATAAAACTCGACTGGACTCGTGATCAGTTCGGCCGAGCCGCCGCCCCGCGCCGGGTTCGGGCTTCAGTACGCTTTTGACCCGAGCGGCCGATCCGTCGCGTATGGACGGAACCTTCGACCACGTGATGATCCGCGTCGAGGACTTAGAGGAGAGTCTCGACTGGTATCAGACCCACCTGAACTACGAGGAGAAGGGCCGCTGGGAGGCCGACACCTTCACCAACGTCTTCCTCGGTCCCGAGGACGGCGCGCTCTTAGAGCTCACGTACAACCACGACGGCCGGAGCTACGAGATCGGCGACGCGTGGGGCCACATCGCGGTCCGCGTCCCCGAGGACGCGCTTCAGGAGTCGTACGACGGGCTGATCGAGGAGGGCGTCGACGACTACCGCGACCCCGAGTCCTGCGGGAACCGCTACGCGTTCGTGAAGGACCCCGACGGTCACGAGATCGAGATCGTCAAGCGCGACCACGGCGCGAAGTGGAGCATCGACCACACGATGATCCGCGTCGAGGACGCCGACGAGGCGCTCGGCTACTGGACCCGCAAGTTCGAGTACACCGAGGTCCCGGGCCGCTGGGAGGCCGACACCTTCTCGAACTACTTCGTCGCTCCGGAGGACGCCCCGGAGGAGGCGATGAAGCTCGAACTCACGTACAACTACGACGGTCGCGAGTACACGATGGGCGACGGCTGGGGCCACGTCGCGGTGCGCGTCGACGACCTCGACGACGCCTGGGACGCGCTGCTGACCCGCGAAGCGCCCGACTACCGCGACCCCGCGTCCTGCGACCACAACTACGCGTTCACGAAGGACCAGGACGGCCACGAGGTCGAACTGGTCACGCGGGACTGATCGACTCTCCGTTCACGCGGCGGACTCGACGCCGGTGATCTCGAACCGCGCGCCGCCCGCCTCGCTCTCGGCGACGCGGACCGACCACCCGTGCGCGTCGGCCACCTGCTCGACGATCCGGAGCCCGAACCCGGTCCCCGACTCCGAGGTCGAGTAGCCGGCGTCGAACACCGCCTCCCGCTCGTCCTCCGGGATTCCCGGCCCGTCATCCGCCACGTAGAATCCGTCCGGAAGCGTTCCGACCGTGACGGTCACGTCGTCGCCCCCGTGTTCGACGGCGTTACGCATCAGATTCTCCAACAGCTGTCGGAGTCGGCTCTCGTCGGCCCGGACGCTCAGCTCGGTCTCGACGGCGAGGGCGGCGTTCGACGTGTCGACGTTCGCCCAACACCCTTCGGCGATGTCGGCGAGTCGGACGGTCTCCGTCTCGCTGACCATCTCGCCCTCGCGGGCCAGGGTGAGCAGGTCGGAGATCAGCGCCTCCATTCGCTCGTGAGCCGCGGCGGCCGCGGTGAGGTGTTCGGAGTCGCACTCGTCGGCCGCGAGCTCCACCCGCCCCTGTGCGACGTTGAGCGGGTTCCGAAGATCGTGCGAGACGACGCTGGCGAACTCCGTTAACCGGTCGTTCTGACGCTCCAGCTCCGCGCTCCGCTCGTGTAGCCGGCGGGTGCGTTCCTCTGCCTGAAACGCGGTCTCCACCGCGGTCGCGAGGATCCGCGCGAGGAACTCGTCGGTCCCGTCGAACACGCCCGGCTCCGTCTCACCTATCGAGAGGGTTCCGAACTCGCCGATCGGCAGGATCATGAGGCTTCGGAGGGGCGTGTCCGCGTCGAGGGCGTCCATCTCCCTGATGTCGTCGTACACGCGCACCTCGTCCGCCTCGAACGCCGCCCAGTTGAGGCTCCCGCCGCCGGCCGTGAACGTCTCGCGTTCGGGTAACAGCTCCGCCGCGGCCGTCGAGACCGCCGCCGGAACGAGCCCCCCGGCGTCCGCGTCGTGGACCCGGACGGTGACGACCGAGAATCCCAACACGTCTTCGGCCGCCTCG
>NZ_CBVY010000007.1:132489-135158 GCF_000513435.1 Halorubrum sp. AJ67 | reverse complement strand
CATCCGCGCGATCCCCGTGACGATCCGCGGCCACGCGAGGTCCGTGGTCCGGACCACGCGGTGGCGGTCGATCAGGCCGACCCGAGCGAGGGCGAACCCGATGTAGAGGATGAGCGCGCGGAAGGGGTTCGGGAGGTTCGACAGGCGAGACACGGCGGGTGCGCTCCTTTTCCGCTGGCAACTAAAGGGGTTTCGTCACGCGGCAGGCGGTTCCGGATCGAGGAAGGGGGCGGCGCGGTCGGGTCGCTGCTATGCTCCGGAGACCAGATAGACGGAGGCGGCGGCGAAGACGATGCCGAGCCCCTTCCGAAGGGTGAACGACTCGCCCAAGAAGAGGAAGCCGATCACCGACGAGAAGACGAGGAACATCGCGAAGATGGGCGTCACGACGCTCACGGGACCCAAGGAGAGCGACCGGTACAAGGCGAGGATCCCGACGCCGAGGAAAAAGCCCGCGGCGAGCACGTGCGGCAGCTTCGGCGAGGCGAGGTGCGTCGTGAACCCCTGTCCGGTGTAGGCGATCACGCCGACGGCCATCACGATCAGCAGCGAGTTCGAGACGACGACGGCGACGTCGCTCGGGATCGCGTTCGGTCCGGTGGTGGCGACGCGCATCAGCGGGGAAACCAGCGCGTACGCGCCCATCGCGAGCAGCGCGTACGGGAGATACGTTGTGGCCGTAGCGTCCATACGACGAGGTCGCCTTCCGGCGGCAAGTGCCTATCGACCCTCGTTCGACGGCGATTCCGCCGCACCCGATTCGTCGTCCGTCCGGTCGCATCCGGCGATTCGCTCCCCGCGGTCGCTCCCGCCCGCTCCCGACCGATCGACCGGAACGGACACCGTCACCGTCGTCCCCCGCGGCTCGCGCTCGGCGAACGATATCCGGCCGCCGAGGTGGTCGACGCCCCACTTGACGATCCACAGGCCGATCCCGCTGCCGTGCCGGAGCGGCGTCTCGGTGCCGCGGTCCAACACGTCGTACTCGGCCGGGTCGATACCGGGGCCGTCGTCGGCGACGGTGACCTCGACCCACCCGTCCGCGACCGCCGCGTCGATCCGCACCCACGGCGTCTCCCCGTCGTTGTGTCGGACCGCGTTCGAACAGAGGTTCTCCAAGACGACACGCAACACCAATGGGACGGTGACGTCCGAGATCCGACCGGTCTCGACCCGGGCGTCGGGGTCGAGGCTCCGCGCGTCCGCGACGACTTCGTCGACGACGTCCGGAAGCGGCCCCGACTTCTCCTCCTCGGTCGGGTCGAACAGCTTCCCGGCGGTCCGGGTGCGCTCGCTGAGTTCGAGCATCCGCCCCGCGCTCTCCTCGATGATCGAGAGTGCGCGCTCGTCGGTCGGGTTCGCCCGTAACTGCTCGGCGTACCCCAAGATGAGGTTGGTCTCCGTCCGCACGTCGTGGCGGAACACTCGGTTGAGGACGTTGAGCCGCTGCTGCTGACCGAGGTACGCCCCGACATCGTGGAAGGCGATCACTCTGGCGGTGGTGCGGTCGTGGTCGTCGACCACACCCCTGACCGTCACCTCGTACGGCCGCTGCCCGTCGCGTCCGACTAACGATATCGGTCGCGGCGACCCCCGGTCGTCGTCGAGTTCGCGCACCGCGTCGTATCGGGGAACGACCGCGCCCGCTCGCTCGCCGATCGCCGCCTGGCGGTCGATGCCGAACGTCTCGGAGGCGCTCTCGTTCAGATCGACCAGCAGGTCCTCGGTGCCGACGACGAACACGGGGTCGTGGAGCTGCTCGAAGACGAGCTGGCGCGCGCGGCGGCGCGGGGCCGGCGCGAGCGTCAGCAGGCGGAACCGCGACAGCGCGAAGAGGTACGTCACCCCCGAGACCGCGAACACGATCGGCGTGGGGTCGAGTCCCGGGATCGGGATCGCCCCGGTGAGGTACGCGACGCTGCCGGCCCACGGCGCGGCGGTGCCGATCAGGAGCGCCGCGCTCTGTCCCCGGAACGGCCGGGCGTCGTCGCGGATCAGCTGAAACAGGGGGACCGACCCGACCGCGCCGAGGAGGTAGGTGTAGCCCGCGATGACGTAGTACAGCGGTCCGGGGGCGACGTCGAGGAACGTCCCGACGGCGGTCTCGCGCACGGCCCGGTCGACGGCGAGGAGGTTCCCGGGATCGCCGGCGGCGGCGACCGCGACCGTGGCGACGGGGATGACGGACACGAGCGAGACGGAGAAGGGCGTCACGTACCGGTCGTATCCGGTGTACGCCAGCGCGAAGAAGAGCCACCCGACCGGAATCGCGACGACCCCGACCCACTGGACGTCGTACCACAGCGCCTTCCCGGGGAGCGTCGCCGCCTCGAGTTCGAAGACGAGGAACGTCGCCCACCAGACCTGTCCCGCGAGGAGGACGGCGAGCCACGTCGCGCCCGGTTCCGGCCGCTCCCGCCACGCGAGGATCGCCGCCGCCAGCCCGACCGTCACGGCGACGAGGAGCGCGATTGAGAGGGGGCTCAACGCTGTCATGTCGTGTCCCACGGTTATTGGATTTATAACTCATCGGGTCGAATTATTTCGACCAAAAATCGGGTGACGCGCCCGCGAAACCGGGTGCGCGGCGCTCACCAGCCGAGTACGAAGAGAACGGTGCCCGCGACGAGGTAGCTACTGTCCGGCGCGACGCCGAGCGTCGCCCCGTC
>NZ_CBVY010000007.1:124049-127003 GCF_000513435.1 Halorubrum sp. AJ67 | reverse complement strand
CGCACCGCCTCGCGGACCGCGACGCCCGCGGACGCGCACGCCGACTCGTAGCGCGTCGCCGGACAGCGGACCCCGCGGCTTCGGCCATCAGCGGTGCCTGATGGCCCTGATGCTCCGCGAGCGCGCCCATGAAGTTCCCGTAGTTCAGCTCCTCGACGTCGGCCCTGTCGACGTCTGCATCCTCGAACGCCCGCAGCGCGGCCTCGCCGAACAGGTCGCGGCCTGTGCGCTCCGGGTGGCTACCGAAACGGGTGAGCCCGACCCCGGCGACGCGTACGTCAGTCATACACGAACGATGATCGACGATCCGGTTTAGCTCTGCCGGAAGCGGGGGTTCCGGTCGCCGGGCGGGGGTCCCGGTCGTCGAGCGAGGTTCCGATCACCGAGCGGGAGCGAACGAGCGAAGAGAACGGAATGAAGTCGTCGACCGAGCCCGTTCAGCCGATGTACCGCAGGTCGTCGTCCGGCACCGCCGGGCCCTCCTGCATCTCCTGGATCTTCCCGACGACCTCCTCCATCTCCTCGGCGCGGTCCTCCAGACTCTCGTAGTCGACCGAGAAGCCGAGAACGGTCTCCAGCGTCTCTAACACGGCGCGCGCGCTCTTCGGATCGACCAGATAGCCGCTCGTCTCGCCCATCAGGCAGGCGGCGTCGAACCCGCGGCGGCCACCGAGCCCCAAGACGAGCCCAGAGACGCCGACGATGCCGCCGGCCGGCTCGTCCGCGCGGAACTCCACGCCCGCGTCCTCTAAGTCGTCGACGAGGGCGGCGTCCGAGACCGCACCGAGGACCGTGTACTCCTCGACGAGTTCGCCGGTGGGGACGCCCCCGAGCGCGAACGCCCGCTCGGAGCCGAACTCCTCCGCGATGTCGAGGAACGTCGAGGTGAGCCGGTAGTGACCCGCGTTCGACCCGGCCTGATGGTCGCCGGTCAACACGAGCAGGTCGGCACCGTCGGTCTCGACGGCGTGGAACTCGGCGCAGGTCAGCTCCGCGACCCCCTCGTCGTCGACGCTCACCTGCGGCGGGAACTCCGTGGCGTACACCCGGCGGACCAGCTCCCCGTCGAACTCCTCTAACAGGTGTTCGGCGGCGAGTTTCCCCACGTGGCCGACGCCCGGCAGTCCCTCGATCAACACCGGGTCGTCCAGTTCCGGCGTCGCGACCTCGTCGATCTCGATGTCCTCCATACCGCACCCGTCCGTGCGGCGCTCACAAGAGCGTGGCTATTCGCACGCGGACGCCGTCCGCGACAGCCGATGCGCGGGAGTCCTACTCAGAGCCGCGTCGCCGCGCCCGCCGCCGGTACTCGCCGTACGGGTCCTCCGGTCCGAACGGGGCCGGCGCGCTGTTCTCGGTCGGACCGTCGCACTCCGGGCAGCGGTCGCCGAGCGCGTACACCGGTCGGTCGTGAACGGCCTCCCAGTTCGCGCAGACGCGGATATCTGATTTCACGGGTGAAAAGGCGTCGCGGCGTCGCGCCGCTCGCGGTTACTCGTCGTCTTCGCGTCGCTCGCGGTGGAACCCGCCGATGCCGCCGGCGGCTTCGATCGACTCGCGGGCGCGCTCGGCGGCGGCTTCGAGCTGTGACTCCGCCGTCTTATAGTTCGGCGCGCGGACCTTGATCCGGTACTCGGGCGAGCCCACGTAGCCGACGTCGAGTTCGACGCCGTCCGGGATCTCGCCGTTCCCTTCGGCGGCGGCGAGCGCGTCGCGGACATCGTCGACGCCGTCGGGGGCCGCCGATTCGAGGTCGACGTATCCCGTCACGTCGACGTACGGAACGGAGACGTTGTCGCGGGCCGCCGTGACGATCGCGTCGACGGTGTCGTCGTCGACGTCGACGTCTTCGAGGGCCTCGTCGCCGCTGATCGCGGCCGCCTCGAAGGCGTCGTAGAGGCTCTCGTACTCGACGAGGAGAGCGTTGGCGACCGCGGTGTAGCGGTCGTCGTCGACGTCCTCGCCGAGCGCGATCTCCATCCAGTTGTCGGCCTTCTGCGAGTTCTTCCAGTCTTGGATCGTCTCCTTGCGCTGGTGCTCGTTGACGTCTTTGATCGACAGGTCGATCTGGCTCGACGACTCGTCGACCTCCAGCACCTTCGCGACGACCGTCTGTCCCTCGCGGACGTGGTCGCGGACGTTCTTGATCCAGCCGGAGGCGACCTCGCTGATGTGACAGAGGCCGCGCTTGTCCTCGTACTCGTCGAGGTCGACGAACACGCCGAAGTCCGCGATCTCGTCGACGTCGCCGACCACCAACTCGCCGGGTTCGGGCCAGCCGCTGTACTTCATGACGGAGCGGTGAGGCTGTTACCGCGCCTCAACGGTTTCGACGATTTCGCCGTGGAGCGTGGCCTCTCCGCCGGTGGGGGTCGCGAGGGTCGTGCCGCAGACCGCACACGACACCGTGGAGGAGGCCTTGCCGAAGACGACCTGTTCGTTCTCGCAGTCGCCGCAGGCGACGCGGTGGAAGTCTCCCGCCATGCTTACTCCTGGAACGTGAGACGGCCGGCGCGCCATCCCTCGCGCATGTGGGCCTTCCCGCAGTCGCCGCAGCGGTACTTCAGGTGGGTCTTCTTCGTCGGCTTGTCGCCACCGGGCACCTTCGAGTACCCGCCGGCGTTGCCGATCGTCGCGAGCGCGCGGCGTCGCTGCCGAGCGTCGCGTTTCATTCCGGTCGCGCGACCCGATCGAACCTTCTCCACCTCGTGCTCGTGGTGCGAGTCACAGTGGGGGCAGTACGTGTTGAAGCGGCGTGGCATTTCCATGGATATCGACCTTGAAATGCGGTTCGTCGCCGACGCTTAAAACGGGTTTGGTCTGGCCCGCGTGCGAGCTTCCCGAACGCCTCACTTCCACTCCGCGACCGCGCGCACCGGCGATCCGTCGCCCCCGCGCAGCCGGAGCGGGAAGGCGTACAGGCGGAACCGCTCGGGGAGCCCGTCGAGTCTACA
>NZ_CBVY010000007.1:118172-120744 GCF_000513435.1 Halorubrum sp. AJ67 | reverse complement strand
GTGTTCGGCCACGGCTTCTCGTACGGCGGCATCGCGCAGGGCTTTCTGGTCACGCAGGAGCCGGACCTGTTCGCCGCGGCAGCGCCGGAACACGGCATCTACGACCTCCGCTCGGCGTTCGGGACGGACGACACGCACGTCTGGCTGGAGGCTGAATTCGGCCTCCCGTGGGAGAACCCCGAGGCGTACGACGCGTCGACGGCGGTGTTGGACGCCGGCAACATCGAGACGCCGCTGCTCGTGATGGCCGGCGGCGAGGACTGGCGGTGTCCCTCTTCGCAGTCGGAGCAGCTGTACGTCGCCGCCCGGAAGCAGGGAATCGACGCGGAACTCGTCGTCTACCCTGACGAACACCACAACATCGGCGACCCGGACCGTGCGATCCACCGGTTGGAGAAGATCCTCGACTGGTACGAGACGCACGATCCGGCGGTCGACGCGGAGGAACGCTGAGCCGGAGACGACGGCGGAACCCCCTCAGTCGGCGGATTCCACGCCCGTGACCTCAAAGCGCGCGCCGCCGCGCTCCCCTTCGGTCACCCGCACGTCCCACCCGTGCGCCTCGGCGGTCCGCGCGACGATGTTCAGCCCGAGCCCCGTCCCCTCCGCCGACGTCGAGTAGCCGGCTTCGAACACGTCGTCGCGCTCGTCCTCGGGGATCCCCGGCCCGTCGTCGGCCACGTAGAACCCGTCGGAGAGCGACCCGACCGTGATCGACGCGTCGTCGCCGGCGTGTTCCACGGCGTCGTCGGACTCCGTCCGGCTGCTCGTGGAACCGTGTTCCACGGCGTTCCGCAGCAGGTTCTCCACGAGCCGTCTGAGCCGGCGGCGGTCCGCGCGCACCGAGCCGTCGACGTCGACCGCGATCGTCGCCGCGTCCGTCCCGACGGCCCGCCAGCAGTCCCGAGTGAGTTCCGCTAAGTCGACGGGCTCCGTCTCGGTCACCGCCTCGCCCTCTCGGGCCAACCGGAGGAGGTCCTCGATCAGCGCCTCCATCCTGTCGTGCGCCCGGTCGACCGCTTCCAGGTGGGGACCGTCGCGCTCCGTGCGGGCCAGTTCGACCCGTCCCTGCGCGACGTTGAGCGGGTTCCGGAGGTCGTGTGAGGCGATGGATGCGAACCGGTCGAGGCGCTCGTTCTGCCGTTTCAGTTCGGCCTCCCGTTCGATCCGGTCGATCGCGTTCGCCGTGTGGCTCACGAGCAGCTCGGCCAGTTCGATGTCCTCCTCGTCGAACGCGGCCGGTTCGGTGCTGACGGCCTGAAATACGCCGTACTCGCCGATCGGGACGCTCAGCCCCGACCGGTACGACGGGTTCGCTGGGTCGCTCTCCTCGCCGTTCACCTCGTCTATCACGTACGACCCGCCGGACTGAAACGTCCGCCCGGCGAGTCCCTGGTCGGTCCGCATCCGCCGGCTCCCGCCCGTCGGCGCGTCCTCGGAGGTGGCGTAGGGAACCAGCCAGTCGCCCTCGTGAAGCACCACGGTACACATGTGGAAATCGAGGACGTCGGCCGCCGCGGCGACGGTCTGTTCGCTCGCCGCCTCGACGGTCTCGGCCGTCTGGATCGACGTTGCGATGTCGTGGAGCGCCTCGACGGCGAGTTCACGCCGCTTCCGTTCGGTGATCTCCTGTACCGTGCCTCGCACGCGAACGACCGTCCCGTCCTCGAACCGCGGTTCGCCGCGGGTCCGAACCCAGCGCGGGTCGCCGTCCGCGGCGTCGATCCTCACTTCGAGGTCGTACGGCTCACCGCCTTGCGCCCGTTTGACTGCCTCTCGCACCCGTTCCCGGTCGTCCGAGTGGTAGCCGTTCAGCGCCCCCTCAAGCGTTGGATCGTCGTTCGGAGACCGGTCGAAGATCCGATACACCTCCGCGGTCCACGCGAGTCGCTCGGTCTCGACGTCGTACTCCCACGCGCCGACGTCCGCGATCGCCAGCGCCTCGTCGAGGAGCTCCGTCCGGTAGGAGAGGTCCGTCGCCTCGTGCGCACAGACGGCGGCGATCCGGTTCGCGAGGACTCCGTGCGTTCCCGTCTCCGGTCCCCTCCGAAAGACGTCCGTGGCCCCCGCATCGAGCGCCGCCGCGACGGTCTCGTCGCTCTCTCCGCCGACGACGAGAAGAAACGGCAGGTTCGGGTGCGCCTCGCGGACGCGTTCGAGCGCGTCGAGGGCGTCGACGCGAGGCCCGCGTTCCGAGACGACGCAATCGAACTCGCACTCGGCGAGGCGGTCCAGCGCCTCGTCGACGTCGGCCGCGAGTTCGACGTCGAACCGGCCGTCCGCTCGTTCGAGGCGGTCGGCGACCGTCTCGCCGCGGTCGGGCTCGCCCCCGAGGTAGCAAACGCGAACGACCGGCGGAGCCGTTTCCATCGTTCTGTAATGTGACGCGCCAGACACGTATATCGGTTAACCTCCCGGACGCGCTTGCGTCGGACCGCCGAAACGCCCCCGGTGCCGTCTCAGTGCTCGACGAACTCGACGAGGACCCCGCCCGTCGACCGCGGATGGAGGAAGGCAACCTCGTGGCCCCACGCGCCGGGGCGCGGCTCCTCGTCGACGAGGTCGATGCCGA
>NZ_CBVY010000007.1:114802-118152 GCF_000513435.1 Halorubrum sp. AJ67 | reverse complement strand
GACGGAGGTCCGAGTGCCCGGAGGTCGCGCGCGTCGTCGAGCGCGGCCGGGAGGTCGTCGACCGCGAGCGGCGACGTGGTGAACCGGCCGGGGCCCTCGCGGTCGAGGTAGTCGGCGATCGTTCCGCCTGTGTCGGGTTCGAGCAGTTCGAAGTAGCCGCCGCCGTCGAGTTCGAGGAAGACGATCCGCATCCCGTCGAACGTCTCCTCATGAGCGACCGGGGCGTCGAGCAGACCGCCGAACAGGTCGGCGAGCGTGGTTGCGTCACGGGTCGCGACGCCGACGTGGTCGAAGCGCATACGCGATACTGTCGCCGCAGCGCACATAAAATCGGTTGGCGGTCCGACGAACCGGAACCTGGGTTCGTCTATGGAAAGGTTTGGGTTGCGGCGCGCGCAACGTGAGCGCACTACAGCCGTGAGCGATCAGAACTCCGACGCGCGGTCCGACCAGAAGTCGTCTCGGACCGTCCTCGGGTCCATCCTCGACAGCGCGCTCCACGAGATGAACCGCGAGCCGTCCGGACTGTTCCTCTCCGGGCTGTCGGCCGGGCTCGACATCGGGTTCGGCCCGCTGATGATGGCGGTCGTGTTGACGCTCTCGCCCGGCGGCTACGGCGACCTCGGGACCGAACTCCTGTTGGCGAGCGTCTACTCGGTCGGTTTCATATTCGTCATCCTCGGGCGCTCCGAGCTGTTCACCGAGCACACGACGCTCGCGGTGGTCCCCGTGTTAGACCGGCAGGCGTCGCTCGGTCAACTGGGCCGGCTCTGGGGACTGGTGTACGTCGGAAACCTCGTCGGCGGAGTTCTCTTCACCCTGCTCGCGGTGCTTCTGACGCCCGGCCTCGGCGTCGTCGATCCGGCGGCGTTCGAGACGATCGCGCTCAAGCTCGTCGGCCACGACCTCCGGTGGCTGTTCGTCGGCGGCGTCTTCGCCGGCTGGCTGATGGGGCTACTGGCGTGGCTCGTCACCGCCGCTCAGGAGACGACCGGCCGGCTGCTCCTCGTGGTGATCGTGACCGGGACGATCGGGATGCTCCACCTGCCGCACTCGATCGCGGGCAACGTGGAGGTCCTCTTCGGCCTGCTCACCTCGCCGGCGATCTCGGTGACGGACTACCTCTCATTCCTCGCGCTCGCGACCGTCGGAAACGCCGTCGGCGGCGGGATCTTCGTCGCGGCGCTGAAGTACGAACACGTCGTCCGCGGCGCGAACTGAGCGTCGTCGACGCCGCTTCACCGCCCCGGCTTGTACTCCCCGAACTCGTCGCGGAGCACGTCCGATATCTCCTGGACCGTCGCGTACGCCTTCACGGCGTCGACGATGTGCGGCATCACGTTCTCGGTCCCTTGCGCGGCCTCGCGAATCGACGCGAGCGCCTCGTCGACCGCGTCGCCGTCGCGGTCGGCCTTCACTTCCTGCAGGCGCTCGCGCTGGTTCTGCTCTTGATCGGGGTCGACCTCTTCTAAGTCCATCTCCGGCTCCTCGTCGACCTCGAACTCGTTGACGCCGACGATGATCCGCTCGCCCTCCTCGATCTCCTGCTGGCGCTCGAAGGCGACGTCCTGGATCTGCCGTTGGACCCAGCCGCTCTCGACGGCCTCCAACATGCCGCCGCGGCGGTCGACCTCCTCTAAGATCTCGAACGCCTCCTCCTCGATCCCGTCGGTGAGGTCCTCGACGTAGTAGGAGCCGGCGAGCGGGTCGATCGTGTCCGCGGCCCCCGACTCGTGGGCGAGGATCTGCTGGGTGCGGAGCGCGGTGCGGACGGACTTCTCGGTCGGGAGCGCGAGCGCCTCGTCTTTTCCGTTCGTGTGGAGGCTCTGCGTGCCGCCGAGGACGGCTGCGAGCGCCTGGTACGAGACGCGGACCACGTTGTTCTCGATCTGCTGGGCGGTGAGCGTCGAGCCGCCGGTCTGGGTGTGGAACTTCAGCTGCTTCGACTTGGGGTTCTGGGCGTCGAACCGCTCGTCCATGATCTTCGCCCACATCCGGCGGGCGGCGCGGAACTTCGCGGCCTCCTCGAAGATGTTGTTGTGAGCGTTGAAGAAGAAGGAGAGCTGCGGGGCGAACTCGTCGACGTCCAGTCCGGCGTCGAGCGCGGCCTCGACGTACTCGATGCCGTCGCCGAGGGTGAAGGCGATCTCCTGGGCCGCGGTCGACCCCGCCTCGCGGATGTGGTATCCCGAGATGGAGATGGTGTTGAACGCGGGCGTCTCGGCCGCGCAGAACTCGAAGATGTCCGTGATCAGCCGCATCGACTGCTTCGGCGGGTAGATGTAGAGGTTCCGCGCGATGTACTCTTTCATGATGTCGTTCTGGATCGTCCCGCGGAGCTCCTCGCGCGGGACGCCCTGCTTGTCCCCCATCGCGACGTACATCGCGAGCAGCACGCCGGCGGGGGCGTTGATCGTCATCGACGTGGACACCTCGTCGAGCGGGATGCCGCCGAAGACGGTCTCGAAGTCGTCGAGGGTGTCGATGGCGACGCCCGACCGGCCCACCTCCCCCTCGGCCATCGCGGCGTCGGAGTCGTACCCCATCTGCGTCGGCAGGTCGAACGCCATCGACAGCCCCGACGACCCCTCGTCGATGAGGTACTGGAAGCGCTCGTTCGTCTCCGCGGCGGTCCCCATCCCGGCGTACTGGCGCATCGTCCACAGCCGCCCCCGGTGCATCGTCGAGTAGACGCCGCGGGTGTACGGCTCCTCGCCGGGATAGCCGAGGTCCTCGCGGTAGTCGGTCTCGGCGTCAGCCGGGGTGTAGAGGGGGTCGACCTCCTGTCCGCCGGTGTCGGTGGTGAACGTCTCCTCGCGCTCCCCGAACCGGTCGACGGTCTCCCCGTAGGTGCCCTCCTCCCACGACGACTTGGCGTCGCGGATCGCTTCGAGTTCCTCAGGGTCGTACATTACTGAATCGGTCGGCCGAGCGGAACTTAACAGTTTTCAGGCCGGGCCGTTCGGCGGGCGGACAGCGAACCGAGCCGTTCGGCGGGCGAGGCTCCGATCTGCCGGTCCGGCCGTCGGCCCGATCGGGTTCGACCCGCCGACCCGATTTAAGTGTCGGGCGTTCGACCCGCCCGCATGGACGTGCTCACAGATCCCGCGCGCCGGTTCCTGGCCGCCACGGCCCCGGAACACACGGCGGTTCAGGCGGAGATGGCCGAGCTCGCCGACGAGTGGGGGTTCCCGATCATCGGTCCCGAGGCGGGCGCGGTCCTCCGGTTGTTGGCGCGGCTGACGGACGCGGAGCGCGTGTTCGAGTTCGGTCCGGGTTCGGCTACTCCGCACGTGGTTCTCCGCGCGGTNCCGGGAGCGTGGTCTGTACCGAGTTCGACGCCGACGAGG
>NZ_CBVY010000007.1:107463-110956 GCF_000513435.1 Halorubrum sp. AJ67 | reverse complement strand
CTGCGGCCGGAATCGGTTGACCGGCTCACCGGTCGCGACTACCCGCCCTGGGAGAACCGGTTCGAGTCGCTGGGCCGCGTCCGCGGCGGTAACTGGGACCGCCGACCGCTCTCCGCGGACCCCGAGCGGCACCCGTCCGGTCCGGCTCTACGGCGGAGACGAGATGCGCGAGACGGTCCTATACCGGTCGCTTCGGAACCACTTCGAGGCGGACACGCCGTGGGACGAGACGGCCCTGTTCGCCGTACTCACGGAGGAGATTGACGCCGGGCGTGCGGTCTGGCACGACTGCGACACGGAAGCGGCCGTTCGTCGCCGGTGTGAGCGCCTCGACGACCTGTACGAGACGCTCCGCCGGGACGGGTACCGGTCCCAGTTGGAACTCGCCCGGCGGAATCGGGTGGCTCCCGGCCCCGACGCGTTCCCGCGCGTGATGCGTCACGAGATCGCGGTCGACGTGAGCCGCGACGGCGAGCCGCTGCTCGTGGAGGGGAAACACCGGCTGATGCTCGCCGACCTGCTCGGCGTGGACTCCGTGCCCGCCGTCGTCTACGTCAGACATCCGGAGTGGCTGGCGAAGCGGGACGCGGCCGGGACCGAGGCATCGGGCCGTGGACGCCGTTCCGATTCGGGCGCGGAGCGGTTCTGACTCGGGTCGCGGCGTCGAGGAGAGCGCGGCCGACGCCGCTCACTGTCGTTCGTACATGTCCGCGTACGGGCCGTCCCCCGCGACGAGCTCCCCGTGTGCGCCCGACTCGCGGATGCGGCCGTTCTCGACGTAGTGGATCCGGTCCGCGTCGACGACCGTCGAGAGGCGGTGTGCGATGACAACGAGCATCTGGTCGTCCTGCCCCCGTTCGATGCCCGCGTGGACCGCGGCTTCGAGGTTCGTGTCCAAGTCGCTCGTCGCCTCGTCGAGCACCAGTATCTCCGCGTCCTTCAACAGGGCCCGAGCGATGGCGACGCGCTGTCGCTGTCCCCCCGACAGCTTGACCCCGTCCTCACCGAGCACGGTGTCGTACCCGTCGGGGAGTTCGTCGAGGAACTCGGTCACCGACGCGAGCTCGCAGACCCGCTCCATCTCCGCTTCGGTCGCGTCGCGGTTGCCGACGGTCACGTTGTACCGCAACGACTCGTCGAAGATGAACGGCTTCTGGCGGACGACCGCGACGTTCGACCGCCACTCCGTCAGATCGAACCGATCGATCGACCGACCGTTCGCGACGACAGCGCCCCCGTCGGGGTTGTAGAGGCGGGCGCTCAGCGAGGCGATCGTGGACTTCCCGGCCCCGGAGGGACCGACGAACGCGACGAAATCGCCCCGCTCGACCTCGAAGGAGACGCCGTCGAGGACTCGCTCGCCCCGGTCGGGCGGTTCGGGTTCGCTCCGCGCGTCGGCGGCGGGTGCGGGTTGGTGGGCACCCACACTGCTGCCGCCGTCACTGCGCGTCTGCCCCGAGTCGGCACCGATCGCGGTCGCCCGCGTCCGGTAGCGGAAGTCGACGTCCCTGAACGAGAACTCGGTGACGGGCACCGGAACCGACTCGTCACCCTCGTCGACCTCCTCGTAGTCTTCGAGTGTATCGATGAACCGCCAGGTCCGAACGAGGTGCGGGAGGTTCTCCTCTATCTTGTAGAACGTCTTGTTCAAGCTACTCACCTGCGGGGCGAGACGGAACATCGTGAACAGGTACATCCCGAGCGCGCTGAGCGTGAGCGACGCGTACGACACCGCGAAGTAGATGAGCGCGAAGATGGCGAGCGAGGCCGCGAGCGCGTACAGCTGGTTGAACGCGAGTCGGTTCCGCCGGAGCTTGATCTTCGCCCGGGTGTGCTCGTCGATCACGCCCTGGAAATCGCCGAAAACCTCCTCGGTCATCGTGAACAGCTTCACGTCCCTGATCCCCTGTGTCCCCGTCTGGATCGCCCGTTGGAGTTGTTCGTTGGCGTCGGCGACGCGGGAGCCGATCGACAGCGCCGAGTCGAACACCGTCCGAATGAGGAACACCAGAACGCCGAGCACGCCGACGCCGACGACCGTCAGAACCGGCGCGAGATACAGCGCGATCGCCGTGTACGTCACCGCCAAGAGGAGCTGTTTGAACCCGCCGGTGATGTCGCGGATCACTCGGCTCGCGTACTTCGACTGCGTGACGATGGCGTTAAGCACCTCGTCGGAGCCGTGGGCGTCGAAGTACGACACCTGCGCGCCGACGGCGCGTTCGAACGCTTGCGTCTTCAGCTCACGCATGTAATGCGTGCGGAGGATCGCTTCGAGCCAGCCGACGACGATGCGTAGCAGGACCCTGACCGTGATCACGAGCGCGACGCCGACGACGGCCGTCGCCAGCGTCAACGGGATGCCGACTGCCCCGTAGACGCGGGCGAACACGCTGCCGATGAGGCCGCCGTCGGGGACGCCGCCGGCTCCCGACCCCTGTACCTGCTCGATGATCGGAACTAAAAACGCGATCCCGACGCCTTCGAGCGCGGCCGTCAGGACGCTGAGTACGATGATCGCGGCCGCGAGCGGCGGATTGAACCCCGCCACCCGCTTGACCGCGGCGAGCCGTTCCCGTATCGAGAGCTCGATTCCGAGCTCCGCTGACTCGTTCATTGAACCCATCCACTAAGGCGGGACCCATTATTATAGAGCTGCTACCGCGGGCTCGGGCGTCGGGGCCTCCGGCGAGTCGGGTCGCGATCACCGTCGTGCGGGCGGCCGTCGCCTCCACGCCCGGGGTCGCTCGGTCACAGTCGGGGAGACGCCCGGTATGGAGCGGGTACTGATGTGTCCGGGCGGGTTTCTGATGGACGATTACGATGTCTCGTCCCGCCCCGCTCGTGTCGGTCGTCATCCCGACCCACTACCGGAACGACAGGCTCGCAGCGGCCATCGAGAGCGTCCGCGCCCAGACGTACGAACCGATCGAGGTGTTGGTCGTCGACGACTCCGGCGAGCGACACGCCGAACCGGTCGCCGAGGCGTACGACGTCCCGTATCTGGGCTTCGACGAGAACCGCGGCTCGAACGTCGCACGGACCGTCGGGACCCGGCGAACGTCGGGGAGGTACCTCCAGTACCTCGACGACGACGACCGACTTCACCCGCGGAAGCTCGAACGGCAGGTGGCGCTGTTGGAGAACGCCCCCGACGCCGGCGTCGCCTACTGCGGGATGGAGTTCGAGGACGGCGGCACGGTGCGACCGGACCCGGCCGTCCGCGGCGACGTCCTCGACGCGGCCCTCTCGTTCGACCTCTACCCGTGTCAGACGACGACGATGCTGGCCGACCGCGAGGTCGTCGAAGCCACGCTCCCGTGGAAGAACCGTCCCGGTGCCGACGACTTCGGGCGCGATGCTCGAGCTGGCGCGCCTGACCGAGTTCGAGTTCCTCGACGAGCCGCTCGTCGTGCGCGGCGTGATCCCGGACTCGCGGGGCAAGTCGATGGGCGTCTTCCACGGACGCCTCGAGATCGTCCGCGAGTACGAG
>NZ_CBVY010000007.1:104730-107443 GCF_000513435.1 Halorubrum sp. AJ67 | reverse complement strand
GGTTCGACTGCGTCGTCTCGGCCTACGAGACGTCCGAGACCGACGGCGTCGAACTGCTCGAAACCGTTCGGAGCCGACACGGCGACGTCCCGTTCGTGCTGTTCGCCGGTGGGGGGTCCGAGGCGGTCGCCAGCGAGGCGATCTCGGCCGGTGTCGACGAGTACCTCCGCAGGGGAGAGATTGGTGACCAGTACGAGCGGCTCGCGGCTGCCGTCGACGAGGTCGTCGCCCCGACCCGGGGCGACCGCCGGACCGTCGACCACTTCGAGCGGATCTCCGACGCGTTCTGTGAGGTCGACGACGACTGGCGCGTGTCGTACCTCAACGACCGCGCGGTGGACCTGATCGACCTCGACGCGGACGAGATTCTCGGCGAGCGGCTTTGGGACGCGTTCCCGAGGACCGCCGATACCGACGCCGAGGCGACGCTCCGCGAGGCCGCGGCGACCGGCGATCCCGTCCAGTTCGAACAGCACGTCGACCGGCTCGACGCCGACCTCGTCGTGAACGCGTACCCGACCGACGACGGGATGGCGCTGTACGTCCGGAACGTCACCGAACGGCGGGAGCGCGAGCGCGAACTCCGCGAACTCTCCGAGCGCCTCCAGCTGGCCGTCGAGGGGGCAGACGTCGGGGTCTGGGACTGGGACGTCCAGACCGACGAGGTCCGCTTCGACGAGCGGTGGGCGGCGATGCTCGGACACGAGCCCGAAGAGATCGCGTTCGAACTCGCGTCGTGGGAGGAGCGCGTCCACCCGGACGACCTCGACTCGGCGTGGAACGCCATCGAGCGACACTTCGCCGGCGAGACCGACCTCTACCAGTGCGATTACCGGATGCGGTCGAAGTCCGGCGAGTGGCGGTGGATCCGCGACCGCGGCCGCGTCGTCGAGCGGACCGACGACGGCGAGCCTCGACGAGCCGTCGGCATCCACATCGACGTCACCGAGGAGAAGGCGCGCGAGCGCGAACTCGGGCGGTACCGCCGGATCGTCGACGAGCTACCTGAGCCCGTCTGCGTGTACGACGCGGAGGGACGGTTCACGCTCGTCAACGACCGGCTGGCCGAGGTGTACGAGACCACACCGGAGGGGCTCGTCGGGCAGCGGAGCACGCTGGTCGAGCGGATCAGAGAGACGAGCGACGGCGACCCGTTCGCCGCGCTCGTCAAGGGCGATCGGAAGTCGCTGGCGGGGACCACGGAACTCGACGTTCCGAGCAATTCGGGCATGATCATCGACTACGCGCTGACGCGGCTCGTCATCGACGGCGAGTTCGACGGAATCTTGGGCATCTCCCGGGACGTGACCGACCAGCGGCGGCGGCAGCGGCGGCTCGAACACACGTCCGCGCGGCTGGAGGCGCTGTTCGAGCGCTCGCCGGACATGATCGACATCCACGACGAGGCGGGGGAGATCGTTGACGCCAACCGGGCGATGACGACGGCGCTCGGGTACGACCGCGACGAGATCGTCGGCATGGACGTGTGGGAAGTCGACGACGAACTCGACCCGGAGGAGGGTAAGCGGCTCTGGAACGGGTTGGAGATGGACGAGACGGTTCGGTTGGAGACGTCGTTCGTGCGCGCCGACGGCTCGACGTTCCCCGTCGAGGTCAACGTCCGGCGGATCGACGTCCGGGGAGAGGACCGATTTCTGGCGAGCAGTCGCGACATCTCCGAGCGCAAGGCGTACGAACGGCGCATCGAACGGGAGAACGAGCGCCTCGACGAGTTCGCCTCGATCGTCTCGCACGACCTTCGGAACCCGCTCAACGTCCTTTCCGGGTACCTCAGACTCGCCCGCGAGACGGGGACCGACTCGTACTTCGATCACTGCGAGCGCGCGCTCGACGAGATGGAACGGCTGATCGACGACGTGCTCGCGCTCGCGAGGCAGGGCGAGACGGTCGGGTCGTTCGAGCGCGTCTACCTCGGGGAACTGACCGCCGCGTACAGCGACGAGGCGTTCGAGTCGGCCGGCGGCGACGGTCCGTTCGAGACGGCGGAGGACGCGGGCGACGCGGACGGAACGCCGGTTGAGGTCGCGGTCGAGACCGACGGTGAGATCCTCGCCGACCCCGGGCGGGTCCGCCAGCTCCTCGGGAACCTGTTCCGGAACCCCGACGAACACGGCGGCGAGCGCGTCGTCGTCGGTGACCTCACCGACGGCTTCTACGTCGCGGACGACGGGCCGGGAATTCCGGAGGACGAGCGCGAGACGGTGTTCGAGAGCGGGTACACGACCTCCGAGACGGGGACCGGGTTCGGACTCGCCATCGTCCAGCGCATCGCCGAGGCGCACGGCTGGGAGGTCGCCGTCACGGAGGGGGACGACGGCGGCGCGCGCTTCGAGTTCGCCGGTGTCGACCGCCCGGAGTCGGCCGCCGCGGACGAGCGGTGAGAGCGGAACCCGACCCCTCGCTATTTATGGATGTGTCGCGACCTCCAGAGTGGCCGCGGGGCGGCGACGGATCGGTCGTCGCTGACTACCCCGCACGCGCCGCCGACGCATGGACAGCGAAGACGAGTCGACCGACCGGACGCCCGCGGGCGTCTCCCACAGAGTCCTCCACGGTGCGGCGCGGGCGTTCCTGACGGGCCGACTCGCCGGCTCGGTCCCCACCTCGCTCTACTGGACGCTCGCGGCGGAGTACCGCGAGCGGTACGCCGTCCGCGTGGGCGACGACGCTCGCGTGGTGCGGCCGTATAGAC
>NZ_CBVY010000007.1:97920-100163 GCF_000513435.1 Halorubrum sp. AJ67 | reverse complement strand
GCGAACCGGTCCGCGAGTCCGGCGAGTCGTTCGTACGCCCGCTCTCGCGCTCGGTAGCTCCGCGCGCCGGCCAGCATCGTGACGAGCAGCGCGAGCACGAGCCAGGACCGCGAGAGCCGGAGCGCCTTCGCACAGTGGACGACCGCTCCCGCTCTGTCGCCGCGTCGCATCGCGGCGTGGGCGCTGAGCCGGTGGTGTCTCGTGCGTATCTCCCGACTGGCCTCGGGGTGTCGGCGGTACTGCTCGGCGAACTTGTCGTAGATCCACCCGTACAGCCGAGCCTGTGACTCGGCCGACTGCGAGACGTTCGTGTCGTGGATGCGCCGATTCACGAGCGGCTCGGCGACGTAGTCGAACTTGTACCGGCGCGCCAGCCGGATGTTCATCTCCCAGTCGACGCCGTGCGGGAACTCGGTGTCGAAGCCGCCGACGGCCTCGAAACAGGACCGCCGGATCATGTGACTCGAGTGCGGGTTCAGCGAGAAGGTCCGGAGAACGCCGGGGTAGATGTCGCCGCGCCGGTCGGGACGGAACTCGGTGACGATGTCGCCGCTCTCGACCGAGGTGGCGACGCCGCCGGTGTACACCACGGCGTACTCGTCGTCGAGCGCGTTCATCCGGTCGACCTGTCTGCGGACCTTCTCGGGATGCCACCGGTCGTCGTCGCCGAGGATACACAGGAGATCGCCGGCGGCGGCCGCCGCGGCGCGGTTGAAACTCCCCGCGATACCGCGGTTGCGCTCGTTGGTCCGGACCACTACGCGGGGGTCGTCCGCGTACCGATCGAGCACGCTCGGCGTCTCGTCCGTCGAGCCGTCGTCGACGACGACCGCCTCGACGTCGTCGTACGTCTGGCGGAGGACGGTCCGGATCGCACCGCCGACGTGCTCGGCCCTATTGTACGTGGGTATCAGCGCACTGACTTGTGGCACACTGCGAGGCCGTTCCCCGCATTAGCGGATAAGTACACAGCGACTACCCCGGCGTTCGGTCCGCACAGCGGGATTAACGAGTGTATACTAAACCCCGATACCCGACCACATCGAGACCGTCGTGACGAGAACCGGTCCGGGGTCCGTCGCTCGCGCTCGACCGAGCCGTGACCGACGGCGCGGTCCGCCAGTCCATACCCTCGCGGAGGCGACCCCGTGACCGCCAACGTCGCGATGATCCTTCCGGACTCGTTTCCCCCGGACATCCGGGTGACCAAAGAGGCGCACGCCCTCGGCGAGGCCGGTCACGACGTGCGCCTTTTCTGTCCGACCGAGCCGGACCGGCCGGACCGCGAAACGATCGACGGCATCGACGTGGTGCGCGTCCGAACCGGCGAGCGGACCGGCCTCGATCGACTCCGGCGCAACCTCTCGGTCGCGCTGACGGGGTACAGACCGGAGTGGGCGGCGGCGGTCGCCGCACACGGCGACTGGATCGACGTGATACACGTTCACGACCTGCTGCTCGCGGGGACGGCCCTCCGCGTCGGTGACCACCTCGACGCTCCCGTCGTCGTCGACTGCCACGAGAACTACCCGGAAGCGGTCCGTCAGTGGCGACGCTCTGACCCGGCGTGGTGGCGGTCGCCGCCCGACTTCCTTCGAACGCCTCGCGTTCCCGGTGTGGCGGTACAAGCGGTTCGAACGCCACTGGACGAAGGGGGCCGACCGACTGCTCACCGTGGCGGCCGAGGCCGAGCGGCACTACGTCCGCGACTGCGCCGTCCCCCCGACCGACGTGACGGTCGTCGGCAACACGGTCTCCGTCGAGGCGTTCGACCCCGCGACGCCCCCGGCACCCGCCGTCGACGGGGACTCGTTCGTCGTCGGCTACGTCGGGTCGTTCGGCCCGCACCGCGGCCTCGAAACGGCGCTCCGGGGGATCGCGGCCGTCGAGTCGGGACCCCCCGAAGTGCGTCTCCTCCTCGTCGGCGACCATGACTGTCCCGTCGGGAGGCGGCTCCGCGAACTCGCCGCGGACCTCGGCGTCGAGGACCGTGTGACCTTCGCCGGTCGCGTCCCCTTCGACGACGTGCCGGCTTACATGGCCGCGTGCGACGTCTGTCTCGTTCCGCACGACCGGACGCCCCACGACCCGAGACGACCCTGCCGCACAAGCTTTACCAGTACATGGCGATGGCGAGACCGGTCGTGGTCTCGGACGTCGCTCCGCTGAAGCGGGTCGTCGACGAGGTAGGGGCCGGACGCGTCGTCGCCGCCGGGGAATCCGAGCGCGTTCGCGGCGGCGTA
>NZ_CBVY010000007.1:95886-97900 GCF_000513435.1 Halorubrum sp. AJ67 | reverse complement strand
GTCTTCTCGTACAGCGACGGGCCGTGTCCGCTTCGGTGATGTCGACGAACCGGCGCTCGACGATCGGCCCCTCGTCGACCGCCTCAACCATGACGTGGAGCGTCGTCCCGTGTCGCCAGTGGTCGTCTCGCCGCGCGTTCAGGATCGAGTGCGTGAAGACGTTCGATCCGCGGTAGCGCGGCAGCTCCGCCTGGTGGAGGTTGAGCGCGGCCTCGCGGGGGTGATCGAGGAGTTCCGCGTCCAAAATGTTCGGGTAGTAGACGCTGAGCAGGTAGTCGACGGGGACGTTCAGCACGTCCCGCTCGTCCGCGAGGGGAAGCGTCCGGTAGCCGAGCGCCGCGGCCCTGTCGCGGACGGAGCCGTCCCACCAGTGCGTCTCGTCCGGCGGGTAGGTGACGACGAGTTCGACGTCGACGTCGGGATGTGCGTGGAGCCGGTCGAGACACTCGATTCCGAGGGGATGACTCCCGAAGAACGCGACCGATACCATGGGCGTTCCGCGGCCGGGCCGACTATTGTTATCCCCGTCCTTCGCCGGTCTCGGAGGCGACCGCCGTCGGAAGGGGACACATACTTACCATCCGACTGTCGGGAACGCAGGGCATGCGCGAGGAGCTCTTAGCGAAGTGGGTCGTCCAACCGTCGGCACCGCCCAACGTCCAGTACCTCCGGGACGCCGAGCGACTGGCGGCGTGGGACCTCCTCGGACGGCGCGAGCGCGTGCTCGACGTCGCCTCCGAGGCGAACGTGACCGCCGGTGTCGACGCGGCCGAGGTGACGCGACTGGACTTTTCGCCGGCCGCGAGCGACCGGGCGCGCTCGGTCCTCGACGACGACGTGGAACGGTACGAACACACCGACCCGGAGTCGCCGCGGCTGCCCTTCCCCGACGACGCCTTCGACGGGGCCGTGTCGATCGGTCCGTTCGACTGGAAGTTCCTCGACACGGCGGCGCTGTCCGCCGAGCTCGGTCGCGTCGTCTCTCGGGACGGGCTGGCCGTCGTCTCGGTGCCGACCGAGCGGTCGCCGTACGAGCGGCACAACTGGCCGAAACTCCGGTATTTCTCGCCCGAGGAGGCGACTGAGCTGGTGTCGCCGACGTGGCGCGTCGCCGACCGCGAGCCGATCTTCCAGTACCCCTACCGGCTTCACGGTCTGATCAACGAGCTTCCGGACCGCTATCAGGACCAGTTCGTCGACGCGGCCCGGACGGCCACGACCGCGCTCGGGGCGACGGACTGGCTCGACGCCGCGTCGTATCTGGTCTTCGGACTCCGGCCGATGCCGTTCGCCGACTCGCTCGACGCCGCGCTCGATTCCCTGTTCCGCCCGACCGACGAGAACGGCTTCTGGAACGAGCGGGAGGGCACGTTTCAGCGGGCGCTCCGCTACGAGTTCGACGAGGACGGCGTCGGTGCCGGCTTCCGGTGGACGCCGGAAGACGACGTGGAGTGGCGGTACGCCCCGTTCGCCCTGATGGGCGCGATGCAGTGGCGGGCCTCGGCGCTCGGCACGACCGCCCACGACTCGCGGATCGAACGCGCGCTCTCGTACTTCCTCGCCCGTCTGGAGGACGGAACGATCGAGTCGGCGATGCCGAGCTACGGCGTCGGCCCGCTGACCGACGCGTTCGCGCTCGCGGCGACCGTGTTCGACGAGCACACCTATCGACCGGCCGCCGAGCGACTATTTGAGACCGCCCGCGACGCCGACTTCGACCACGCCGAGGACTGCCTCCTGCTCTACGGCTGGGTGCGGCTGCACGAGCACTTCCCGTCCAACCGCGTGCGCGAGGCCATCGACGACGCGATGTGGGCGGTCGTCGACCGGCAGACCGCGAGCGGTCGCTTCTCGTTCGACAACCCGACGACTCGACGCCATCAGAACCAGATGTACGCGCTGTGGGGGCTCTGCCGCGCCGTCGAAGTGACCGGCCGGACGAGCTACCTCGAGAACGCGGAGCGGGTGCTGACGGACGCCGTCGACGAGCGGATGCGCGACGACGGCGCGTTCC
>NZ_CBVY010000007.1:89325-91056 GCF_000513435.1 Halorubrum sp. AJ67 | reverse complement strand
ACAGCTCGACCGCATCGACGACTGGAACGAGGGGCGGGCGACCGCCGCGCGACGGTACTCGGCGCGTCTCGCAGACCTCGACCGAGTGGAGACGCCGACCGAACCGCCCGGCGCGGAGCACGTGTATCACCTCTACGTGATCGCGGTGCCCGCCGCGGACCGCGACCCGCTCCGCGAACACCTCGGCGACGCCGGGATCGAGACCGGCATCCACTACCCGACCCCCGCCTACGACCACGACCCGGTCGTCGAACGGCTCGGCGAGCGCTCGCTGCCGGCCACCGAGTCCGTCTGTCGACGCATCGTCTCGCTGCCGATACACCCGCGGATCACCGACGAGGAGGTCGACCGAGTCTGTACGGCGGTCGAACGCTACTTCGAGGGGGCGGCAGCGTGAACCTCGGCGTCGTCGGGACCGGGTACTGGGGGAGCAATCACGCCCGCGTCGGGGCCGAACTGCGAGACGCCGGCGTCGTCGACGACGTCGTCCTGTGTGACCTCGACGAGGAGCGAGTCGCCGACCTCGCCGGGACGTACGACCTCGAGTACGTCACCGATCACGCGGACCTGAGCGGACGCGTCGACGCGGCGGTGGTCGCGACGCCGTCACCGACGCACCGGGGTATCGCGGTCGACCTCCTGCGAGCCGGCGTCGATCTCCTCGTCGAGAAACCGCTCGCGCTCACCGGCGCGGACGCCCGTGCGATCGTCGCGGCCGCCGACGAGGAGGGGCGGACGCTCGCGACCGGGCACATCTTCCGATATCATCCCGGACTGAACGAGCTCAGGGACCGCCTCAGACGGGGGGAACTCGGGCGAGCGGAGTACCTCTCGACCAGTCGGTACTCGTTCCGGCAGCCGCGCGAGACGGCGGGGACCCTCTTCTCGCTCGCCGTCCACGACGTCGACATCTACACGTACCTGCTCGGGGAGTGGCCGGACAGCGTGTTCTGTGCGGTGAACGAGGCGGAGACGGCGGCCGTCGACGAGACGGCCACGCTCACCCTGACGTACGGATCGACGACGGCGACGATCGACGTCTCGTGGCGAGTCCCGGCGTTCGGCAAGCGCAGAGACCTCGTCGTCGCCGGCTCGGAGGCGACCGGGTACGTCGATTACCTCGAGGACACCGTCGTGGAACTGTACGAGAACACGGTGGCGGCGGACGCCGAGATCCCGACCCGCGAGGAGTCGGTTCGGCGGTACGAAGCGCCCGCCGCCGAACCGCTCCGTCTGGAGGTCGAATCGTTCCTCGAAGCCTGTCGGACCGGCGCGACTCCGCGCGCGTCCGGTCGCGTGGGCGTCGCCGCCGTCGAGATCCTTGAGGCGGCGCAACGGTCGGCCGACACCGGACGGGCGATCGAGATCGAGATGGACGGGCCGGACCCACCGACGTGACCCCCCTCATGAACGCGTCCTCGCCCCCTCGTCACGTCGCGATCCCCGCGCTCACGGAAGCGACTCCGCTGTCCCCGACACGGAGGGTCACCCGATGCACGTCGTCGTGACGGGCGGTGCCGGGTTCATCGGCGGCCACCTCGCGACGGCGTTCCTCCGCGACGGCCACGACGTCACCGTCTTCGACAACCTCGCGTCGTTCTACGACCCGCGTCTCAAAGAGCACACTCTCGACATCCACCGCGAGGTCGCGAGCGAGACCGACGGCACCTACGCGTTCCGCGACGGCGACGTCCGCGACGCGGAGGCGGTCCGCGAGGTCGTCGCCGACGC
>NZ_CBVY010000007.1:82584-84663 GCF_000513435.1 Halorubrum sp. AJ67 | reverse complement strand
TCTTCGGGGTCCTCGCCCTCGCCGTCGGCGTAATCGACGTCGACGCTCGCCGGGAAGTCCTCGCTCATACGCCAGAGGTGTCGCCGTCGGGGTCAATAGGCCTTCTGAATCCGCCTCACTCGCCGGCACACCGAATAGGCGGCGGAATTCGCCGGAACACAAGGGATATGGCCGCCGCCACGGAACGACCGCCTATGGGTCTGTTCGATCGGCTCCGCGGCGACGACGACGGGCGTGTCGTCTTCCTCGGGATCGACGGCGTACCGCTCGACCTCGTCGAGGACCACCCCGACGTCTTCGAGAACCTGACCGACATCGCCGAGACCGGCTCCGGCGGGCGGTTGGAGAGCATCGTGCCGCCCGAGTCGAGCGCGTGCTGGCCGAGCCTCACGACCGGCGTGAACCCCGGCGAGACGGGCGTGTACGGCTTCCAAGACCGCGAGGTCGACTCCTACGAGACGTACGTCCCGCTCGGAAAACACGTCCGGGCGACCCGGCTGTGGGACCGCGTCACCGACGCCGGCCGCGACGCGACCGTCCTGAACGTCCCCGTCACGTTCCCGCCGTCGACGCGGGTCCAGCGGATGGTCTCCGGCTTCCTCTCGCCCGACCTCGACGCGGCCGCGAGCGACGAGTCGGTCCGGGAGACGCTCGACGGCTTCGACTACCGGATCGACGTCAACGCCAAACTCGGACACGACGACGACAAGACGGAGTTCATCGAGAATGCCCACGCGACGCTCGACGCCCGATACGAGGCGTTCTCTCACTACCTCGCCGAGGACGACTGGGACCTCTTCTTCGGCGTCTTCATGAGTACCGACCGCGTGAACCACTTCCTGTTCGGCGACTACGCGAACGACGGCGAGTACAAAGCGGAGTTCCTCGAGTTCTACCGCACCCTCGACGACTATCTCGGCGAGATCCGCGACGCGCTCGACGACGACACGACGCTGATCGTCGCCTCCGACCACGGCTTCACGGAGCTGACCCACGAGGTGAACTGCAACCAGTTCCTCGCCGACGAGGGGTGGCTCTCCTACGAGGACGACGACCACGACTCGCTGGCCGACATCGACGACGAGGCCCGCGCCTACTCGCTCATCCCCGGTCGCTTCTACCTCAACGTCGAGGGCCGCGAGCCGAACGGCGTCGTCTCCGAATCGGAGTACGAGGAGACGCGCGAGGAGCTCATCGCCGACCTCGAATCGCTCACCGGTCCCGACGGCCGGCAGGTGTGCAAGCGGATCGTCAAAGGCGAGACCGTCTTCGACGGCGACCACGACGAGATCGCGCCCGATCTGGTCGTCATCCCCGCCGACGGGTTCGACCTCAAGTCCGGCTTCGGGGGCAAGGAGGCCGTGTTCACGCAGGGTCCCCGAAACGGGATGCACAAGTTCGAGAACTCGCTTCTGTACTCGACCGAGCCCGACATCGACCTGACCGACGCGAACCTCTTCGACGTAACGCCGACGGTCCTCGATCTCATGGACGTCGACCTCGACGCCGAGTTCGACGGCGAGAGCCTGCTGGGCTGACGCGTCCCGGTCGAATCCGCGACCGATCGCGTCCTACCCGAACGGCGACCACCGCTCGCCCGGGGCCGCGCGGAACCCGTACGCCGCGTCGTCCGCGAGGGCGACCAATCGCCCGCCGAACGCGTACAGGTCCCTCGGATCGACCCCGTCCGGGAACGGTGCCTCCCACCGCACCGACCCGTCGGTACCGACTGCGACCATCCGGGGCTCCGTCCCGGCGTCGCGTGCTCTTTCGATTCCCGTGACGTACGCCCCGTGCTCGTCGACGGCGAGGTTTCCTTGCGGCAGGTTCGACCGCTCGAACGCGACCTCGCCCCGCGCGACGTCGACCGCGGTGACCGTCCGCCCGCGCGAGTAGTAGATTGCTCCCTGATCGGCCTGAACGGCCGCCGGTCGGGCGTTCGGCGCGTGCACGTCGAGTCCGAACCGGCGATCGAGGTCCCGATCGTACCCGCTCATCGACGCGCCCGGAGCGCCGGCCGCGACGGTCCCGTCGACGACCGCGATCCACTCGTGGTCGGCGGCGACGGCGCGCTCGGCG
>NZ_CBVY010000007.1:72256-77771 GCF_000513435.1 Halorubrum sp. AJ67 | reverse complement strand
GGGGGTGCCACGGCCGACGACGCCGTCGAGGCCGGGCTGCCGACCGGTGACCCGGTCGCTGACCCCGAGGGAGGCGGGACGTCGGGGGACCGCGGGACCGATGTCGAGTCGTCGAGGGCGAGCGACGAGGACGCGGGAGTCGTCGGCGACCGCGACGCGACCCTCCGGAAGGCGCTACTGATCGGCGGCGCGATCACCCTCCACAACGCGCCGGAGGGGCTGGCGATCGGCGTCGCGTTCGCGTCCGGGCTGAACGAGGTCGCGCTCGTGCTCGCGGTCGTGATCGGTCTCCAGAACGTGCCGGACGGGTTCGCCTTCGCGGTGCCGATGGCAGAAACCGGGATGTCGAACCTGCGGGTGTTCTGGTACACCGCGCTCTCGGGGGTCGTCCCGCAGGTCGTCGCGTCGGTGTTCGGCTACCTGCTGGTCGGGCTCGGAACCGGGCTCTTTCCGATCGCGTCCGGCTTCGCCGCCGGCGCGATGCTCGCGGTCGTCTTCCGCGAGCTGATCCCCTCCTCGCACGGCCACGGGCACGCAGACGCCGCGACCACGGCGTTCCTCGTCGGGTTCGTGCTGTTGGTCGTCGTCGACGCGGTCGTCACGGTGTGACGGAGAGGCTCGATACCGCCCAGCCGGTGCGAGCTACTCGTTGTCCGGACTGCTCGGGTGGTAGTCGGTGTCGTACTGTCCGGGGTTGCCGTCGACGCGGTCGGGGTTGATCCGACCGGCCAGCAGCATGAAATCGAGGACCGTACAGTACAACATTGCCTCGACGACGGGGACGGCCCGCGGCGGGAGGACGGGGTCGTGGCGGCCGACGACCTGTATCTCCTTCTCCTCGCCGGTCTCCCAGTCGGCCGAACGCTGCTGTTTCGGGATCGAGGTGGGCGCGTGCCACGTCGCCTCGCCGTAGATCGGCTCGCCGGTGGTGATCCCGCCCTGAAGCCCGCCGTGGTCGTTGCCGACCGGGACGGGGTCGCCCTCGTCGCTCTCGACGTGGTCGAACGACTCGCCGTCGTCGAACGTCCAGTCCTCGTTGCGCTCGCTGCCGGTCACATCCGTCGCGTCCCTGCCGAGCCCGTATTCGACGCCCGTCGTGGCCGGGATCGCGAACAATGCCTGTCCGAGCCGGGCGGGGAAGCTGTCGAACCGCGGCGAGCCGAGCCCGCGGGGGACGCCGCGGCACTCGAAGTAGACCGAGCCGCCGATGGAGTCGCCCCGCTCTTGGTACTCCTCGATCAGCTCCTGCATCTCGGCGGCGGCCTCGGGGTCGGCACAGCGCACGTCGTTCTCCTCCGAGCGTTCGAGGAGCTGTTCGAAGCTCACCGCGTCGGCCTCCACGTCGCCGATGCGGTTGACGTGCGCTTTGATCTCGACGTCGTGGTCGGAGGCGTCGAGCACCTGCTCGGCGACCGCGCCGGCCGCGACCCAGTTCACCGTCTCGCGCGCCGAGGAGCGCCCGCCGCCGCCCCAGTTGCGCGTGCCGAACTTCGCGGAGTAGGTGTAGTCGCCGTGCGAGGGGCGCGGCGCGGTGACGTACGGCTCGTACTTCCCCGAGCGAGCGTCCTTGTTCTGGATCACCATCCCGATCGGCGTGCCGGTGGTGTAACCGTCCTGAACGCCGGAGTTCACGACGACCTCGTCCGGCTCGCCTCGCGAGGTAGTGATCATCGACTGGCCCGGCTTGCGCCGGGCGAGCTGCGCTTGGATCGCCTCCTCGTCGAGCTCGACGCCCGCCGGCACGCCGGAGACGGTGACGCCCATCGCGTCGCCGTGGCTCTCGCCATAGGTCGTCAGCTGGAAGAGTCGGCCGAACCGGTTCCCGTTCATACCGTCACGTGTAGCCGGGGGCATATATGGGTTGCAATCCGCGCAACGGGTCGAGCCGAGCGCGGCCGTCGTCGGCCTCGCGGCGCGGGCGCGCCGGCGACCGATGGGGGTATGTAACGGGAACTCGTTGGTGAGGGCGTGCGCGACCGCCTCACATCCGACCTCGGCGTGTACGCCCTCTCCGGACTGTTCTCGCTCGTCGTCTTCGCGATCGCCCTCGGGATCCTCTCGCGGACGCTTCCCGGCGGCCTCGCGAGCCGACAGCTCGGGGGTCTGGTCGTCGGGTACCTGCTGTTCGTCGGCGTGTACACGACGGCGTGGTTCATCTACACCGGGATCGACAGCCGCGAAGAGGTCTAACGACCGAGACGAGGATCCGTCCGCCGAACGCCGGATCCGCCTGCCGAATCGTTTTCATCCCGCCCCGCGACGAGAAACGTATGAGCAGCGAGCCCATCGCGTTCGATGTCGACGACCGCGGCGTCGCGACGATCACCGTCGACCGACCCGAACAGCTCAACGCGCTCACCGCCGAGACGCTCGAAGCGATCGAGAGCGCGCTCTCGTCGTCGCCGGCGCGGGCGACGAGGCGTTCGTCGCGGGCGCGGACATCAGCCACAAGTTGTCTATAACTTCTAAACAGTATATAACATGACGCCTGTCCGTAGTCGAATGAGTGAGCGACGGAGGCAGTTAGATCATTGACACCTTTCTGCGCGCTCTGTGTAAGTGAGATTCTCCGAGAGATCGGTAAAATATAGCTGGAATTCACCCAATTGATCAGTCTAACAGAACAAAGTCAAAATTTTTGGTAATCTAAGGCATCTATCACGCTTCGTGTTTGTTTTTGTGGGATTGTATGTACCTCGGGGCGTCTCAAAATCAAATCCACTGAGAGGCTACTGTGCGCTTCTGAGAGAGGGTAAGATACTCCCCCAATTTTCCGGTCATGAGAGAATGGGGAATGAGGGAGAATGGAAGCTCCTCAGAGACGGTGAGAATACTTCTAAAGAGTTTAGACGCATTGAGCGAGAGACAGAGACTCCCCGCACTCAAAGGTTCGAACCTTGCTGACCCCCACACAATAGAAATTGCTGTGTTCTCCTTACGTTGCGGAGGGAGAACCTCATTGAATACGTATTGAGAGATCAGTACTGTATAATATATACTGCGTTGCGGTAATGCGCGTCACCCACGTGCGAGGAGGAAATGGTCTTAGGTGACTATTTTACTTTCACTCCGGTAGATGAATCATTATATACCTCCAGACACTAATGACGGTATGGTAAGATTTATCAATTGTAAGGCCTCCAACAACGGGGGTTCTGGATTTGATATTCGTGGTGGAAATCACCAATTTATTAATACTGTAGCAGAAAACAACGAGAAAAGCAATCTTTCAATCAGTAATTCGACAGCAAGTATTGTAGATAGTAGATTTAGTGGTGGTGAAAAGACTGATATAGGCGTTGATGTGGGACGCGATGCGGTATTAAATATGAGTGGGACGGAATTAAAAGATCATTTTGACTGGGATCTACGTGTTGCTCCAGATAGCATGGTAGACATTCATCAAGTTTCTGCGAACGAGATGTTGGACGATCTCCGAGGCGACCGGTATCATCCAGATGGGATTATCAATCACGAACTGATCGATACTACGGAACGGGCACAACAGTGGGAAAAGCGTGGTAAACAGGCTCAATTAGCAGGTATGCCGGTTATCGGCGCATTAGCTGAAAATATGCTTTTCAACATGATCTAAACTACGATTCAGGTTCTGTTTTTGACGTTTCTGTGCGTAGTGCCGACCTCCACAAGAAGTACGTCAAGGTGGCATCTCGTGACGTTTACCCGGGGAGTGATGTGGGTAAACCATCCTGATCCGGTTCCGGAGTTTGGGGCGTTTAGCTAAACTCGTCTATCAATGTCTTTTCCGTTGTCT
The DNA here is from genome assembly GCF_000513435.1 of Halorubrum sp. AJ67. NCBI lineage: Archaea > Methanobacteriati > Methanobacteriota > Halobacteria > Halobacteriales > Haloferacaceae > Halorubrum > Halorubrum sp. AJ67. Next base: position 73,996 of record NZ_CBVY010000007.1, on the reverse strand, counting down.
GTGCGTAGAATTGTTCTGTGACAGAGAGAGACGAGTGTCCGAGGTGTTGGGAAATGACTTCCATGCTTTTCCCTTCCTCGTTGAGGTAGTACATCGCGTGAGAGTGTCGTAATATGTGTGCGGTCGACTCTAAGCGAGTGTTTCCGTCTTTGGTGGTTCGTTCTTCCTTTTGGTGTCCTGCGGTGTCTGCGGCGTTTCTCACGACCTTATTAATTCGATGTTTGTTTATTGGACCGTTCTCCCCCAAAAAGAGACGATCTGATGCGTCTGCGTCCTTATATCGGAGCCTTCCGTTGTGTATCCAGTCTCGAAGTTCCGGATTGATCTCGGGAGCTGGGTAGGATACTGTTCGAGTGGTGTCCGTCTTTGGTGAGTAAACGCTGATACTTGGCGCTTCAAGGTCTATATCGCCAATTTCTATCAATTCAGCTTCGCTTGCCCTAATGCCCGTCCAAAACATCAGTTTAATTAGGAGTGAGTTTCTGTCAGACGGCGGTCCTACGTTTTCAGCAAGCTCATACACCTCTGCCTTCGATAGATGCGCGGGTGGCTCATTTTCGTCTTTCTTCTCTTGTGCTGACATGGCATTTCGGGCCTTCCTTTTCATCGCGCTGTTATCTACCCGTTCCATTACCGACTTGTCCATCCGCCTTTCCCGATAGAGGAACCGAAGGGTAGCTCCGATCGACAGATACCGCTCTTTCATTATCGTATTGTAGGCGAATCCTTCTGCGACGAGATAATCTATGTATTTTGAGATTGTACGGCGGTCTACTTCTGAAATGTCGTATATTTCATTCGATTCGCAGTAGTTAGTAAAATCTTCGAGCGATCGACTACGGGTCTGTAGTGTTTTCTCTGCTACAGCTTTATCCACTTGGAGGTACGTCAGGTATTCCTGAAATTCGTCCCACATCTTCAATCCTCCACCCTGTAGTATTCGCTTGGGAGTACCGGACGTTTGACGATCCACGAAACGTTTTCATCAAGATAGTTCAGAGCCGCCTCTATCTTGTCTCTCTCATTTTTGTCACCGAAGTGTTCCGCCGAGAGCTTGGAAAGTTCCCTGTATCTCTCATCCGCTATGGGATGGGGTTCATCCCGGGAAACAGTATCCATCTCGCCCGCTATGTCGTGAGCAGCTGCTACTATATCCTCGGGATATTCTGTCTTTTCCCGTTCTTTCTGAGCTTCTTCTACGACTTCCTGTAGGTTCTCAATCTTCTGTATGGTGTCCTGTTGCTGTTCTTTCAGCCGGTCTACCTCTAAGGACTGTCCGCTTGTAGATCCGCTTGAGTCACCGTCTGACTGGATTTCTTTTCGTACCGAACCACGTACAAGTTCGCTCATAGAGCCGTAAGACGACTGTTCGAGGTGTTCTTCCCACTTCTCTTTCGTAGATTCGTCCACGCTTGAGCCAACGTATGGCATACCTCTGTGTTCTGCCCCCGGTTATAAATAGTTTAGTATACAAAAATAACATTAGCCACATGGTCGACCTGTCGACCCCCGAGGCGCAGGCGTACGCCGAACTCGGCCACCGGGTCGCGGACGCCATCGAGACGTTCCCCGCGCCGACGATAGCCGCCGTCGACGGCTACGCCTTCGGCGGCGGCTGTGAACTCGCGCTCGCCTGCGACCTCCGGGTCGCCGCCGAGAGCGCGGTCCTCGGCCAGACGGAGATCGATCTGGGGATCATCCCCGGCTGGGGCCGGCACGCAGCGGCTCCCGGCGCTCGTC